>NZ_QDKJ01000006.1:0-298963 GCF_003115815.1 Brenneria roseae subsp. americana | reverse complement strand
GAGCAACTTATAGAGCAAACCGGAGATAACACCCTGACGTTGATGGATAAAGGCTATTACTCACTGGGGCTGTTAAATGCTTGGAGCCAGGCGGGAGAGCACCGCCACTGGATGCTTCCTCTCAGAAAGGGAGCTCAGTATGAAGAGGTCAGAAAACTGGGTAAAGGCGACCATCTGGTGAAGCTGAAAACCAGTCCACAGGCACGAAAAAAGTGGCCGGGTCTGGGAAATGAGATGACAGCGCGTTTGCTGACCGTGACGCGCAAAGGAAAAGTCGTCCATCTGCTAACGTCGATGACGGACGCCATGCGTTACCCTGGTGGAGAAATGGCAGACCTGTACAGTCATCGCTGGGAGATCGAACTGGGATACAGGGAGATAAAACAGACGATGCAGCTGAGCAGGCTAACGCTGAGAAGTAAAAAGCCGGAGCTTGTGGAGCAGGAACTGTGGGGGGTATTACTGGCGTATAATCTGGTGAGATATCAGATGATAAAAATGGCGGGACATCTGAAAGGATACTGGCCGAATCAGCTGAGCTTCTCAGAGTCATGCGGAATGGTAATGAGAATGCTGATGACCCTGCAGGGCGCTTCACCGGGGAGAATCCCGGAGCTGATGGGTGATCTTGAAAGTATGGGGCAACTGGTAAAGTTACCGACAAGAAGGGAAAGGGCCTTCCCGAGAGTGGTAAAGGAGAGGCCCTGGAAATACACCTCAGCCCCGAAAAAGGGCCAGTCAGTTGCTTAACTGACTGGCATTACTCCAGCGGAGGGATTTTTTATGACGGGCTATCCCTGCCCGATACCCTAACGTTTTTTATGTTCGATCAACAGAATAGGGTTGCATGACTTCTGTTGCAACGCTTAACCACGGTGAGGTTCCTCCCGGAAAACAACGGGCGTTTCGTTCGCGGTTGGCGTGCTGCTATTCATTGCCCGGCGAATAACAAAGAACGCCGAAATCAGCATGGTGACGGCGACCAGCATAAAGAATCCGCACAGCGCCGCGTTAATCTGGTTGCTGAAAACGATGGTTTCCATGTCTTTAATGCTCTTGGCTGGCGCAATCAAGGTGCCTTGCTCGATACCGGCCGCGAAGCGTTTCGCCTGTGCCAGGAAGCCAATGCTGGGGGTTTCGTGGAAAATTTTCTGCCAGCCAGCGGTCATCGAAGTGATGAACAGCCAGACCGTCGGCACGATAGTGACCCAGGCGTAGCGCTGTTTCTTCATCTTGAACAAGACCACCGTGCCGAGGATCAGCGCCATAGACGCCAGCATTTGGTTACCGATGCCGAACAGCGGCCAGAGGGTATTGATCCCGCCCAGCGGGTCAATAACGCCCTGATAGACGAAGAATCCCCAGCCGGAGACCGCGACGGTGGTTCCCGCCAGATTACCCAGCCAGGAATGGCTTTTACCCATGCCGGGAACCACCACGCCCACCAGATCCTGCACCATGAAACGACAGGCGCGGGTGCCCGCATCGACGGCGGTCAGAATAAACAGCGCTTCAAACAGAATGGCAAAGTGATACCAGAAGGCCATCATTGCCCGGCTGTTAAAGATCTCGGTGATGATATGCGCCATCCCTACCGCGAAGGTCGGCGCCCCGCCGGCACGTGACAGGATTGAGCCTTCACCCACGTCGCGGGCTATCTCGCTGAGCGCTTCCGGCGTAATCACAAACCCCCAGCTGTTAATCACCTGAGAAGCATTTTCCACCGTTGTCCCGATTAAGGCGGCCGGGGAGTTCATGGCGAAGTAAATACCCGGCTCAATAACGGAAGCACAGATAAGGGCCATGATGGCGACAAAGGATTCCATCAGCATTGCGCCGTAGCCAATAAAGCGGATATGGCTTTCACGCTCGACCAGTTTTGGCGTGGTGCCGCTGGATACCAGCGCATGGAAGCCGGAAATCGCGCCACAGGCGATGGTGATAAACAGGAAGGGGAACAGACTGCCGGAAAACACCGGACCCGAGCCATCAATAAAGCGCGAAACCGCGGGCATTTTCATTTCAGGCATGGCGAAGACGATACCTACCGCCAGCCCGACAATCACCCCGATCTTCAGGAAGGTCGAGAGGTAGTCACGCGGCGCCAGCAAGAGCCACACCGGCAGTACCGAAGCGACAAAGCCGTAGATCACCAGTATCAGGGTCAGCGTGGTCCCTTTCAGGGTAAAGAGAGGTCCCCAGTATGGATGTGCGGCAATGTTGCCGCCATAAACAATCGCCAGCATCATCAGAACAAAGCCGATGATGGAGACTTCCGCAATTTTTCCGGGACGTAGAAAACGCATATAAACGCCCATGAACAACGCGATGGGGATGGTGGCGGCGATGGTGAACAATCCCCAGGGGCTATCCGCCAGCGCCTTGACTACCACAAGGGCCAGCGCGGAGAGGATGATAATCATCACGCCCAGCGCGCCCAGCATGGTGATC
Source organism: Brenneria roseae subsp. americana (assembly GCF_003115815.1). Taxonomy (NCBI): domain Bacteria; kingdom Pseudomonadati; phylum Pseudomonadota; class Gammaproteobacteria; order Enterobacterales; family Pectobacteriaceae; genus Brenneria; species Brenneria roseae. Next base: position 296,512 of record NZ_QDKJ01000006.1, on the reverse strand, counting down.
ACCCCCGCGAAAGCGCCCAGTTCCTGTTTGGCCATCTCGCCTAACGAACGTCCGTCGCGACGGGTGGAGATGAACAGCACCAGGAAATCCTGCACGGCGCCGGCCAGCATCACACCAACCAGAATCCAGATAGTACCGGGTAGAAAGCCCATCTGGGCCGCCAGGATCGGGCCCACCAGCGGACCGGCGCCCGCAATCGCCGCAAAATGGTGGCCGAACAGCACCCATTTATTGGTAGGGACGTAATCCAGTCCATCGTTATGTCGCTCCGCCGGCGTCAAACGGCGGTCATCGAGTTCAAAGACTTTTTTGGCGATAAACAAACTATAAAAACGGTAGGCAATGCTATAACAAGCCACTGAAGCAACCACCAACCACACGGCATTCACGTGTTCACCACGGCTTAGTGCCAGCATAGCGAAAGCAGTGGCTCCCGCCAGGCCGACTAATAGCCAGATCACCATGCTCTTGACGTTATTCATAACAACGGCTCCTTCGTATTCAGGAAGAGATATAGCGCGAGTGTTAATGCAATTTAACAATAGTGTGTTTAAGGCCAGTGAGAAGGGAGAGTAATGAGAAATGTGAGCAACGATAAATTTTTGTAAATAAATTCAAGGAAACGTTCGAATTACCACGGAGCAATCGGCAGAAAAATAATAAAAAACCGGTAAAAGAACGCCCTGCGGGAGTCATCTGCGATGGCTCCCGCTATCCCTGGTGATGCATGTACAGGCGTGATAGCCATCGCGATGTCATAAATTAAGGCAGCGTATTGCCTGCCGCACGATAGATCTCATACCACTCTTCACGGTGCAGGATAATGTCTGACGCCGGGGCAATATCACGGATACGTTCAGGATTCATACTGCCGATAATCACCTGCATTTGAGCCGGGTGACGCAGGATCCAGGCTGTGGCAATCGCCGTATTGGTTACCTGATAGCGACTGGCGAGGCGATCGAGTGTGGCATTAAGCTCGGGGAATTTGTCATTATCCAGGAAAACGCCGTCAAAAAAGCCGTACTGAAAGGGGGACCAGGCCTGAATGGTGATATCGTTCAGCCGACAATATTCCAGAATTCCGCTGTCGTGATTAACGGAAGCCGGGTTGGTCATGTTGACGTTTAACCCCGCATCAATCATGCCGGTATGCATGATGCTGAACTGTAACTGGTTGGCAATCAGCGGCTGCGTGACCGATTTCTTCAGCAGTTCGATCTGCAATGGGTTCTGATTGCTGACGCCGAAATAGCGGACCTTGCCGCTTTTCTCCAGTTCATCGAAGGCGGCGGCCACTTCATCGGGCTCAAACAGCGTATCCGGGCGGTGCAGCAACAGAGTATCCAGATAATCGGTTTTTAAACGCTGTAAGCTGCCCTCTACCGACGCAATGATGTGGGTTTTGGAAAAATCGAAAGCGCCTTTGCGAATGCCACATTTCGATTGCAGAAAAATGGACTCCCGTTTAACGGCGGTTTTTTGTAGCGCGGCGGCAAAAATCTCTTCTGACAGACCTGCGCCATAGATATCGGCATGATCAAAAAAATCGATGCCCACATCCACGGCGGTACTGATGATAGCGGCGGCTTCTGCTGTACTTTTCTTCGCCATACGCATACAGCCCAGTGAAATATTGCTGGCGTGTAGTGCAGATGTCCCGATCGTGATGTTTTTCATTGGAAACGCTCCTGTCGGAGGGGAAGAACCTGTCACACATTGATGACGGCGTGGCAGGGAGCGGGTATACACTCAGTGATAAAGGGTAGGTAAAACATGCGGGACAGGCAACTGTCCCGCATGGCTCCTGAAATCGATCGCGTAAACTAACGATATCAGGAGAAAGGGGCCGCACTATGCGGCCGGTTTAGCCAGAATGCTGCGGGTTTCCAGGCGAACTTCGGCGATCACCACATCAAGAATATCGCCCTGACGGTACACCACATCCCCTTTGACGGAGACGGTGCCCATTTCCTGGCTGCATACCAGTTCGTCGCGCACGGCGTGAATAAAAGAGGACGGGATAAACGCCACCGCGCCGTTATCCAGTAGCCGAACGCGCAGACCACCGCGGGTGACATCCATAATCTCTGCCGAAAAACGCGTAGCCGTTCCGGCTTTGTCCTTCAGAAAACGGGCATACAGCCAATCGCCGACATCCCGTTCCGCCATACGATTCAGACGACGACGTTCCGCCAGTTGAACGGTCACTTCATCCTGCGGCTTCTCTGCTGACTGACCCGTGATCACGGCTTTCAGCAGGCGATGATTAATCATATCGCCATACTTACGAATCGGTGAGGTCCAGGTTGCATAGGCTTCCAGACCCAGACCAAAGTGGGGACCCGGCGTTGTGCTGACTTCAGCAAACGACTGGAAACGGCGGATTCGGCTGTCCAGGAACTGCGTGGGTTGGGCATCCAGTTCACGGCGAAGCGTGCAGAAGCCCTCAAGCGTCAGTAACGCCGGTGCATCGGCCTTGATGCCGTGGGTATCCAGTACGGTAACGGCCTGTTCAACCGAGGCAGGATCAAATCCGTTATGAATGTTGTAAATGCCAAAGCCCAGCTTGTCGCGCAGTACCCGCGCCGCACAGACGTTGGCCGCGATCATGGCTTCTTCCACGATGCGGTTCGCGATACGACGCTGTTCGACCACGATGTCCAGCACTTCGCCTTTTTCTCCCAGAATGAAGCGATAGTCAGGGCGATCTTTAAACACCAGCGCATGGGTATTACGCCATTCGCTGCGCGCCAGACAAATGCGGTGCAATAAACGAATCTGTTCGGCAATCGTGTCGTTGGACGGCTGCCATTCGCCGGTTTCTTCCAGCCAGTCGGAAACGTCGTCATAAACCAGCTTGGCTTTGGATTCGATCCAGGCGGCGAAGAAATGGATATCGTCGCCCAGCGCGCCATCAGCGCCAATAGTGACGCGACAGGCCAGAACAGGACGGCGCGCATTGGGTCGCAATGAGCAGATATCGTCTGACAGCGGACGCGGCAGCATCGGAATATTGAAGCCGGGCAGGTAGTTGGTAAACGCCCGTTGGCGAGCGATGTTGTCCAGTTCGCTACCGGTGGCGACATAGGCCGTCGGGTCGGCTATCGCAATGGTCAATTGCAGCGAACCATCGCCATTATCCTGAGCGAACAGGGCATCATCCATATCTTCGGTGCTGGCGCTGTCGATGGTCACAAAGCTCAATGCGGTCAGATCTTCACGCACCAGCTCGCCATCATTACGCTCGGTCGCTTCAACCTCCGGCGCCGTGCGCTCCAGATTATGACGTGACAACGTCACCCACCACGGCACCAGCGGATCGTCTCCGGTGGTGATGTATTGGGTCAGTTCGGCGTGAAAACCGCGATCGCCCTTAAGCGGATGCCGGCGCATTTCCGCCACCGCCCAGTCGCCTTCCTGAAACGCATGGCCGACATCCCGTGCGGCGCGGCAGGGAATCGCCTCTTTCAGCAACGGATGGTCAGGAACGATGGACAGGCGGTCGTCTTTTTTCTGAACGCGCCCGACGAAGCGGGTCAGGAAAGGTTCAATCAGGGATTCAGGCTCTGCAACCTCACGCTCTTTTTCGGTGTGCAGCGTGGCGATAATTCGGTCGCCGTGCATCACCTTTTTCATCTGCGGAGGTGGGATGAAATAGCTCTTTTGTGCATCAGCTTCAAGAAAGCCAAAGCCTTTGTCGGTGCCTTTGACGACACCTTCGACTCGCGGCGTCTGAGAATGAAGTTGCTGTTTTAGCTGTGCAAGCAGCGGATTATCTTGAAACATGGCGTCCAGAAATACGGTTGTAAGTAGCTCGATTAGCGGCTGACAGTTTTACGCGAATCGGGTGCTGGCGGCAAGCGTTCCATGTGCTCCCCGTCACGCGATGCGTAACAAAGGCTCTGCCTGCTCGCTACGGCGAATACTTACCGGTACGGATTTTGACGTTGGGGTATGGGTTTCGTCGCCAAAGCTGGATAATGGCACCAGCGGGTTGGTTTCCGGATAATAGGCCGCCAGATTGCCGCGCGGAATATTGTAGCCCACCAGTTTGAAACCGCTTACTTTTCGGGTAATGCCATCGTTCCACAGGGTTTCGATATCCACCCGATCACCGTCTTCCAGCCCCAGCGCCGCGATGTCATCCGGATGGATAAACAACACGTCACGCTGGCCGTATACGCCGCGGTAACGGTCATCCAGACCATAAATCGTGGTGTTGTACTGGTCATGGGAACGCAATGTTTGCAGGGTAAAAGGCACCGTCTGTCCATCCAACTGCGGAAACAGCGTGTCTGGCAGCGACGCATAACTGAACTGAGCCTTGCCGCTGGCGGTGTTAAAGCGCAGGTCGGCGGCGGCATTGCCCAGATAAAAACCGCCCGGCAAGTCGCAGTTGGCGTTAAAGTTCTCAAATCCGGGCAGCGTGGCAGCGATATGATCGCGGATTAGCGCGTAGTCGTCCGCCAACGCCAGCCAGTCCAGTTTTTCATCTCCCAATATGGCATGGGCAATTCCCGCCACAATCGCCGTTTCAGAACGCTGCAAAGGGGATAGCGGCTGTCCGACGCCCTGAGAGGCGTGCACCATGCTGAATGAATCTTCGACGGTAATAAACTGTGGGCCGCTGGCCTGCATATCGAGATCGGTGCGTCCCAGCGTTGGCAAAATCAATGCATCAACCTGACCGGTAATCAGATGGCTGCGGTTCAGCTTGGTACTGATATGAACCGTCAGATCACAGCGGCCGAGGGCCTCTTCGGTGCGAGCGGAGTCCGGCGCGGCGGCGGCAAGGTTGCCTCCCAGCGCAATCAATACTTTTACCTCGCCGCGGAGCATGGCTTCCAGAGCTTCGACGGTGTTATGTCCCGGCGCGTAAGGCGGCGTGAAATTAAAATGCGAGGCCAAACGATCCAAAAACGCGGCAGAAGGCTTTTCATCAATCCCCATGGTGCGATTGCCTTGTACATTACTGTGTCCGCGAACCGGACACAGTCCGGCCCCGGGTTTGCCCAACTGACCGAATAACAATTGCAGGTTGACGATTTCCCGGACGGTGGCGACCGAGTGTTTGTGCTGAGTGACGCCCATCGCCCAGGTACAGATGACGCGCGGGGATTGCTGATAAATCGCCGCGACGTAGCGCAACTGGGATTCGCTTAATCCTGATTGTTGTTCGATTTTCTGCCAATGGGTGGCATCCACCACGGCCAGATAGTCGTCAACCTGCCGCGTGTGCGCAGACAGGAAAGCCTGATCGAACAGACCCGCTTCACCGGCGGCCAGACGCTGGCGATGTGTTTCCAGCAAGGCTTTCACCATACCGCGAACGGCTGCCATATCGCCGCCCAGATTGGGTTGCAGATAGGTTTCGCTGATGGCGCCGGATAGCGGCGTCAGGAGTTCCAGCGGGTTTTGCGGGTTGGCAAAGCGTTCCAGACCACGTTCTCGCAGCGTGTTGAACGAGACAATATGCGCGCCGCGATCGGCCGCGTGGCGCAGGCTGTGCAGCATCCGGGGATGATTGGTGCCGGGGTTTTGGCCGAAGACGAAAATTGCGTCGGCGTACTCGAAGTCGTCCAGACGAATGGTGCCTTTCCCGACGCCAATACTCTGCTTTAGCCCGGTTCCGCTGGCTTCATGGCACATATTCGAGCAGTCAGGAAAATTGTTGGTTCCCAACATGCGGCCAAATACCTGATACAGATAAGACGCTTCATTACTGGCGCGACCGGAGGTGTAGAGTTCCAGTTGGTCAGGATGCGCCATGTTTTTGACATGCCCGGCGATCAGTGAAAAGGCGTCGTCCCAACTGATGGGCACATAGCGATCGCTGGCGCGATCGTAGCGCATGGGGTGCGTTAAGCGTCCCTGATATTCAAGGAAATAGTCGCTTTGCTGACGTAGCGTCGTCACGCTATGCGCGGCGAAGAAATCGAGATCCACCGCTTTGCGCGTGGCCTCCCAGCTCACTGCTTTCGCGCCGTTTTCACAGAAGCTGAACGTGCTGCTGTTGTCATCGCCCCAGGCGCAGCCTGGACAATCAAATCCTTTGGATTTATTGACCCTCAACAAGTTTCGGATATTTTTCAGCGCTTGTTTGCTGTCCAGTACAAAACGAGTGGTGGCTTCCAGAGAGCCCCAACCGCCAGCCGCATTGCGGTATGGCTTGATGGATGGTTTGAATTTCATCGATAAATCCGCAGGTGTTAATGTTTTTTAAATGTGAACAAAATTTTAAATATTTGCTCTTATGCGGTGAGTCTAGGTTGTGCCTGTCACAGCGTCTAATCAAATAGGGCTATGGCGGGATAGAGGCGGTTTATTGCGGGTTAAAATGTGACCGAGTGCTGATTCCTGTTATTTTGTCTAGTTGTCTAGACAAATAATCCCGTTTTCCGACTATTACTTAACCAGTACGGAAAAACAGGAAGAGCGAGCGATGAAAGATCTGGGCAATAAGATTCATGGGTTCGGAAAAGCATTGATGATGCCGATTTCGGTCATCGCCGCCGCCGGGGTTTTCCTCGGACTGGCGGCGGCCATGCAGAATCCGGCCATCACCGGTGACGCTTTCACCGAGATGAAAATACTGCAATTGGTCATTGGCTTTATTCGTCAGGTAGCCGGCGCGTTATTCGCCAACCTGCCGCTGTTTTTTGCTGTCGCCAGTGCGATTGGTTTAGCCAATGCGGAGAAACCGACTGCCGCGTTTGCCGCCGTCATTGGCTTTATTTCGATGCACGTTGGGGTCAGAGCCACATTGGCCGCACAAAATCTGACGCTGGAAACCACCACCATTGTCGCATTGGCTGCTGCGGGTATGGATCATACCGCCGCGCTGATGTATGCGGCAGAGTTTACGCAAACGTTGGGGATTTTTACCTATAACATGAGCGTACTGGGCGGGGTGATCGCCGGTGTCATCACCGCCTTGCTGCACAACCGCTTCTATACCATTGAATTGCCGACGGCCATCAGCTTTTTTGGCGGACGGCGGTTTGTGCCCATCATCACCGTCGTTTGCCTGCCGTTAGTGGGGCTTGGGCTGGCGCTTATCTGGCCAACCATTGGTAGAGGCATTGCCTGGATCGGTGAACTGATTGGTCATAGCGGGCAGTATGGCGCGTTTTTATATGGGTTCTCCGAACGTATTCTGATCCCTACCGGGCTGCACCATATCCTCAATGAAACCGTGCGCTTTACGCCGATCGGCGGCGTTGCCACTGTGGATGGACAAACCATCGTTGGCGCATTGAATATCTTCAATGAGTCATTAACCCATCCCGGAGCAGTAAGCGACGACATCATCCGCGAAGCCACCAAGTTCCTGGCTCAGGGCAAGATCCCCATCATGATGTTTGGCCTGCCCGGCGCCGCATTGGCGATGTATCACTGCGCGCGTCCGGAACACAAGAAACGGGTTAAGGCGCTGATGCTGGCGGGCACGCTGGCCTCATTCACCACCGGCATTACCGAGCCGCTTGAGTTCTGCTTCATTTTTGTTTCACCGCTTCTTTATCTGGTTCATGCGGCCTTGAGCGGGCTGTCTTTCATGCTGATGTCCATGCTGCATCTGATGATCGGCAATATTCAGGGCGGCGCGATCGATCTGGTGGTATTCGGCATGCTGGGCGGGCTGAAAACGCAATGGTGGTATGCCGCGTTGCTGGGGCTGATTTATTTCCCGGCCTACTACTTTATCTTCCGATTCATTATCGAGCGGATGAGTGTTGAAACGCCGGGTCGGGAACCGGAAGACGCCGCGAATGAGGCGGCGCCGGTCAGTACGGATGAGCGTACCCAAGCCATCATTATTGGTCTGGGAGGCGAGAGCAACATCGAAGACGTGGATTGCTGCTTTACCCGCCTGCGCGTGCAGGTGAAAGACATGGCGCGGGTGGAAGATAAAACGTTAATGACCACCGGGGCGAACGGCATCAACCGGGTTAATGAACATAACATCCAGGTGATTTACGGTCCGAAAGTGGAAAAAATTGCCAACGATGTCAAAACCGCGCTTGGCGTGACAGGGTAACTTTTTAACCTTATGAAACGGAGAACGGCGATGACGAAGAAATACAGTATTGTAATTGTGGGGGGCGGTTCAACCTGGACGCCGGGGTTGTTGAAAGCGCTGTGCAAGCGTAAAGCGACGTTTCCTTTGCAGCGGCTGGTGATGTTTGATGTTAATGCGGAGCGTCAGGCGGTGATCGGTGATTTCGCCCGCCTGTTATTCAGTGAAGAGTACCCGGAGCTGGATTTTTCCTACACCACGGATGTGGATGAAGCCTTTGCCGGGATGGATTTTGTGTTTTGCCAGATGCGTACCGGCGGCTATGAAATGCGGGAAAAGGATGAAAAAATCCCGCTGTCGCTGGGCGTGATCGGGCAGGAAACCTGCGGTCCCGGCGGTTTTGCCTACGGCATGCGATCTATCGGCGACATGATTGAACTGGTGCAGCAGGTGCGTACCCGTTCTCCGGATGCCTGGATTCTGAATTATACCAATCCAGCGGCGATCGTGGCCGATGCGTTGCGGGTAAAGTTTCCTCATGACCGGCGAATTCTTAATATCTGCGATCAGCCGGTCAATCTGCTGCGTTCCTATGCCCGTTTGCTGGAGCGCCGTGTCGATGAGTTCGAGCCGGTCTATTTTGGCTTGAATCACTTTGGCTGGTTTACCCACCTATACGATCGTCAGGGTGTCGATTTGCTGCCGCAGTTGAAGGCAATCATCAGCCGTCAGGGGTTCAAACCCGCGGATGCGGAACAGCGCGATCGCTCATGGCTGGATACCTATGCGGTGGTGGCCGATATGCTGCACGATTTTCCTGACTACCTGCCCAATACCTATCTGCAATATTACCTGTACCCGGAATATAAGCTCAGCAAGCTGGACCCGAATTTCACCCGCGCCAATGAGGTAATGGCGGGCCGTGAAAAGCGGGTATTTGAAACCTGCCGCGAGGCCGTGAAAGCCGGTACGACAAAGGATGCCAGCGTGGTACACAACGATGCGCACGGCGACATGATTGTTGAAGTGGCGGAATCTATTGCCTATAACCAACACCGGATTTTCGTGGTGATCGTGGAAAATAACGGATTGGTCAACAATCTGGACGATACGGCGATGGTGGAAGTCGCGGCGACCCTGGGGATCAACGGGCCACGGCCTTATGGCGTGGGAAATATTCCCACATTCTACAAAGGGATGATTGAGCAGCAGTTTGCCTATGAACGCCTGACTGTCGAAGCCTGGTTTGAAGGTTCTTACACCAAAGCCTTGCAGGCGCTGACGCTCAATCGTCTGGTGGTCGATGCCAAAAAAGCCCGTCAGGTGCTGGATGCGCTGATCGACGCGAATAAAGGCTATTGGCCGGAGCTGAAGTGATGAATGAGTTGTCGTCACCCCATCAGCGGGCGTAGCGGGGCATCCAGCGTGAAAGTGTAATGGCGTTGATTGTAGTAGACGTTCGACAGTTCAAAAGGGATCTGACCGGCAAAGAATGCGATGACGCTGGCGCGCAGAACGGGTTCATCGCGCGCCAGCCCCAGCGCTTCCCGAACCTCTGACGAAGGCAGTTCGGCAAAGATTTGCTTATGGCTGCCCACCGCATCGTATCCTTTGGATTTGAGATAGGCGTATTTTGACTGGCTAAGGTCGTGCTCACTGAGATCGGGGAACCGTTCGCTGTTCATCCAGGATTGTTCATAAACAAAGGGGATTCCGTCAATCAGCCTCAGGCGCACCATGTAATAAATATTGGCGTTTTCAGCCAGCTGTAGCTGGCTGGCGATGTCGCGACTGGCCGGCTGTCGGGAAAAATGCAGCAGTTGGTTAACGATAGGGCGATGGACCGCGCTGGCCACCTCGCTGGAAGTCAGATGTTGATCGAGTGGCAGCTGTACCTTGATGCGCGTATCCGGTCGGGCAACAAAGGTGCCGCGTCCGCGAAAACGCTCTACCAGTCCTTGCCGGACCAGATAATCCACCGCTTTTCTCGCCGTCATGCGGGAGACCTGATATTGCTCGCACATTTCGGCTTCCGTCGGCAACGGATCGCCGGGCTTCAGCGTGCGATCGCGAATCTGCCGGCTCAGAATCTGCTCAATTTGCAGATAGAACGGGATAAAAGAGTGCTTATCGATCATCAGGTTTCTTCCCCGAAGTCTTTAGATTACGTCAATAGTATAGCCGGGCAGTTATCTATACAACCGGTTGGCGGCTGGTGACGTACGGTCAAAGCGCGAGGCGGTGATATACTGATGATTCACATCATTATGGTCTGCGGCTATGGATATTAAACAGCTTATTTACCTCTGTAATCTGGAGAAAGAACGCCATTTCGGGCGAGCGGCCGAAGCCAGTTTCGTTAGTCAGCCGACGCTCTCGATGCGATTAAAAAACCTGGAACGTGAATTGGATCTGGCGCTGATCAACCGGGGGAATAATTTTGAAGGATTTACCGCCGAAGGCGAACGGGTGCTGTTCTGGGCGCGAGAAATTGTTTCCGTCTATCAGGGGTTAAAACGGGAAGTCGCGTCGTTGAAACGTGGCGTGAGCGGCATATTGCGCATTGGCTCGGTTCCCCAAAGCAGTATTGCGCTGTCCCGCCTGCTGGCGGCGGTGAATGAAATCTATCCGCAGTTGGATTTCCAAATATCCCTGTTCAGCGCCGATCGGCTGCTGGAAGCATTGAATGCACACGCTGTGGATGTCGGTATCGGCTTTTTTGAGCTGTCGACATTACAGGAGTTGCACTTTCAGGTTGCGCCGTTGACGGAACAGGGGGTTGATCTGCTGTTCCACCCACGGTATTTCCCGCAGATGGTCGGCAACTCGCCGCTGGTATTGAACGATCTGGTCGATCTGCCGTTATGTCTGGCGGAGCCGAGCCGCTATTTTCGTCGTTATCTGGATGGTCATTGCCGGGAAACGGGGATCTCGCTGTGGGTCAAGGTAGAAAGCACCTCGATTCTGCAATTGATGCAAAGTGTTTTTGTCGGACTAGGCTGCGGCGTTGTTCCGCGTGGGAGCCTGATCCCTGATATGACGCCAGCCCTGAACATGAGGCCGATTACCTTACCGCCCATGCGCCGACATGCGGCCGTGGTCGTGGCGCAGGCTGGCCGCGCGACGCCGCTGGCGCAGAATTTCTTTGCGGCGGCACAAGCGTGGCTGATCCGGAAGGATAATCCTCAGTCGTAGAGGTGGTCATCTTGTACCGGCGCGTGGGTTTTACTGGGACGAAGACGCCGGACGGAGTCGCGGATAACCAGCTTGCCGTTCAGCAGCAGGTTGCCCGTGGGCGCGTCCGGGCGCATCAGTTGGTATTGCAGTAACCGAACGGCTTCTTCGCCCAGATCTTCGCGTGGCACATGCACCGAGGTCAAAGGAATGTCATGAATGGTCGCCAGATTGAAGCCATCCATGCTCATGACCGAGATATCCTGTGGAACGCGTAAGCCAGCCTGATTGAGCGCATTGACCGCGCCAACCGCGATAAAATCCCCTCCCGCCAGAATAGCCGTCGGTTTTTGTTCTGCCGGACACTCGGCCAGAAACGCGGTCACTCTCTGTTCGGCTTCGGCGATGCTGAAATTTCTCAGCGCCAGAAGATGGTATTGATCGGAAAACGGCAGATTGTGGCTCTGGTAGGCGTCACGAATCCCAGCCAGGCGTAATTCCATGGTATAGCGACGTAAGCAGAGCAGGGTCAAAATATCACGGTGTCCCTGCTCGAACAGATAGTTCACCGAAAGTTCGCCAATCAACTGATGAGCGGGTGCGACGCCGGATAGCTTCATTTTTCGGTCGAGACAATTAATCAGAATACAAGGCTTGCCTATATCGGCGGCCAGCGCATGGATATAGGGATCGTCAATGCCGATCAACATCGCGGCTTCTGTCTCGGGATCGCTCATTTTTTCCAGAAACAGCGGCACATCGCTGTCGTTTTCGTCTAAGCCGCAGTAGCGCACGCGGACTTCATGGGGGGCCAGCGCATCAATAATGCTCTGTATCACCTTGTGGTAAAAGATGTCAGACCGGACGTCAAAAGCTCGCTGCGGAGCGAAAATCGTCAGGCTATTCAGTAACAAGCGACCGGTCGCCAGATGGTTTAATACGCCGTACTGCCGGGCGCAAGCGAGAATCCGTGATTTCGCCGCTTCGCTGGTATTGGATTTGCCTGACAAAACGCGCGATACCGTACTGATTGAAAACCCCGTCTGCGCCGCAATTTCACGTATCTTCAGGTTTCTTTTCATTTTGTGATCTCGTTCAACTTAACAAATGACAAAATTTTCATGACCACTAAACGTTACTGAAACAGGCCAGGTGATGTTATTTGGTTTACTTATGAACTTACCATGAAAATTTTTGCAAAAAAGTGAGTATCACGGCGTTTTTAATTGTTCTAGTCTTTTTTGGTAAACCAATTTTTACCAATGATAGTTGATGGATTTAATTAAAATCTAGTAAATACAAATAGATGAAAAAACACACATGTATTGAAGAGTGAAAAATATCGAATTCTTTCAAACATGTCAGACCAATATAATTATACCTCCTAAAAGGCGTTCATTATGAGTCTTGATATCAATCAGTCATCACCGATGACAAAGGGAAAATGGAAATTAAAAAATCTGCGCTGGTGGATGCTGGCGTTGTTTTTACTGGGGGTGACGGTCAACTACATCACCCGTAACTCGCTGGGTATACTTGCTCCTGAACTGAAAACCAGTCTGGGCATTACAACGGAACAATACTCCTGGATTGTTGGCGCATTCCAACTGGCCTATACCATTTTTCAGCCGCTTTGTGGCTGGTTGATTGACGTCATCGGTCTGAAGGTCGGCTTCCTTATCTGCGCAATCATTTGGGCATTGATGTGTATGTTGCATGCCGGGGCCGGAAGCTGGTTGCATCTGGCGATATTGCGCTTCTTCATGGGGGCCTCCGAGGCTGCGGCCACGCCGGCTAACGCTAAAACGCTGGGGGAATGGTTTCCCAAGAAAGAACGTCCGGTTGCGGCGGGCTGGGCCGGGGTTGGTTTCTCCATCGGGGCGATGTTGGCTCCACCCATTATCGTTATTGCGCATGTCAACTTCGGCTGGCAGGGGGCCTTCATGTTCACCGGCGGCCTGGCGATGCTCTGGGTCATCCTGTGGTGGACGTTTTACCATGATCCTGAGAAGCACCCCAATCTGAGCCGTGATGAGCTGGACTTTATCCGTCAGGACAACGAACTGCCGCCGGTTAAACTGCCATTTTTCACTGCGCTGAAAACCGTATCGAAAAATAAACGCTTTTACGGTATCGCCATCCCGGCGTTCATGGCGGAGCCTGCGTGGGCGGTATTGAGCTTCTGGGTACCGCTCTATTTGGCCAACGAGCGCGGCATGGATTTAAAACAGATTGCCATGTTTGCCTGGTTGCCTTTCCTGGCCGCCGATCTGGGCAGCGTCGCGAGCGGTTATCTGACCCGGGTATATGTACGCCTGTTTGGCTGTTCTCGCGTCAATTCGATTGTTGCCAGTTCGGTTACCGGGGCCTTTCTTATGTTATCGCTGGCATTGGTTGCCATTACCAAAGATCCGTGGATGGCGATTCTGCTCATTTCGATCGGCGGATTTGGTCATCAGGTGATTTCCTGCATGCTCAGCGCGCTGGTGGTGGAGTCATTCGATAAAGGGCAAATGGCGACGGTAAACGGCATGCGAGGCTCCTTCGCCTGGATCGCCAGTTTCTTGTTTTCTTTGCTGATTGGCGTAACGGCGGACAAAATTGGTTTCAATCCGCTGTTTGTCGCCATGGGATTTTTCGATCTGATCGGCGCGGTTTTCCTGATTGCTTTTATTGCTGAACGTCGCCAGAAAACGCGGTCGCTGTAATTTCACTTTTGCTTAAATCATTCCTGAAAAGGACGCTGTATGAAAACGCTGAAAAATTGGGTGTTTCACCATCAAACCCCGGAATATGTCGAACTGCTCGTTGATGAGAAGCACATTTTTCGCCTGTACATTTTAGAATCAGGGCTGGGGCGGGTGTTGATCAAACAGAACGGGGATCTGCAATTAAAACAGACCTGGAGCATTGCGCCGCAACAGGATGTTCCCTTTGCCGGGCGCAACCGGGAAAGCTGTGACGGGTTCAGCCTGCCGGGTTTTTCGCTGGAGGAGCATGAAGGCGGATTACGCGTCAGCACGGATCGTCTGCGAGTGACGATCCATCAGCCGCTGTGGCTGTCGTGGGAATATCTTGATGAGCGCGGAGCATGGCAGATGTTGGCCGCCGATCGGGCGACCAGCGCCTATCTGCTTAATCCTCATGGTGATGGCGTGGCGCACTATCAGCGCCGTTTCCCAACGGAACGCTATTATGGTCTGGGCGAAAAGGCGGGCGATCTTGAGCGCACCGGGCGCCGCTTTGAATTCAGAAACCTGGATGCGATGGGGTATAACGCCGCGGCGACCGATCCTTTATATAAACATATCCCGTTCACCATTACCCGGCGTAACGATGTCAGCTTTGGTCTGTTTTATGACAATCTGAGCAGTACGTGGCTGGATCTGGGGAACGAAATTGATAACTACCATCAGGCTTATCGGCGTTATCAGGCCGAGGCCGGAGACCTGGATTACTATCTGTTTATCGGGCCGCGCGTACTGGACGTGACAAAAGCCTTTGTGCGCCTCACGGGTAAAACGCTGTTCGGTCCTAAGTGGAGCCTGGGTTACAGCGGTTCCACGATGCATTATACGGATGCGCCCGATGCGCAGCAGCAGTTGATGAAATTTATCGCTTTATGCCGCGAGCATGATATTCCGTGTGATTCTTTTCAGCTTTCTTCCGGCTATACCTCCATCAACAACAAGCGCTACGTCTTTAACTGGAATTATGACAAGGTGCCACAGCCGGAAGTGATGTCTCAGGCTTTCCATGATGCGGGTCTGAAGCTGGCGGCGAATATCAAACCTTGTCTGTTGCAGGACCATCCCCGATATGAGGAAGTAGAGGCGCTGGGGTTATTCATCCATGACTCGGAGTCGGATGCCCCGGAACGTTCAAGCTTTTGGGATGATGAAGGGTCGCACCTTGATTTCACCAATCCGGAGACCGTGGCCTGGTGGCAAGACAATGTGACCAGCCAATTGTTGCAAAAAGGGATTGATTCGACCTGGAACGACAATAATGAATATGAAGTCTGGGATGGCGAAGCGCGCTGTCATGGTTTTGGCGACCCCATCCCGATTAAGCATATCCGGCCGTTGATGCCGCTGCTGATGATGCGGGCATCGATGGAAGCACAGCAACGGTTTGCTCCCGCGCTACGTCCTTATCTGATTTCCCGCTCCGGCTGTGCCGGTATGCAACGCTATGTTCAGACCTGGAGCGGTGATAACCGTACTAGTTGGCAGACGCTGCGCTACAACATCCGTATGGGCGTAGGGATGAGTCTGTCTGGTTTGTACAATGTCGGGCATGATGTGGGCGGTTTTTCCGGCGATAAGCCAGATGCGGAACTGTTTGTTCGCTGGGTTCAGAATGGGGTGATGCACCCGCGTTTTACCATTCACTCCTGGAATGACGATCAAACGGTCAACGAACCGTGGATGTATCCGTCCGTCACCCCGGCAGTGCGCAGTGCGATTGAACTTCGCTACCGTATGTTGCCGTATTTCTATACGCTGCTGTGGCAGGCCAGCGCTGACGACGAGCCGATGCTGCGACCAACGTTTCTTGATCACGAGCAGGATGAAGCGACGTTTGCAGAAACGGACGACTTCATGCTGGGCCGGGATGTTCTGGTCGCCAGCGTGGTTGAACCGGCGCAACGGCAAAGAACGGTGTATCTGCCCGCCAACGAGTCGGGATGGTATGACTTTTACTCCGGTCAGTGGTTCATGGGGGGACAAACCGTGACGCTTGAAGCGCCGCTGGAGCGCCTTCCCTTGCTGGTGCGGGCAGGGGCGATGCTTCCGCTGTCGGGGCGCACCGCATTTGTCAGCCATACCGAGGACGATCGCCGGGAGTTTTTGCTGTTCCCGCCGGTTGGTACGGGTAAAGATAGCGGCTTGCTGTTTGAAGACGATGGTGAAACCTGGGGATGGCAACAGGGTAAAGCGCTGTGGCTACGTTGGGAAATCCGCAGCGACAGTCAGCGTATTGATGTCAACTTTACTTCGGCAGGCCAATTCCAACCCGCATGGCGACAAGCGGACATTCGCCTGCCAGCCGGAGAATGCCGTACTCTGTACGTCAACGGCGTGCGTACCACGGTGTTTGAACGCGAATAGAAAAAGAGAAACGACCAGGACGGCCCGTTGCGACGGGCTGTCCTGCCGTGAGGTAACGAAACCCCATCAGCCAGACGTAATACCCCACAATAGGTAGTATTAAAAGCATCGCGGACGATAATGCCCGCATGATTACCGCCGCCAAATCATCGCCATCGCCTGTTCATTCCACCATCTGTTATATAAAGCTTAATTAATTATGATTTAATTTCTCCGCAGGATACGGAGATGTTAATAACAGGGTGTAATGTTAATATTAAAAACAGTTATCGCCAATAACCTTATTATTTGTATTTATATCCGGCAGTTAAAATATTAAAAAAACGTATTATTACATTAAAAAAAACACATACTCAGTAAGTAATAACATGAGCCAATATGCCCGTCATTTTAGAGCGTAGAACAAATAAAAAAAAGACCATGGCTTTATTGTGATTTATTTTTAAGCAAAGTTTTTTATTTTAAAGTGGAGTGTTCACCATGACGGATATTAACCTTCGGTTGTTAAAATCTTTCACATTACCCAACGGCGTCACGCTGAAAAATAGAGTATTCATGGCGCCGATGACCACCTGTAGCGGGTTCTTCGACGGCAGCGTGACCAAAGAACTAATCGAATATTATGAATACCGGGCGGGCAGTATCGGTACGGTGATAGTGGAATGCTGTTTTATTGACGATAAGGGGCTGGCTTTCCCCGGTGCGATAGGCATCGATAAAGACGATAAAATCGCGGGGCTGGCCAGGATCGCGGCTGTGATTAAAGCAAAGGGCTCGAAAGCGGTGTTGCAGATTTATCACGGAGGACGGATGGTGGAGCCCCGGTTTATCGGCGGTGCCGCTCCGGTCGCCCCCAGCGCGCTGGCGGCCCCCAGATCCGGGGCGGTAACGCCGATCGCGCTGACGGGCGACGATGTCGAGGGGATGATCAGGAAATTTGGCGATGCGGTATACCGGGCCATTCAGGCCGGTTTTGACGGCGTGGAAATTCACGGCGCCAATACTTATCTGATTCAGCAATTCTATTCCCCCAATTCAAATCAACGCACCGATAAATGGGGCGGAAGTCGAGAGAATCGGGCTAAATTCCCTTTGGCTATTCTGAACATCACTCATGAAATGGTAAATAAATATGCGGATCGGTCGTTTATTATCGGTTATCGCTTCTCCCCGGAAGAAATAGAAGTACCCGGTATTCGTTTTGACGATACGTTATATCTGTTAGAAAAATTGGCGGAGAAAGGGTTGGATTATGTCCACTTTTCTATGGGGAATATTCTGCGTCCGTCATTGGTTGATGTTGATGATCCTACCCCGTTGATTAAAAAATATATCGCCCGGCGATCGCCAATACTTGCCAAAATCCCGGTAATCGGCGTTGGTGATATTGTGAATAAAGCGGATGCGGAAACGGCGCTGGAAAATGGCTATGACCTGATCGCTGTCGGCAGAGGCTGCATTGCGTATCCTGACTGGACCGATCGGATTGCCGGGCAGCAAAATATCGAGCTTTATATTGATAGCGATAGACGCGAAGCATTAATGATCCCCGAACCCTTATGGCGTTTTTCGTTAGTCGAAGCGATGATTCGGGAGGTGAATTTAACAGGGAAGAAATTCAAAGCCGGGGTGTACCAGGAAAAATTGCAGGATGAAAACGGCGAGCTGAGGATGACTGTCAGCTTTGCGTCCGATCGGATCAAAAATATTGAGCTGGAGGATAACGCCGGAATTGATGCATCGCTGTTAATCAGTTTTGACGTAATCAAGCGCCGGATTTTAGACGCCAATACCCCGCATGTCGATGCGGTAACCGGTGCGACAACGCAAAGTGAAGCGATTAAAAAAGCCGTTACCAAAGCGATGGTAAAATCCTGCAAGGAAGCCATTTTAGATGAGGGCGGTAATCCTGATGCGGCTCGGGAGGTCGATGTGGTGGTTATTGGCAGCGGCGGCGCGGGGCTGGCGGCAGCGATTCAGGCCAGTGAAGCGGGCGCCAACGTCATCATCATCGAAAAGATGCCGTCTATCGGCGGCAATACCATCAAGGCATCGGCCGGCATGAATGCGGCCGGGACGGTTTTCCAAAAAATCAAAGGTATCGAGGATAGTGCGGCGCTTTTCTACAACGAAACGCTGAAAAGCGGTAAGCACAAAAATAATCCATCGCTGGTGAAATATTTCGTTGAGCATGCTGCCGTGGCGATTGACTGGCTTGCCGAACATGATATTGAGCTGAGCGACATTACCACCACCGGCGGGATGAGCGTTGACAGAACCCATCGGCCTGCCAGTGGCGCGGCGGTCGGCGGTTACTTGATTAGCGGTCTGGTGAAAAATATCAATAAACTGAATATTGATGTCATGCTGGATACCGCGGTGACGGAAATTCTTCAGGAACATGGCAAGGTAACGGGCGTTCGTATTATTAATGATGAGAACGAAGAGAAAACCATTCCGGCAAAAGCCGTTATCGTCGCGACGGGCGGATTCAGCGCCAATGCGTCGATGGTGGTTAAATACCGGCCGGATTTGGATGGCTTCGTGACGACGAACCACAGGGGCGCAACCGGCGGCGGCATTCGCCTGTTGGAGAAAATAGGCGCGGATACCGTTGATATGGGCGAAATCCAAACGCATCCGACGGTAGAACAGACCACCTCTTATTTAATCTCTGAATCTATCCGCGGTGGCGGCGCCATTCTGATTTCAGCGCGGGGCGAAAGATTCTTCAATGAATTGGCTACCCGCGACAAGGTCTCCTCGGCCATTGTTGGCCTGCCGGAAAAGTACGCCTATATTCTGTTCGATCAACGGGTGCGCAGCCGAAACAAAGCGGTGGAGGAATACGTATCGCAAGGATTAACCGTGCGCGGTGAGGATATCGCGGAACTGGCGGAAAAGCTGGAGATCGATCTGGCGACGTTGCAACAGACAATCGACAGATACAATGTTTTCGTCAACCGCAAGCGCGACGACGATTTCGGCAGAACCACCGGTATGCGCGATCCGCTCGACTGTGCGCCTTTTTATGCCATCAAAGTTGCGCCCGGCGTTCACCATACCATGGGGGGCGTGACGATCAATTCCAGTTCCGAAGTTCTGAATGGCCGTAAACAGGTCATTTCCGGCGCCTACGCCGCTGGTGAGGTGGTCGGCGGGATTCATGGCGCCAACCGCATTGGCGGGAATGCCGTGGCGGATATCATTATTTTCGGTATTCGAGCCGGTATGCAGGCGGCTGGCTATGCGCAATCGTCGGCGGATTTTGAGGAGACGGAAGTCCCGCTCAGAGCCGCATCGTGACGTTTGCACGCCTTAATCGTAAAACAGGGGGCGCGCCCGAAGGGGCGCCTCGCTGATACGTTCTTTCCTCCCATGCGGCAATCATCCCTGCCACGTTGATTTATTTATCATGAAATCTGTAAACGATATCTATTCCTATACCGCGCACCTGATGGGCAGTCCGATCGTATTGAATCTGTTTGTTCATGATGAAATGTTGGTTAAACGGGTATTTCACTACATCAAACAGCTTGAAGATCGTTTGACCGTCAATCGTCCGCAGTCAGAAGTGATGCGTATTAATCATGCGGCGGGGCAAAATTACGAGACGGTCAGTCCTGTTGTCTTTAGTCTTATCAAACAGGCTAAGGCGGTCAGCCTGATGGAGGGCAGTTGCTTTAATGTTGCCATCGGCCCTGTGGTGAAACTGTGGAAAATAGGGTTCAGCGGTTGTGCGGTGCCTGATGCGGGAAAAATCGCGCGGGCGCTTGAGTTGACCCGTCCCGAACGCATCATGCTTAACGAGGATGACGGCGCCGTTTTGCTGCAAAGCGCGGGAATGGAAATCGATTTGGGCGCTATCGCCAAGGGATACATGGCGGATCTCATCAGAGATTTGCTGTATCAGCACGGCGTTGATCACGCGGTGATCAATCTTGGCGGCAATGTACTGGCTATCGGCCGTTCATTGCCGCAGGGCCAATGGTGCGTGGGGTTGCAAAAGCCATTCGCGGGCAGAGGCAGTTTGCTTGGCGTGATTCGGGTGATTAATAAGTCTGTGGTGACTTCCGGTATTTATGAGCGTTTTTTTACCGTTGATGGTCAGGTGTATCACCATATTTTAAATCCGGAAACCGGATATCCGCTGGATAATGAACTGCATAGCGTCACCATTATCTCGGACGACTCCATCGACGGTGATATTTACACCACCTTGCTTTATGGCATGGGGATGGAGGCCGGCATTGACTATTTACGCAGCAAACCGGAAATAGAAGCAATTTTTGTCACCAAAAAGAAAGAGATTATCCTCTCTTCTCAGCGTCATTATGATTTTGAACAACTGGACGATACGTATGTACTCACCCGTGCCGGTTAGGCGGAGCGCAAGCACACGATAGGGGATAGAGAAAAACAATGCCCCACATGCGAGGTGGGGCATAGACGGCAGAAGAGCCTGTTAATCCAGTTCCAGCTCGTTCATCGCGGCGATATTGAAACCGCCATCGACATGCAGAACTTCGCCAGAGATCCCGGCGGCCAGATCGGAACACAGGAAGGCGGCGGAGTTACCGACGTCCTCGATGGTCACAACACGGCGGATTGGCGTAACGGCTTCACAGTGAGACAGCATCTTCTTGAAGTTTTTAATGCCGGATGCGGCCAGTGTACGGATCGGGCCGGCGGAAATGGCGTTAACACGCACGCCCTGCGCGCCCATGGCATTTGCCATGTAGCGAACGTTCGCTTCCAGAGAGGCTTTTGCCAGACCCATGACGTTGTAGTTGGGGATGGCACGTTCTGCGCCCAGATAGGTCAGGGTAACCAGCGCTGAATTCGGGTTCAGCATTTTACGACAGGCTTTCGCCATCGCAACGAAGCTGTAAGAACTGATATCGTGAGCAACGCCAAAACCTTCGCGGGTGACGGCATCAACATAGTCACCGTCAAGCTGATCGCCCGGCGCATAAGCGATGGAGTGAACAAAGCCATCAAAGTTCGGCCATACTTTAGCCAGTTCAACAAACAGCGCTTCAATGCTTGCATCTTCCGCGACATCACATGGCAGGACAATGTTTGATCCCAGTTCGCTGGCGAAGCCTTCAACGCGAGATTTCAGTTTATCGTTCTGATACGTGAACGCCAGTTCAGCACCTTCGCGGTGCATCGCCTGCGCGATACCGAATGCAATGGAGCGGTTACTGGCAACACCAGTTACCAGAATGCGCTTACCGGTAAGAAAACCCATAGCAGTAATCCTTGTGATCATTGTTGCTGCGATCATCAGCAATTAAAATAAGCAGTTAATGATGATCGAGATGAATAAACCGGGCGATTCTACCATGCCTGAAGCCGATTGGGGTACTCCGAGCAGTTTCGCCGTCCTTCATACTCAAAATTGCGCGCCATCGCGTCGCCAGGCATCGGCGCTCAGCGCCTCACCAAAGTGGCTGGCTATCAGGCGTTTGGTCAGGTCGTGAAGCGGCGAAGCCAGCACTTCCGCGGTACTGCCGCGTTCGACCACCTCACCGGCGTGCATCACCAGAATCTGATCGCTGATGTGCTTCATCATCCCCAGATGCTGGGTGACATAAATATAAGAGATACCGTGCTTTTCCTGGAGTTCCAGCATCAGATTGATAATTTGTGACCGCATAGACATATCCAGCGAGGCCAGCGCTTCATCCGCGACGATGACTTTAGGTTGCAGAATCAGCGCGCGGGCCAGACCGACACGCTGTTTCTGACCGGGAGCCAGCGCATGCGGGTAGTAGTAGGCGTGGTCAGGACGCAGCCCAACCTGTTGTAGCGTTTGGTTGATGGCTTTTTCACGCGCTTCCGCGCTGAGATCGGTATTCAACCGCAGCGGCACGTCCAACAGTTGACCAATTCGCTGGCGCGGATTGAGCGCATTGCCCGCATCCTGAAAAATCATCCGGATACGTTGGCTGCGGTAGCGATAATCACCATAAAGCAAAGGATGATCGTCGATCAGCAACTCGCCTGACGTCGGCGGGATCATGCCCGACAACATTTTGGCCAGCGTCGATTTCCCCGAACCGTTTTCACCGATAATCGCCAGCGTCTGGCGTTCACGCAGGGTAAAGCTGACCGATTTCACCGCTTCAACATGCTGACGGCGAAATAACCCCGTCCGATAACGAAATGTCTTGGTCAGATTACGCGCCTCAAACAGCATTTCAACCATCAGGATTCCTCCATGTTGAGCGGAAAGTGGCAGGCGTACAAATGGTTTTTAACGGAAAGCAGCAGTGGCGTTTGCATACATTGTTTCTGTGAATAAGGGCAGCGAGGCCCCAGACGGCAACCTACCGGCAAATGTTCCAGCGAAGGGATCGCTCCCGGCAGCGTATTCAGACGACTTTTATGGGGTAATGAGCGGCCAAAATCCGGCATCGCCCGAATCAACGCCTGCGTATATGGGTGGTGCGGCGCGGTAATCAGGTCTTCGCTGGTCGCGCTTTCCACCGTCTGGCCGCAGTACAGCACATTGATTCTGTCGGCCCATTTGCTCATGGTTTGCAGGTCGTGGCTAATCAGCAGAATGGTGGTGTTGTTATTCTGATTCAGGCGCGACAGCAAACGGAAAATCTGCGCCTGCGTGGTCGATTCCATCGCGTTGGTGGGTTCATCGGCAATCAGCAGACGAGGCTGGTTCGCCAGCGCAATGGCGATCATCACTTTCTGGCATTCACCGTCGCTCAGTTCGTAGGGATAGCTGCCCATAATGTCTTTGTGATCTTTAATGCCGACACGGTGCAGCAGCTCGATAGCCCGGCGTTTACGCCAGTTGAAGCGCTGCCACCAGCGGCCTTTGTATGTCCAGCCGGGGACGGCTTGTAGCAGTTGTCGCCCAATGCTTTCGGACGGATCGAGACAGGACTGCGGTTCCTGAAAAATCATAGAGACGTTATGTCCCACCAGCTTGCGCCGTTCGCGCGCCGACAGTTGCAGCAGGTCGATATCGTCAAAACGGAAACGGTCGGCCGTCACCCGCCAGTTATCTTTGGTAATCCCGCAGATGGCTTTGGCAATCAAACTTTTACCTGAGCCTGACTCGCCCACCAGCCCGCGGATTTCCCCTTCGTTCAGCGTCATGCTGACCCGGTCAACGGCTTTGACTGCGCCGTCCGAGGTCAGGAATTCGATGGTCAGATTACGAATATCAAGTAGTGGCATAATTTCGTCTCCGCCATTATTCCGTTTCTGCGATCAGGGCGCGGCGAATGCCATCCCCAAGCAGGTTAACGATCAATACGCTCAGGGCAATGGCGCCGCCGGGCAACATGACGGTCCACGGCGCGGCATACACCAGCTCCAGCGAATTGCCGAGCATCGCCCCCCATTCCGTGGTAGGAAGCTGTGCGCCCAGATCGAGAAAACCTAATGCGGCAATATCCAAAATGGCAATAGACAATGCGCGTGTGAACTCTGAAGCCAGCAGCGCGGCAATATTGGGCAAAACAACATACCAGATAATATAGCGGGTTGAAGCGCCATCCAGCCGGGCGGCGATGACATACTCTTTATTCATCTCATCATGCACGGCGCTATAGATTGTTCGCACCATGCGGGGCAACAGCGCCAGCCAGACAGCCAGCATCGCGTGTTCGAGCTGGGGGCCGATAAACGCAATCACCACAATCGCCAGCAGCAACGAGGGGATGGATAACAGCGTATCAAGAATATGGTTGAGCATCGCGGAGCGCAGGCCGTGGGTCACGCCGGCAATGACGCCCAGTACGATGCCAAATAGCGCCGCGGCATAGGTGACAATCAATGCCGATCCTACCGTTG
This sequence comes from Brenneria roseae subsp. americana, assembly GCF_003115815.1. Taxonomy (NCBI): domain Bacteria; kingdom Pseudomonadati; phylum Pseudomonadota; class Gammaproteobacteria; order Enterobacterales; family Pectobacteriaceae; genus Brenneria; species Brenneria roseae. The sequence continues at coordinate 272,380 of NZ_QDKJ01000006.1, read as the reverse complement.
GCGCCGCACCGCTGAGCAGACGGCTAAGCTGATCGCGGCCCAGATCGTCAGTACCGAGGAAGAAAGAGACCTCGCCATAGTGCGACCAGGACGGGGGCAGCAGCTGATAACCGAGAAACTGCTGGTCCACTTCATAAGGCGTCAGTAATTTTCCAAACAGGCACAGGCCGAGCAGGATGAGAAAGCTGTAAAAGCCGATCATCGCCAGCGTATCCCGATAGAATACCCGCCAGGTGTCTCCCAGCCGGCTGGGTAAGCGTTTTTCGCTGTAAACGTTATCGAAGGGCATACCATTCCTTATGCTTCAGCGGGTTTGTCATCGCTCCCCAGATATCAGACAGGACATTAACGGTGATGACCATCGAACCGACCACCATCACGCCTGCCGAAATAGCCGCGTAATCCTGCTGGCGAATGGCGTTGACCAGCCAGCGTCCCAATCCCGGCCAGCTAAACACGACCTCAGTAATGATGGTGAGCGTCAGCATGGTGGAAAACTGCAACCCCAGTTTGGGCATAATCGGCGGCAGCGCGTTGTGCAGTACATGACGACGAATGATGGTCAGCTTTGATAAACCGCGGGTGGCGGCGGCCTTGATATAGTTTTTGCCAATCACTTCGGTGGTGCTGACGCGCATCAATCGGATCACTTCGGTTGTCGGCCCCACGGCGAGTACGGTGATGGGAAGAATCAGGTGGCGAATCGCGCTGATCATCATTTCAACGCGATACGGCGAATCAGACAGCCAGGCGTCAATCAGCGCAAACCCGGTGACGGACTTGACCTGATAGAGCAGATCGAAACGCCCGGAAACCGGCAACCAGCCGAGATACAGAGAGAAAAACAGCGTGAACAGCAGCGCCAGCCAGAAAACCGGCAGCGAAAAGCCGATGAGCGCCAGCGTACTGATCACGATATCCGGTCCGCGGTTCTGCATCACGCCAGCGGTGATGCCCAGCGGGATGCCGATCATCAACGACAGTATAAATGCCAATAAGCAGAGTTCGATTGTGGCAGGGAAGACGTCTTTCAACTGCTCGCTAATCGCCTGACCATTGATGCTGGAACGGCCGAAATCGGCCTGTAACAGGCTGGAAAGATAAAATCGATAAGCGTCAAACAGTGCCGCGCCATTGAGCGGGGCATTCGGCGTGTAGTAGCTCAGGCTGAATCCCACCAGCGTTAGCAGGAACAGCGTCACCAGCAACAACACCAGCCGACGCAGCGTAAAGATAATCACGGTTGTTCTCCTTCAACGGCTTCCTGTGAAGAAGGTGTTTGTGGCTTCTCGGCCTGAGGCGGCTCCCGGAACACGCCCGCAAAGGAGGCGTTACCGAACGGGCTGAGCACCAGGCCTTTCATATCGTAACGATAGGCCAGCAAACGCAGTGAGGAGGCGAGCGGCAACACGGGAAGCTGCTTCGCCAGGATCTGCTGCGCCTGTTGATAATATTCAATACGTTTTGACAGTTGCTGTGAAGACAAGGCATTTTGCAACACTTCATCAAACGTCGGGTCACACCAGTGAGCATAGTTGGTCTGGGAACGAATAGCCGCACAGCTTAACAGCGGACGGAAAAAACTGTCCGGGTCATTACTGTCGGTTGCCCAGCCGGCCAGCGTTAAGTCGTGGCTTTGTTCCATCAGCCTTGCTTCCTGAAAACGGCCTTCCACCGGCACGATGGTGACCTGTATGCCGACCTGCGCCAGATCGGCCTGAATCAGTTCGGCGGTTTTCAGCGGACTGGGGTTATAGGATTGCGATGCGCTGGGCACCCACAGGCGCAGGCTGAGGCCGGTCATGCCTAAATCCTGCAAAATCCGGCGGGATTTTTCCGGATTGTATTCGGTTATCTGCGATTCATTGTCATACGCCCAGGATGCGCGCGGCAGGATCGATGCGGCCGTTTCCGCGGTGCCGTAATAAATGGACTGCATGAGTCGGTCATTGTTAATCGCCAGCGCGATCGCTTCACGAACCCGGCGGTTGTCCAGCGGGGGTTTGCGCACGTTAAATGCGAGATAAGCGACATTCATTCCGGGACGCAGCGATAGCCGCAGACGGGGATCGTTCCGCAGGATGGTCAACTGGCTGGCGGCGGGGTAGGCAAGCACATCACATTCGCCGGTCAACAGTTTGGATAATCGGCCCGTGCCCCCGGTTCCCAGATCAACGACGACCTGCGACATTCGGGGCTGACCACGCCAGTAGGCGTCATTGCGTGTCAGACGGATATATTGTCCGTTGCGGTATTCGTTGAGCCGATACGGGCCGGTTCCCACGGGCTCCCGATCGATCAATTCCTGTTTGTCGTTTTTTGCCAGCGCTTGTGCATATTCGGCAGACAGGATCGGCGCATAATGCGTGGCCAGATGCCACAGGAAAGACGCGTCCGGGCTGTTGAGGCGGATCTCTACCGTATATTCACCCAGTTTACGAATGCTTTGTACTGAATCGGCAAACTGTAGACTGTCGAAATAGGGATAGTCGCCGCCGTTGATATCATGATAAGGGTGTTTTTTATCCAGCATGCGTTGAAAACTGAATACCACGTCATCGGCATTCATATTGCGGGTCGGACTGAACCAGGCCGTGGTTTGGAACGGCACGTTATGATGCAGATAAAACCGGTAGGCGGAGCCATTGTCCAGCACTTCCCAACGCTGAGCGAGTTCCGGCATCAGGCGGTAAGTATAGGGATCGACGTCCAGCAAGCGATCGTACAGCTGCGCCGCCAGTGTATCAATGGTGACGCCGCTGCGCGCCATCTGTGGGTTGAACGTGTTCAGCACGTCATTCACGCAATAAACGAAACCGCTTTGGCGAATAGACTCCAGCGGTGTTGCAGGCGTAAGCGGAGAGGGCGGAGCCGCCAGCGCCGGCAAAGCCAGCCAGACGAATGCCAGTGCAAAACAAAATTTTCCAGACATACGGGTTTTTCAGTCAAGGCGTAATACACAGAGTGTACCGCACTCTCACCGTCCTCCCCACTGTGTTGTATGCATCTGGCGACTTTCCAACCGATGATATTGCTTATTGCGAATTATTGTCCTGGATCATGGTGGAAGCATTTTATCATCATAATGACGGATAACGGGCTAAGTTATGCGGGAAAGGTGCCGTTATAGCTAAGACTTTGTCTGAAAAATGGAGTGATTCTGGATGGACAGCACCAGGCCCCATCGTACCTTTGACATCGAATTTTCGCGTGAGACGGAAAATGTTACCGAACTCTCCACAGATTTAAACGCCGACGCGGTCATGGCAACATTCGAGGCCATTGAATTTTCAGATGAAAATACGGGTTGCATCGAGAATGAAGCTGGCAGGGATCAGCGTAATCCACTACCGGTGTTAACCGAAGAAGAAATTAACGCGAAAAATGAGAAGATAAAACAGATAAAAGATACCTCGCTTTCCGCTTCGTTGGATGATGTCTCTGAGCTGGCCATTTCCTTTTTTATTTTAGCGATAGAAGGAACGAAAGCCCCGGTTACGGAACTTGCCAATGCCATACACGATGCCTTTTCAAGTTCGCTGAACGATGAAAAGACGGGAATGATAGAGGCTTTCGATATAGCCATGAAGAAAGAGATGCTCACTTTCATCAAAGTGAGGTTTATCATCGAAGCGTATCAGTCCCAGGCGGCAGAAATAATTGATAACTACATTAGTGAGCTGGTGTCGCGGCGAGACAGTATACGGCTGGGGGCGGCTAACGCGGAGTTTTTGCTTGCTTCCGGTTTGGGCGACGAAAAATATGCCGACGCGGTGCAGAGTGATATTGAGGCGTTGAAACAGGGGACATATCCGTCTCAGGTCGAAATGTCCCGGGTGTTATCGATCGCCGGCAGCGCGTGCAGTGTTGTCGATATGCTCGATCAGTTTGAAATGATGCTGAGAAACAGCGGCCGTTCCGCACCAACGCTGGATACCGAGTTGCAGCATTTGGGGTTGCTGGCCGATCACTGGGACGATTTCGTGCAAAAATACGCGCCGCGGACGCTAAAAAAACGATAAAAGAGCAATGTGGAAAAAGCAGGAGGAACCCCATACTTCGTATGGAAATGAGAAAAATTCTCAACAAAGTGCTTTACAGATGATACTGATAACCATTATCATCATTTTCGCACTTCAGCAGTTGCTTCTATGCAGGCACTGAAGGAGAGCACGACATTGCTCACATTGCTTCCAGTATTATTTTAGCCAGCCTGCGTGCTGGCTTTTTTTTTTGCGCGCCGAATGCCTGGTTTTATTTCCCTTTCATATAAAATAATTAATAAAATCAATAATTTTAAGATAATTTCTGGTTTTTTCATTCATTGATTGTGATGGCATGTTTTTTCAATAAGCCACGTAGCTGATGATAGGTTAGCCCCAGCAGTTCCGCGGCCTTACGCTGATTAAAGCGCGCCTGATTTAATGCCCGTTCGATAAGCGCTTTTTCCTGAGTGAGTTGCCATTGTTTCATATCCAGCGGTAAATCCGGCAATTCATCCTCAAGGCGATGTGCCGACGCGGGGGACACCGGACTAGCCGATGCCGATTTCTGAAACGGGTTGAGAATAATGGTATCCAGCGCGCTGTCGCTGCTGCCATGACGGTAAACGGAGCGTTCCACAACATTTTTCAGTTCACGGATGTTACCCGGCCAGCCATAGTTCAGTAGTGTCTCGCGGGCGCGCGGAGTGAAACCGGGAAAGAGCGGTAATCGCAGTTCACGGCACATCTGAATCGCAAAATGCTCCGCCAACAACATGATATCTTGCTGACGTTCTCGCAATGGCGGTAGCTGGACCACGTCGAATGCCAGTCGATCCAGCAGGTCGGCACGGAATTTTCCACTGGCGGCCAACGCAGGCAGGTCATCATTGGTGGCGCAGATCAACCGTACATCGACCTGTAGGGCCTGCCCGCCGCCGACGCGCTCCAGCACGCCATATTCGATCACCCGCAGCAGCTTTTCCTGTACCAGCATCGGCGCGGTAGCCAACTCATCCAGAAACAACGTCCCGCCATCGGCGCGCTCGAACCGACCCAGATGACGCTTTTGCGCCCCGGTAAACGCCCCGGCTTCATGACCGAATAGCTCGGAATCCAGCAGATTCTCATTTAAGGCCGCGCAGTTCAGCGAAACAAATGGCCCTTGCCAACGGGGCGAGAGGTAGTGTAACCGACTGGCAATCAGCTCTTTACCGGTGCCGCGCTCGCCAATCACCAGCACGGGTTTATTGAGCTGCGCTAGCTGTGAAACCTGTTCCAGCACTTCAATAAAGTTGTTGGCTTCCCCCAGTAAGTTCTCTTTTTCCTGTCCCATCGCGTTGCACCGTGTAATTTTTACTAACAGTTAGCGTATTTGACTAATTTAGCGGGTATTGGAAAATAGTCAAAATTATTCGTGCTTTATTTTCAATAGGTTATAAATGGATAAACATTGGCACGCTTATTGATATGTCTTTATTGAAGAGCAACAGTGATATCGCAATCGGGCAATGACTGGTCGCGATCATAAATCAGGCGTAATACAGACGCCGGAAATCATTAAGAGGATTGGATTATGGGTATTTTTTCTCGTTTTGCCGACATCGTTAACGCCAACATCAATTCATTGCTGGATAAAGCGGAAGATCCACAGAAGTTGGTTCGGCTGATGATTCAGGAAATGGAAGACACGCTGGTTGAGGTTCGTTCTACCTCCGCACGGGCGCTGGCAGAAAAGAAACAGATTGCCCGTCGTATTGATCAGGCTCAGTCTCAGCAGGCGCAATGGCAGGATAAGGCCGAACTGGCGTTGAGAAAAGACAAAGATGATCTGGCGCGTGCCGCGCTGATTGAGAAACAGAAACTGACCGATTTGATCGTGACGCTACAGCGTGAAGCGGAAAGTGTTGATGAAACGCTGGATCGCATGAAACGCGAAATCGGCGAGTTGGAAAACAAACTGACGGAGACCCGCGCGCGCCAGCAGGCATTAACGCTGCGTCATCAGGCCGCCTCTTCGTCCCGCGATGTGCGTCGCCAACTGGACAGCGGCAAGCTGGATGAGGCCATGGCGCGTTTTGAACAGTTTGAACGCCGGATTGATACGATGGAGGCGGAAGCGGAAAGTATCGGACTGGGGAAACAGAAATCGCTGGATCAGCAGTTCGCCGAGTTGAAAGCAGATGATGAAATCAGCGCGCAACTGGCTGCACTTAAAGCTAAAGTTAAACCAGCAGAATAACCGGACTGGCTATCGTCAGGGTTGGCGATAGCCGTATTAAAACCGGTGAACATAATCATTAAGGAGACACGATGAGTGCTTTGTTTCTTGCCATACCGCTGACCATTTTCATGTTGTTTGTGGCACCGATATGGCTTTGGCTACATTACAGTCAGCGTAAGCAAAACAATGCTCAACTCGGACAAAGCGACATGCAGCGTCTGACGCAACTGACGGAAGACGCCCGCCGCATGCGCGAGCGAATTCAGACGCTGGAGGAAATTCTGGATGCAGAATACCCGGATTGGAGAAAATCGTAATGAAGAATACATGGTCAGGTAAAACGTTATATCGCATACCGGAAGAAGGCATGCTCAAAGGCGTGTGTGCCGGGCTGGCTCACTATTTTGACGTACCGGTAAAACTGGTGCGGGTCATTGTGGTGTTATCGATGTTTTTCGGCCTGTTCTTTTTCACCATAGTGGCTTATATCGTGCTGAGTTTTATACTCGATCCCATGCCTGCGGCACGCTACCATGAACAAGAATCGTCGTTTCGCACGCCGGGGCAATTACTGAACGATGCTGACGCGACACTGAAAGCCAGTGAACAGCGGCTGCGCAGTATTGAGCGCTACGTCACCTCAGAGACGTTTGGCGTCCAGAGCCGCTTTCGCCAACTGTAAGCATCATACATGTCATACGGCGTTGATGTTATCGGGTCACATCGACGTCGTTTATGACACGTTGTTTATGATAAAGTCGTTTATGGTAAAGTCGTTTATGGTAAAACAACGCCACTTTGATAAAACAATGCCGCTTTTCTTTTCACCGGGTGATTCTGTACTAGATTTGAAATCAGTACCGGATTTGTGAGTCACCGTCATTTCCTGTAAAACCGCATCATTCCTCTCATATATGATTAATAAGGTGCTTCATGGATGATACAACGCTTCTGATCGGTATCGTGCTTGTGCTGGCCTACCTCATCGTGATGCCTGTCGCAGTAGCGATCGTGTTTAAGCGTAGCGCGCGCCTTCAGCAATGGAATGTCCAGTTAGAGCAAACGGTCGCTCAGCTACAGGCGAGCCTGGCTCGGCTTACTGCTCAGGTAAACCGCCTGAATCCAACGGTTACTCCGACTTTACCGGCATCGTCCGTTCGCGCGCCAGCATCTGCGGACACCGTAGACACGCAGGTTGAACCCGATGTGAGCGGGGAAAATAACGACAATCCCAATAAAGTGACGGTGTCACAAAGAAGCGACCAACTCACAACCGTCGATCCGTCGCCGCATCAAGATACCGCGCCCCGGGATGGGGAGATGATCTCGGTCGAAAAACATTCAGGCATCCTTTCTTCGCTGGCCGGTTGGCTGCTGCAAGGTAATCCGCTGGCAAAAATCGGCATTTTATTGCTGTTTTTTGGTCTGGCCTACCTGATGAGGTACACCATTGAACGCGACATGCTATCGATTCAATGGCGGCTGGGCGTCGCCGCGCTGATTAGCGGCGGACTGCTGGCCTTTGGCTGGCGTCTGCGTCATAAGCAACGGCTGTACGCCCTTATATTGCAAGGCGGCGCGGTCGGGGCGCTGTATATCACGATATTTGGCGCTTTCCGGCTATATCTGTTGCTGCCTTATCTGCTGGCGTTCACACTATTGCTGCTGGTCTGCGCAGCCAGTGTCGGGCTGGCGGTCATACAGCGTTCGTTAAGTCTGGCCATGCTGGCCAGCATTGGCGGCTATCTGGCGCCGATCTTGCTGTCGCAGGGAGGAGGCAACCATGTGGTGTTGTTTTCGTACTACCTGCTGCTGTCGCTGGGGATTCTGGCGATAAGCGCCCGTCAGTCCTGGCGCGAATTGAATCTGCTGGGGCTGATATTTACTTTTGGCGTCGCGGCCATTTGGGGCGCGAAATATTATCAGCAAGATTTTTACCTGAGCAGTCAGCTGTTTCTGATCGCCAATATTCTGCTGTTTGGCGTTGGCGCACTGCTGTTCTCGCTGCGACATCAGTCGGTAGGCAAGCAGGTCGTAGATGGCGTACTGCTGTTTGCCCCGCCGTTGATCGGTTTTGGCATGCAGTATCTTATTACCGGACATTGGGAATATGGTCCGGCCGGTTCGGCGCTGGCATATGGACTTGGCTATCTGGTATTAGGCTGGTTGACACGCAAGCGCCTGCCGCGTCTGGGGCTGTTTGCCTTCGCGCTGGGCGGCTGTTTTCTAACGTTGGCGGTGCCGTTAAGCCTCACCGGGCAATCGACCGCGCTAATATGGATGCTGGAAGGGCTGTGCATTCTGTGGGCGGGTCTGCATCAAAATCAGCGCCGCATGGGGCGGAGTGGTTCCGCCGTGCTGTTGTTGGGTGCCGCGTCGGTGGCATACGCCGCCATAACCGGTGAGTTGCAGTCGGCATCGTTTTTCTTCACCTTTTTCACTTTCGGGATTCTGGCCGTCGCCTCACTGTGCGCCAGCCTGTGCTGGTCGCGTTATCGTCAGGTGGATGGCCACAGGAATAGATTTAGCCGGGGGTTTTTCATTCTCGGGCTGATGGCGTGGCTGATTTGGCTCGTTTATATCGTCGAACGGGCGATGACGGCGTATACCGATGCATTCTGGCATGGCAGCGAGTTTATGCCGCCGTGGCGTACACAGGCATTACTGCAAAGTCCGCTGTTCCTGCTGTTGTTTGCCGTATCCGGTTTGCTTTGGAACGAAACGGGAAGACGGTTGAAATGGCCGGTATTGCGGCATAGCGCCTGGTTGCTATGGGGTTTTATGCTGCTGGCGGTATTACAGCAGCTTGTTTTTGCCGATTATCGCCAGTTCTCCTTGTTGAATGGCGGAGAGCAGATCGCGGTGTGGGCGTGCTGGCTCGGCAGTTTTACCGTCGCTTACCGGTTGCTTTACCGTGAAACAGGCGATATCCCCCGTCTGGCAGAGCGCGTCTTCCATCTTGTTTTATTCTGGATGGTGATTGGATGGCTTTTCCTGATGGCCGATCAGTATTGGTATTCCCGGATCCCAGCCGATGTGGAAGAGGGCGCGCCGATACTGACCGTCATACTGTTGTCGGCAATCATATTGGCGCTGGTGCTGCCGGCGCGTCACCGACTGTGGCCACTGACGCGCTGGGCGACGTTATATAATCAAACCGGACTGGTGCCGTTGGTAGCGACGCTGTTCACGTTATTGGCGAACGCCAATCTGCTGGATGGGCAGATACAATGGGGTTCGCTGACGTGGCCGTATGTGCCGTTCCTGAATCCATTGGAAATCAGCCTGTTTTTGGGAGTAACGGCGTTAGCGCTATGGTATCGACGCGCGATATCGGCTTCGGCGCAGAGCAGCGCATGGAAAAGCCGGTGTCGTCTGGCGCTCTGGGGTTTGATCATTTGGTTGCTCAACGGCTTGTTGCTCCGGGCGCTGGCCTGGTACGCGCAGATCCCGTGGTCGGTCGACTGGCTGTGGGATTCCCGTCTGGTTCAGACCACCTTTGCGCTGCTGTGGACGCTTGCCGCGCTGGTTTGCATGGTATGGTCGACCCGACGTCAGCAGCGCGGCGGCTGGATTATGGGGGCGCTGTTGCTGGCTCTGACCATTATCAAACTGTTTCTGGTGGATAGCGCCGGCGGCGGCGGACTGGCCCGCGCGATCGCATTTATCGGCGTCGCCATACTTATTCTGATTGTGGGGTATTTCGCACCGCTACCGCCCAAAAAAGCGATGAGTCAGTAGCTGCTCTTTACGCTAACAAGGAGACAGGTTTTATCCAATGAAGCGATTACAAAACGAATTAAACTCACTGGTTAACCGCAGTGTGGATCGCCATTTACGTCTGGCCGTTACCGGACTCAGCCGCAGCGGTAAAACCGCCTTTATTACCGCGTTTGTCAATCAACTGCTGAACGTACACAGCGGGGCGCATTTACCGATGTTTTCCGCCGTGCGGGAAGGCCGATTGCTGGGGGCCAAGCGAGTGCCGCAGCGCGATCTCGGCGTTCCCCGTTTTGCCTATGATGAAGGGATGGCGGCGCTCTACGGTTCGCCGCCGGACTGGCCGACGCCGACGCGCGGCGTGAGTGAAATTCGCCTGGCACTGCGCTATCGCTCTAATGATTCTCTGCTACGGCATTTTAAAGATACATCGACGCTGTATCTGGAAATTGTGGATTATCCGGGAGAATGGCTATTGGATCTGCCGTTGCTGGAGCAAACGTATCTCAGCTGGTCGCACCAGATGTCCGGCCTGCTGCAAGGCGAACGCGCCGAGTGGGCCAGACCCTGGCTGACGCTGTGCGAGAAGCTGGATCCGCTGGCGCCCGCTGATGAAAACCAACTGGCCGCCATTGCACAGGCCTATACGGACTACCTGCTGCGTTGCAAACAGGAAGGTCTGCATTTCATTCAGCCGGGACGCTTTGTGCTACCGGGCGATCTGGCCGGCGCGCCGGTTTTGCAATTTTTCCCATGGCCGCAGGTTGATAAATGGGGAGAAGCCAGGCTGGCGCAGGCGGATGCCAAAACCAACATGGGGATGCTGCGTCAACGCTTTGAGTATTATTGCCAGTCGGTGGTGAAAGGATTTTATAAACATCACTTTATCCGTTTCGACCGCCAGATTGTGCTGGTGGACTGTCTGCAACCGCTGAACAGCGGCATTCATGCTTTTAACGATATGCGGCTGGCGCTGACCCAGCTGATGCAAAGTTTTCACTATGGCAAACGCACGCTATTCCGACGTCTGTTTTCGCCGTGCATCGACAAATTGATGTTTGCTGCCAGTAAATCCGATCACATTACTGCCGATCAGCACGCCAATCTGGTCTCACTGTTGCAGCAACTGGTGCAGGAGGCCTGGCAGAATGCCGCCTTTGAAGGGATCAGCATGGATTGCGCGGGGATTGCGTCGATTCAGTCCACCCAGAGTGGGGTTGTGGATCATCAGGGGCAAAAAATTCCGGCGTTGAAGGGAAACCGTCTGAGCGATGGTCAGCCGTTAACAGTGTATCCGGGGGAAGTGCCTCCCCGCTTGCCTGGCGCAGCATTCTGGCAGGAGCAGGGATTCCATTTTGATGAGTTTCGTCCGCGTGAAATGACGGTGGACACCCCGTTGCCGCATATCCGACTGGATACGGTAATGGAGTTTTTATTGGGAGATAAATTGCGATGAATGAACCACTGAAACCGCGAATGACGTTTGACAAAGCTTCGCCGGCGGAACCTCAACCGCAGTTACGTGCCAATGTGGCGTTTGACGAGCAGCAGGCAGAACGTTTTGCTCCCGTCAGCCGTGAAGAGGAAGTGCCGGAAGAGGGGATTGCCGAGGAAGTTGTCAGCGCGGCGCTGCGGCCGAAGCGCAGCCTGTGGCGGCGGATGGTCATGGCGGGCCTGACGCTATTTGGCGTCAGCGCCGTGGCTCAGGGAGTTCAGTCGTTGCATAACGCCTGGATACAGCAGGATTGGATCGCACTGGGCGGCATTGCGGCGGGCAGTCTGATTGTGGCGGCAGGCGTAGGTTCGCTGGCCGTTGAGTGGCGGCGCCTTTACCGATTGCGTGAACGGGCCGAAGAGCGCGATGTCGCCCGGGATTTGCTGCATAGCCATGGCGTTGGGCGAGGGCGCGAATTTTGTGAAAAACTGGCGCGACAGGCCGGGCTGGATAACGGGCATCCGGCGATGCAGCGTTGGCAGGCGTCCTTGCACGAAACTCACAACGATCGGGAAGTGGTTGAACTGTATGCCCGGCTGGTTCAACCGGTGCTGGACAGTCAGGCCCGGCGGGAAATCAGCCGTTCGGCGGCGGAGTCCACGCTGATGATCGCTGTCAGCCCGCTGGCGCTGGTGGATATGGCGTTTATCGCCTGGCGCAATCTGCGGTTGATCAACCGGATCGCTACGCTCTACGGTATTGAATTAGGTTATTTCAGCCGCATCCGTTTGTTTCGTCTGGTATTGCTGAATATTGCGTTTGCCGGGGCATCTGAACTGGTCCGGGAAATCGGTATGGACTGGATGTCACAGGATCTGGCGGCGCGTCTCTCTGCCCGAGCGGCGCAGGGCATCGGGGCGGGCCTGCTTACCGCGCGACTGGGCATCAAGGCGATGGAACTGTGTCGTCCGCTTCCCTGGCTGGATGATAAACCGCGTCTGGGTGATTTCCGTCGGGAACTGATTGGACAAGTGAAAACAATCTTGCAAAAAACGCGGTAACACCATGGTCGATCCGGAAAAATATTTCATGACTGTCAACTTTTGCTGCCACTTCACTTCATCCGTGCAAGACGAAAGCGTATTATTACTCTCTATTAGCCTTGTCGCACCTGTTGAAGAAGGTAGTCGTTGATGCGTCTGGAAGTTTTTTGTGAAGACCGTATCGGTCTGACCCGCGAATTGTTGGATCTTCTGGCGGTGCGCCATCTCGATCTGCGAGGCATTGAGATTGCGCCAATCGGTCGTATTTATCTTAATTTTGCCTCGCTGGATTTCGATGCCTTTCGCGTATTGATGGCGGAAATTCGCCGGATTGAAGGCGTCAGTGATGTCCGTACCGTGGCCTTCATGCCCTCGGAACGAGAGCACCGCGCGGTAAACGCCCTGCTGGAATCGATGCCGGAGCCGGTGTTTTCGCTTGATATGCGCGGGAAGATCGAACTGTTTAATCCGGCAGCGTTGACGCTGTTTGATCAGACTGCCGAGAATATTCGTAATCTGACCATTGGCGCATTGATACCGGGATATAACGTTACGGATTGGCTGGAACGCAGCAGCATGACGGTGACGGAACGCGTGGTGATCCGCGGGCAAGATTTTCTCCTGGAAATGACGCCGATACATCTGGAGGATGACGAAGGCAAAATGACCACGGCCGGCGCGCTGGTGATGCTGAAATCCGCGGCGCGGATGGGGCGGCAATTGCAGGATTTGTCGGTGAATGATGACAATGAATTCGCACATATTGTCGCAGTCAGTCCCAAAATGCGGCAGGTCGTCGAGCAGGCGCGTAAGCTGGCGATGCTGGATGCGCCGTTGCTGATTGTCGGTGACACGGGAACCGGTAAAGATATGCTGGCTCGCGCTTGCCATTTACGCGGGCCACGGGGCAAGCAGCCGTTCCTGGCGTTGAACTGTGCATCGCTGCCTGATGAAGTGATGGAAAGTGAATTGTACGGCCATGCGCCGGGGGCTTATCCCAATGCGCTTGAAGGCAAGAAGGGCTTTTTCGAGCAGGCAAACGGCGGGTCGGTGCTGCTGGATGAAGTCGGAGAAATGTCGGCACAGATGCAAACCAAGCTGCTGCGTTTCCTGAATGACGGAACGTTCCGCCGTGTGGGGGAAGATCATGAAATGCACGTGGATGTCCGGGTGATTTGTGCGACGCAGAAGAACCTGCTGGAAATGGTGCAGCGCGGTGAATTCAGGGAAGATCTCTACTATCGTCTGAATGTGCTGACGCTTACATTACCGCCGCTACGTGAGCGTCCGACTGACATCATGCCGTTGACCGAGCTGTTCGTCGCACGTTTTGCCGATGAGCAGGGTATTCCTCGCCCAAGATTGGCTGCTGACTTGCAACAGTTTTTGCCGCAGTATGGTTGGCCGGGCAATGTGCGTCAGTTAAAAAACACCATCTATCGGGCTCTGACGCAGTTGGAAGGCTATGAGCTGCGTATGCAGGATCTCGATCTGCCGGCTTTCTCGGTCGATATTCCACACAGTGAGGAAATGCTGGATGGTTCGCTGGACGATATCAGCAAACGTTTTGAACGTGCCGTGTTAACCCGCCTGTATCAAACCTATCCCAGCACACGCAAACTGGCTAAACGCCTTGGTGTATCGCATACGGCGATTGCCAATAAACTGCGGGAATATGGGCTGAGTCACCGCAAAGCGGCGGGCGAGGATGATGAATAAGAAAAACGGCTGCACTTGTGCAGCCGTTTTTTTACATCAGGCGACATTTAAACACGCGCCCCATGTTTTTCATGAAATTACTTTAGTACCGCCAGCGCCGCATCATAATCGGGTTCGGTAGTGATTTCGTTCACCAGTTCGCTGTGCAATACGTTGTCGTTCTCATCCAGAACAACCACCGCGCGGGCGGTCAGGCCTTTCAACGCGCCATCGGCAATGGCGACACCGTAGGCTTCTTTAAACTCGGCACCACGTAGCGTGGACAGCACCACCACGTTGTTCAGCCCTTCCGCGCCACAAAAACGGGATTGTGCGAACGGCAGGTCGGAAGAGATACACAGAACAACGGTGTTATCCAGTTCAGAACCCAATTGGTTGAATTTACGCACGGACGTGGCACAAACGCCGGTATCAATGCTGGGGAAAATGTTCAGGATTTTACGTTTGCCAGCATAGTTGCTGAGCGCGATGTCTGACAGGTCTTTGCCAACCAGTGTAAAAGCCGGAGCTTTGCTTCCCTTCGCGGGAAACGTCCCTGATAGCGGTACTGGATTGCCTTGAAAGTGTACGTTCTGTGACATGTATGCGTCCTTAATTACAGGTTGTTAACACGAGCCCAGTTTAGGGCAACATTAGCAACATTGATATAAAAAAACGCCGGGAGCGTTTTTTAACGTCGCATCAGCGACGGCCTGTAGGGTGACGGGCAAGGATAGCCCGTCATAAAAAAACGCCGGGAGCGTTTTTTAACGTCGCTTTGGCGACGGCTCATCATCAAAAATTACGGCTCAACAATGCGGTCATGGCATTCAGATAACCCTCAATCGCGGCATCCGCTGAAATCGGCGGCAGCTCCGCCGTAATGCACGGCAACCCCCGATCGGCACACCAACTGCCAAACGATCCTGGCGTTTCGTAGCCCACGCTGGTGACCAACGGTAAATCAAATTGCCGCGCCAGCCATTGCCCGAATTCGGAATTTTTCGGATCATCAATACAAGCCAAAGGCTCATGAAAAGAGACAACCCAGGCCGGATTAAGTTTCGTGATAAGTTCACACAGTGCTTTTGTTTCCGGTTCTGAAGCCGGCGTATTTCCAGTGGACAGCACCACATCCCGCTCATCGGCCGCGCAGTTCCAGCGGTAATGCGTCTGCCCCGGTTGCCAGTTACCCGCGGGAAAGTTGCGATTGAGATCGACGCCGTTGGCGTTGGCGCGCAGGCCCAACTGACAGCCATCGGGATTAACGGCCAACACCACGTGATGACGGCGTTGGCCGGGAAACAGCGTGCGCAAAGCGCAGGACAGGGCGATCACCGCGGCGGTTTCATCACCATGCGTACCGGCAACGATCAGTCCGCTCCCCGCCTGTGGCAATTCGGCGGGGAAGTAGAGCAGGGGCGCGCCCAACAATGACTTGCCATAGGGTTCCCCCAGAGAAGACAGATTGCCCCGTTGATGACGAGCCCGTAAAGGGATGGTGTGGTTGTCCATTTCATCAGCCCATGGTTGCTATTGACCAATTTTCATCATAGCGACTGAGGAGGAAAATAGCACCCGTGATACAACGGGATGAAATTCTCAGCCGGAACGTGACAAGTACCGGTATTGATAAGTACATGTGGTTACAAGTAGATGCATGAGCCGTTTATTGGCTATTATGTTTTTTAGTTATTTCATTATATTCATGCGCACGGACGGGCGTTTTAATCGGTAAGGGTCAAGTCATCATGCAAAATGGTCATTCCGCTCGCTATGCCGTGCTTCTCGCAATATTGGCAGGTAGCGCCGGTGCGGCGCAGGTTCCGGCAGGAACCGTATTAGCCGAAAAACAGGAAATTGTGCGTCATATCAAAGATGAACCCGCTTCTCTGGACCCGATAAAAGCCGTCGGTTTGCCGGAAGCGCAGGTGGCGCGTGATTTATTTGAAGGGCTGGTCAATCAGGATGCGAACGGCAACATTGTGCCCGGCGTCGCTCTGCGCTGGCAAACCAATGATAACCGTACTTTCACGTTCACCCTGCGTGAAAATGCGCGTTGGTCAAATGGCGATCCGGTCACGGCAAAGGATTTTGTTTATAGCTGGCGGCGGTTAGTCGCCCCGGAAAACTCATCGCCCTTTGCCTGGTTCGCCCGTCTGGCGGGGATACTGAACGCCGAACAGATTATCGACGGTAAAATGTCAGTCGATAAACTCGGCGTGACGGCAATTAATGACCATACGCTCAAAGTACAGCTTGGCAGACCGGTGCCTTACTTTGTCAGCCTGTTGGCCAACTTCAGTCTCTTTCCGGTCCATCAGGCAACGATCGAGAAATACGGCAATGACTGGACCAAGCCGGGTAATCTGGTCGGTAACGGCGCGTTCAAACTGGAACAGCGGGTCGTTAATGAAAAGCTGGTGTTGGCGCCAAATGAATATTATTGGGATCATGGCAATACGGCGTTAACTAAAGTGACGTTTGTTCCCATCAATCAGGAATCAAGCGCGACAAAACGTTACCTTTCCGGCGATATTGATATCACCGAATCCTTTCCTAAAAACCTGTATCAAAAACTGCTGAAGGAACTACCCGGTCAGGTCTATACCCCTGATCAACTGGGAACCTACTATTACGCCTTCAATACTCAACGCGCACCAACGAATGACGCGCGGGTGCGTAAGGCCTTGTCTTATGCCATCGACCGGAAAATCATTGCGGAAAAGGTTCTGGGGACCGGCGAGAAACCGGCCTATCACTTCACGCCGGATGTTACCGCCGGATTTACGCCGACAGAGAGCGTGTTACAGCAATATACTCAGGCTGAACTGGATGCGCAGGCAAAAGCGCTGATGGCGGCGGCAGGCTATGGCCCCGGGAAGCCGATGAAACTGTCGCTGCTGTACAATACCTCGGAAAGCCACCAGAAAATTGCCATTGCCGTTGCGTCCATGTGGAAAACGAAGTTGGGGGTGGAGGTTCGTTTATCTAATCAGGAGTGGCAAACCTATATCGACAGTCGTAACAGCGGTAACTTTGACGTTATCAGGGCATCGTGGGTTGGGGACTATAATGAGGCCTCTACGTTTCTGTCGTTATTAACGTCGCATCACAGCGGGAATATCGCGCGGTTTAAAAACGCCGATTATGATCGTTTGCTGGATGAGGCCGGCAACCAAACCGATGCCAAAATATTGAATGCGGATTACAATCGGGCGGAGAACATCCTGATGGAAGAAGCGCCTATTGCCCCCATTTATCAATACACTAACGGACGCTTGATTAAGCCCTGGGTAAAAGGCTATCCAATCACCAATCCTGAAGATGTCGCATACAGCCACTCGCTTTATATCGTGAAACACTGAGACCAATATGGAATCGTTTGAAGGAAAAACGTTGCAACATTCTGGCGCTGTTTATGCCTATCAACTGGATGGACAAGGCGGAGTGGCGCCTATCGGCGATCGTGATGTCGCCAGCAGTGAGCAGCCTTGCTGGCTGCACCTGGATTCGACCTTGCCCGCCAGCGCCAGCTGGTTGAATGAAACCCATCTGGTGCCGGACAGCGTGCGCGATGCGTTGGCCGGCGAGAGTGTTCGCCCCAGAGTGACCCGGCTGGGCGATGGGACGATGATTACCCTGCGCAGCATCAACCTGAATGCAGATTCACGTCCGGATCAACTGGTGGCGATCCGGGTTTTCATTACCGATAAGCTCATTATTTCGACCCGGCGGCGTAAAGTGTTGGCCATTGATGAAGTGTTGACCGATCTCAAAGAGGGGCATGGGCCGACAGACTGTGGGAGCTGGCTGGTGTCGATCGCGGAGTCGCTCACCGATCATACCAGTGAATTTATTGATGATTTACATGAGAAAATTATCGATCTGGAAGAAGACTTACTGGAGCAAAAAATACCGCCGCGGGGCGAACTGGCATTGATTCGCAAACAGTTGATTGTACTACGACGCTATATGACTCCGCAGCGTGATGTGTTTTCGCGCCTTTCCGGGGAAAGGTTGCCCTGGATGCAGGACGACGATCGGCGCCGAATGCAGGAAATTGCCGACAGACTGGGACGTGGACTGGAAGATTTGGATTCCAGTATTGCACGTACTACCGTATTGTCGGACGAAATTACCGCCCAGATGACAGATGCGATGAACCGAAGAACCTATACTATGTCGCTGTTAGCGATGGTTTTTCTGCCGACGACCTTTTTGACCGGGCTGTTTGGCGTCAATCTGGGGGGAATTCCGGGAGGAGACTCCCGGCTGGGATTCGGCATGTTCTGCCTGATGTTGGTAGTATTGGTTGGTGGCGTTGCATGGTGGTTAAAACGCAGTAAATGGTTATGAATCCCAACGAATGGTTATTGCGCGTGTTATCACAGACTTCCCGGGGTGGTTGAAAATTCACGTCTAAATTGAGCAATATCAACATTTTTCACATTACAGTACGGCACTATTCTTCTTGCAGGTGAATGCAACGTCAAGCGATGGGCGTTGCGCTCCATATTGTCTTACTTCCTTTTTTGAATTACTGCATAGCACAATTGATTCACACCATGCCGACGATATCGTCGGCATTTTTTTGTGCTTTTTGTTCAGTACCCGGCCTGGTTTCCGCCTCCTTTATTTATTTTATTTCCAGTATGTCGAGGCGGGCCAACGGCTGAGTCTCTTCTTCCTCTTCTGGCTGCCAGCCAACGGGTTGCAGCGGCAGTTCCTCGCGATCGAAAGCCAGATCGCCACCGTCAACCACTTCGCTGTCATGATGAATGCTTTTAAAATCAAACAGCGCATAGTCGGCGAGATGGGAAGGTACGACGTTCTGCATCGCGCTGAACATCGTTTCGATGCGGCCGGGATAACGTTTATCCCAGTCGCGCAGCATATCTTTGATCACCTGGCGTTGCAGATTGGGTTGTGAGCCGCAGAGATTGCAGGGAATGATGGGATATTGACGCGCTTCGGCAAAGCGTTCGATATCTTTCTCTCGGCAGTAGGCCAATGGGCGAATCACCACATGTTTGCCATCGTCACTCATCAGTTTCGGCGGCATTCCTTTCAATTTTCCGCCGTAGAACATATTGAGGAACAGCGTCTGCAAAATATCGTCACGATGGTGGCCGAGTGCAATTTTCGTCGCTCCCAGTTCGGTGGCCGTGCGATACAGAATTCCGCGACGCAGGCGCGAGCACAGTGAACAGGTCGTTTTCCCTTCTGGAATTTTTTCTTTCACGATGCCATAAGTATTTTCTTCCACGATCTTGTATTCAACACCAATACTATCAAGGTACTGCGGCAGAACATGTTCAGGAAAACCGGGCTGCTTTTGATCCAGATTAACGGCTACCAGCGAGAAATTGACGGGCGCGCTCTGTTGCAGGTTGCGCAAAATTTCCAGCATAGTGAAGCTGTCCTTGCCGCCGGACAGACAAACCATGATACGGTCGCCTTCCTCAATCATATTGAAATCGGCAATAGCTTCCCCGACGTTGCGACGCAGGCGCTTCTGAAGCTTGTTAAGGCTGTATTGTTGTTTGGGATTAATTTCTTGTTTCTCTGACATTTTTACATGTGCTCTTTGAAAGGGGCACCACTGGGGCAAAATGGTTTACGGCATGCATTGGATGATATCTGCATAATATTGACGTGTATGGTACGGATTACGGCGCTATTCCACAACTGCCCGATGGATGAGCGCATTTATTCAAAAGCCCATACCGACGTGCCCTATTGATCTTTTGTCACATTTGGGCATTTATTGGTGTGACCGCAAAATAAGGTGTGGTAAATATATTCTCCATCTTGAAATATATCAGGTCTCGTTCGGCACATAGCCCTGTGCCGGGCTATGTCATTTCACATGATATGGAGTCAGATAATGAAATCGTATCAATGGCTATTTACTGCGGCTGTACTGTTATTGGCGGGTTGCAGTAATGGTGAAAAAAATACGGCGATCGATAAGCAGGAGCCAGCACTAAATGAAGAGAATAAAAGCTCGATTGTGTTGCTGAAAAGCAGCACCCCGTTGGATGTCAACTGTACATTGATTGGCGGAACGATGGCCGTCTCCAGACAGTTGGACGGAGCCAGCGTGGGGACCTGCCAGTTGGCGAATGGCAAGCGTTGCGATGAACGAGCGGTGATGAATGGAACCTGCCCGGCGGGCTGACAGATGCAACAACATAGCGATGTTGCATCATTGATATTTCATCTTCATTTTCCGGTTCCTTCAGATAATCAGCCTTTCTGAAGAGGCATTGGTGAAAATGATTCACCAATGCGCATGTGTCCGTATCAAGGATTCAGCAAATTCGCGCAGGGCTCGCCCTGGCTGATTTCTTTCAGGTTCTGTAGCGTAGTCTGAGAAATGCTTATTAAGGCTTCCTCTGTCAGGAATGCCTGGTGTCCGGTAAACAGAACGTTATGGCACGCGGATAGGCGACGGAAAATATCGTCCTGAATCACGTCATTCGATTTATCAGCAAAGAACAGATCCCGTTCATTCTCATAAACGTCCATACCCAGCGCACCAATTTTCTGTTGTTTCAGCGCATCAATCGCGGCCTGGGAATCAATTAATCCGCCACGGCTGGTGTTGACAATCATCACGCCATCTTTCATTTGTGAAAATGCCGCCTGATTGAGCAGGTGATGGTTTTCCGGTGTGAGCGGGCAGTGCAGGGATATCACATCGGAACGGGCATAAAGTGTTTTCAGATCCACATATTCCGCACCCAGTTCCAGCGCCTGTGGGTTAGGGTAGGGATCGAATGCCAGCAGACGCATACCGAAACCCTTCAGAATACGCATGGTGGCAATGCCGATTTTCCCCGTACCGATAATGCCGGCAGTGCGATTGTGCATATTGAAACCAATCAGCCCTTCCAGTGAGAAGTTGGCGTCACGGGTGCGTTGGTAAGCGCGGTGGATGCGGCGGTTAAGGCACAGCATTAATCCGACTGCGTGTTCGGCAACCGCTTCCGGTGAATAAGCCGGAACGCGCACCACCTTGATACCCAGTTCTTTGGCCGCGTCCAGATCGACGTTGTTGAAACCGGCGCAGCGCAGCGCCAGCGTTTTCACCCCCAGTTGTGCCAGTTCAGTCAACACTTCACGACTACCGTCGTCATTGACGAAAATGCATACCGCCTGACAGCCAGCCGCAGTTTTTGCCGTGCGTGATGTCAGCATGAAATCAAAAAATTCAAGCTCATAGCCAAACTTTTGATTAACCTGCTCTAAATATTTACGGTCGTATTGCTTGGTGCTGTAGATTGCCAGTTTCATCACGTATGTCTCCGAAAAATCCTTAGATTAAGCTATCAGAAAATATTACGGAGACAAACCGTTACCTGACAAAGCAATAACGGTTTGCGCAAGGCCGGGTAAATTAACGAGGAATGCTGAATACGGAAACCGCTTCCGACATGGTGGCGATTTGCCGTTCCAGGCAGCTGATGGCCGCACTGGAGTTGCTGGCCAGTATGGTGTTCTGGCGCGTCAGTTCATCAATGTTGTTAACCGCATCATTAATGTGTCCCAGCCCTTGCGATTGTTCATGGGTCGCCAGGCTGATTTGATTTACCAACTGGGTGACTTGCTGCACCTGAGCCAGAATGTTATCCATCGACTGGCTGGTATGGTTCACCAGTTTGTCGCTGGTATTGATGTTGGCAATCGTGGTTTCGATAATCCCCGCGATGTCTTTCGCTGCCTGCGCGCTCCGTTGCGCCAGTGTACGCACTTCACCGGCAACCACCGCAAAACTTTTGCCCTGTTCGCCCGCATGGGCGGCTTCCACGGCGGCATTCAGCGCGAGGATGTTGGTCTGGAACGCCAGATTATCCAATACATTGATAATATCGGTGATCTCTTTACTGGAGTGGGTCATCATCACCATTGTGTCGGTTACCTGATTAACGGCTTTTTCTCCGGCATCGACAGCCACATTGGCATCTTCCGCACAGCGTGTCGCCAACTGCGAGGCTGAGGCATTGCTTTTGATCGTCGCGGTGAGTTGCTCCATCGACGATGCGGTATTTTGCAGACTTTGGGCCGTATCGTCACAGCGCTGGCTGAGCGTATGGTTGTCTGTGGCAATCTCGCCACAGGCATGGCGCAGTTCAGCCAGTTTGCTATTTACATCATCGACAAAAGTGCGGAAGTTCATGCCAGACTGATTAACCGCGCGTAATAACATGCCGACTTCATCAACACGATCAAGCTGGAAGTTATTATCCGCCTGCCCGGAAGCGGAGTTGATGGCCTGATGCAGAATTTTTTCCAGCGGTCTTGCCAGATGCGTAACCAGTAATTCACTGGTTATGAAAGCACCGCCTAATATGGCTAACGCGAAAATTAATACCGGCGTTGTCAACGGAAGCGTGGTCAGCAGAATAGATAAAACAAATAGCATAAAGAAATAAATGTAACTTCTAATCCGCCAGCGGACAGGGATTATTTTAAACAGACTGAGCAGTTTCAGCGGGCCTTTATAAATCAGCAGACCCTGATATAAACGTTGGTACTTTAGTTTATTTTCATTTATTTCATGGTAAAGCGTTTCAGCCTGCCGGATTTCCTGTTGAGAAACACGGGTGCGGACCGACATATAACCTGTGACTTTGCCTTCCTTCATCAAGGGGGTGGAACTGGCTTTAACCCAGTAGTAATCGCCATTTTTGCGCCGGTTCTTGACGACGGCAGTCCAGATGCGGCCCGCTTTCAGCGTTGACCACATATCGGCGAAAACCGGTGGCGGCATGTCGGGATGACGCACAATGTTATGCGGTTGATTGAGAATCTCATCAAAAGTGTAGCCACTGGCATCAATAAAGTCGTCATTTGCATAGGTAATGTGACTGGCCGGAGTGGTTACCGACATCAGCTTTGCTTTCTCATCTAATAAATACTGGATATCACTGACGGGGTAATTCTTACGCATTTATCAATCCTTCAGTATAAGCAAGCATGGAAGTGAGGTTTGTTAAATCAATTTGTTAAAAAATGGAATGTACATAATTAATTAACGGCTAATTCCGGGAAATAATTAGCGAATCAACTTATAAAAATAACTTGCAAATAGAACAGATGAATTTAATGGGTGAAGAAGATCACCTGAGTGCATTTGATTTACCATCAATATTGCAAGTTGAATGACCTTTATCTCTACCCGTTATACGTCAAGTTGCAGATGCGTTGGCTGCAACCGGTCTGCTATTCCGCTAAACGCTTACGGCATCGTAGTCAAGATTTGCGTGACACAAAGTATATTATAGCGATGAAAATTTGCATGGTACGGGTACACAACAACATGTACCCGCGGGAGAGGCTAACGCGAAATGCTGAATACCGAGACAGCCTGAGCCATACTGGAGATCTGCTGCTGTAAGTGTCCGGTCGCCGAGTTGGATTGGCTGGCAAGTGCGGTATTTTGATGTGTCAGTTCGTCGATTTTATTCACGGCATCGTTGATCAATTCGACGCCCTGAGATTGCTCCTGCGTCGCCAGACTGATCTCGTTCATCAGATGGGTCACATTCTGCACCTGAAGCAAAATGTTGCTCATGGACTTGTGCGTGTGTGAGACCAGTTCTTCACCGACGCGAATGCTGCTTAGCGTTTCATCGATAATGGATGAAATATCGCTGGATGAGGACGCGCTGCGTTGGGCTAAAGAACGAACTTCGCTGGCCACCACGGCAAAACTTTTCCCCTGTTCGCCGGCGTGAGCCGCTTCTACCGCGGCATTCACCGCCAGAATATTGGTCTGAAAGGCCAGGTTATCCAGCACATTAATGATATCGGTAATGCGCTCACTGGAACGCGTGATGGTTTCCATCGTGCTGGAAACCTGATTGACGGCCTGCTCTCCGGAATTGACGGCCTGATTGACATCGCGCGTGTATTTTGACGCTTGTACAGAGGCATCGGCATTACTTTTGATGGTGGCGGTCAACTGTTCGACCGATGCGGCGGTCTGTTGCAGGTTTTCCTCTGTTTGCTCACAGCAGTTAGCCAGTATTTGATTGCCCTGGGCGATTTCATTACAGGCGGTTTTCAATTCGAGCAGGTTACTGCTGACATCATCCACAAAGGTACGGAAGTTCATGCCGGACTGATTCACCGCACGCATCAGCATGCCGATCTCATCCACACGATTGAGTTGCGTCAGGTTGTCGGCCTGACCTGCGGCAGAACGCATAGCCTGAGAAAGAATCTGCTCAATCGGGTGTGCAACATGGCGTACCAGCAGTTCGCAACTGATAAAACCGCAGGCGATTAACAGCGGAAACAGCAGAGCGGCTAGCGGGGCCGTTGCCATTATGGAATAGGCGGCAATCAGGGGGATCAGGCCGAACAGTAAACAATAACTGCGGATGCGCCAGCGTAGCGGCATGGTTTTAAATATACTTAGCAGTCGCAGAGGGCCAGTATAAACCAGCAGACCATGATGGAACGCGCGGTGTTTCAGTTTGCCTTCATTGACCGCGGCGTAGAGTGCTTTCGCCTGTTGGATTTCATCCGGCGTGGCCGGTGTTCGCACCGACATGTATCCGGTCAATTGACCTTCTTTTTTCAATGGGGTAGTACTGGATTTGACCCAGTAGTGATCGCCATTCTTGCGCCGGTTTTTCACAATGCCGGTCCAGATGTGACCCGCTTGCAGCGTTTTCCACATATCAGAGAAGGCCGATGGTGGCATATCCGGGTGTCGGATTATATTATGCGGTTGATTCATCAGTTCTTCCAGGTGGTAGCCGCTGACCTGAATGAAATCTTTGTTTGCGTAAGTAATGTGGCTATCCGGGGTGGTGACCGACATCAGCTTGGTTTTTTCATGCAGCGGGTATTGGTAGGTACTGACGGGAAGGTTCTTACGCATGGAGCAATCCTTTATATGCTGTATCCAGATACTGATTTAACATGAATATACCTGTCATCTTTCTCGTTGCTGATGCGTTGCTGTCTTATTCGTCCCTGTCTGGGGCTCGCTAGTTGTAAGCAACACACGAGATCCACGGCACGTTGACAGAAAGAATATGCGCAAACACATTACAAAAAATAACGATAAGTAACGACATTATCATAAAATGGTAACAAAAAAGTATCGCCTTTGGCGCCAAGTGTGAGCTGAAAGGAGTCTACCTGTTAACGTAATGAGCAAAAAATGTATAGAACATAAGCAACCGAAAACGGCGCAGGTTTGGGCGGGATCTCATCGAATGCATAATTTCTATTAATGATTAAAAAATACGCATTACCCGGCGCGGCACTGGTACTCCTGCTGTTATTCGTGTCGTGGCGGACTATGCCACAGTGGTTGCCACGCATTGCGGGGATCTGGTTACCCGCAGAAATGTCTTTGACGCTGCGTTCATCGCCGGTTTGGTATGAGCGGGGGCTGCAAAGCGATGGCATCCGGCTGAGTGCGGGCGAATGTACGCTGCTTGATGTGCAGAATATCAAGCTGTATCGGCAGTCCGGACGATGGACGATCGATATCGATGCCGCCACGTTGAATAGCGATTGCCTGCCGCTTCTGGCATCTGACGACAACACGACGCCCATACGACTGGCGCAGTGGCAAAAGCGTCTGCCGGCCGCGGATGTCACGATTGAAAAATTGACGCTTCAACCCTGGCAGGATTACGCCGGGCGAGCGCAGTTCAGTACCGATGGCAACCAACGACAGACGCTGCATTATCAAGGCGATCAACTGGCGTTTCAGACGGAACTGAACCAGCAGCACCTGATTTTACGCGAAGGCATGCTGGCGACGCCGGCGGGGGACGTTCGTTTGCAATTGAGCGGCGAGATTGACCTGGCGGATACGCTAACGCAGGCGCCGGTGCAGGGCGTGCTGAACGGTCAACTGGTTACCGGACAAACGCCCGAGCCGGTATCCATGCGGCTAAGCTGGCGGCACCAGCAAGGAGAGCTTTCGCTACAGGCGGAAGGCGATAATGAGCCGCTGGTCTCGCTGCCATGGCAGTTAACCGCAGAGCAGATACAGGTGAATAACGGTGTCTGGCGCTGGCCTTACGCCGCACAACCGCTGTCGGGACGGATTTCACTTACGTTGCAAAACTGGCGGCAAGGACTGGAAAAAACGCGCATTGATGCGCGCATGAACATGTTGACGCAGGGGCATAACGGTAAGGCCAACGCCGTTCTGGTATTGGGGCCGGGTCATCTTGGACTGATCAACAGTGAATTGCGTTTTCAGTTAACCGGTCAGGCCAACCTGTCTGACTTGTCTTTAACGGCATCGCTGCCGGGCGTTTTGCAAGGTTCTTTATTAAATCCGGAGCTATCGATTTTACCCGGGGCGCTGCTGCGAGCCTGGGGCCCGCTGGGACCGCAGGCCCGGCTTGAGGAAGCTCGTTGGCCGTTAGCCGGCGTGCGAATCAACTCAACCGGGGTGAACGGACGGTTGCAGGCCATCGTCAAGGCGCATCATACGTACTGGGGTCGATTCAACCTGCATCTGGATGGACAAGCGCAGGATTTCTGGCCCGACAAAGGGCAGTGGCAGTGGCGATATTGGGGAAGCGGGCAACTGCCGCCGCTAAAAGGGAAATGGGATGTGGCGGGACGAGGTCTCTGGCAGGATTCGCTCATCGAAGTGAGCCAATTGTCGAGCGGATTGGATCAGCTTGGTTACGGACTGGTGACGGTTCACCAACCACGCCTGACGATTGTTGAGCCTTTACGCTGGCAGCGCGCCCGTTCAGGGGAATATTTCCAGGGCGCGTTACAGCTGGCATCAGAAAAAGTCGATTTCAGCAACGGCGGCTATCTTCCTCCAACGTTGATGACGCTCAGCCTGCAAGGGCAGGACCCCAATGACTTTCTGATAAAAGGACAACTACAGGCGCAAAATATTGGTCCGGTGTCCCTGCGCGGGCGCTGGGATGGCGAACGTTTACGCGGCAATGCCTGGTGGCCACGTCAGCCATTAACCGTTTTTCAGCCGTTGCTATCGCCGAAACTGAAAATGAATATTCGTTCAGGACAGTTCCATGCGCAGGCCGCGTTTTCCGCGGCGCAGGGAGAGGGATTCAGCGCCGGCGGGCATTGGGTTGTGAGCAACGGCGGACTATGGTTGCAGGACGGCGAAGTCGGCGGTGTCAATTTTGCGCTGCCTTACCGGCTGAAAAATCAGCGTTGGGAACTCGGCATCAAACAACCCGTCACGTTGCGAATTGCTATGCTGGATAACCTGTTCCAGATGACGGATATCCGCGTTGATCTGCGGGGATTTTATCCGTACAGCGAAAAATCGCCGTTGACGATATCGCAGGCGGAGATGGACGTATTGGGCGGGCATATCAGCCTTTCGGCCATGCAGTGGCCGCAGCGGGAAGATGCGCTGTTCACCGTGAAAAGCGTGGAGCTCAGCGAACTGATAACGGCGTTGAAGTTGAAACAGTTTGCGATGTCGGGACGGGTGAGCGGTGTGCTTCCACTGAATTTTAACCACCCTGACATGCTGATTCAGGGAGGGCGCTTCACCAACGATCGTTTTCTGACGCTTCGGCTGGATAAACTGCTGGCTGACGAGCTGGAGAGTAAAAATCTGGCCAGCGGCGCAGCGATTAACTGGATGCGTTATCTGGAAATTGGGCGCTCCTATGCCACAGTGGAATTGAGTAATCAGGGCGAACTGACGCTGGTTTCGCAGATTCAGGGGAAAAACCCGCAGTTAAGTGCGGATAGGCAAGTCACTCTCAACTACCGTCATCAGGAGAATATTTTCCAGCTGTGGCGGAGTTTACGTTTTGGCGATAATTTGCAGGATACGTTGGAGCAACGGGCGAATGAATAAATTCAGGGTAGAGCCATGAAGCATGATGGTGTTATGCCGGCGGGTGTCTGTGCGGTATTTTTGCTGGCGGGCTGTGTGCCGCGTATTGAAGTGGCCGCGCCTAAAGAACCGATTACGATCAATATGAACGTCAAGATTGAGCATGAAATTCATATCCGGGCGGATAAAGAGGCCACGCAATTACTGGAAAAATCAGATAACGCCGCGGGTGAAGAGATAAAGAAAAGCGCGCCTGAAGGCGCGCAATAAGACTTCCAAAGCACAAAATTAATAACAGGGTAGTCGTTAATGATGAGTTAACGGTGGTTAAACGCGATTACGCAGCGGCAAACTGGGACAGTTGTGCTTTTGCATCTTCAGCCGCTTTTTTGGCGACATCCGGGCCGTAAGCAATACCCTCAGCGAAAACAAACTCAAGATCGGTGATACCGATGAAACCCAGGAACACGCGCAGGTAGGGTTCCAGCAAATCGGTCGGCGTACCCTTGTGGATACCCCCACGGCTGGTCAGTACGATGGCGCGTTTACCTTTCACCAGACCTTCAGGACCTTGCTCGGTATAGCGGAATGTCACGCCAGCGCGGGCAATCAGGTCGAAGTAGTTTTTCAGCTGCGTCGGGATGTTAAAGTTGTACATCGGCGCGGCGATAACGATAACGTCATGTGCCTGCAACTCGGCAATCAGCGCATCAGACAGCGTTAAAGCTTCCTGTTGACGAGGCGTCAGCGGTGCGTCGGAAGGACGCAGAGCGCCAACCAGTTCACCATCAAGCACGGGGATCGGCTGGGCGGCTAAATCACGAACGGTAATGCTGTCAGCAGGGTGAGCGGCTTGCCACTCGGCGCTGAAATAGTCGGCCAGTTGGCTGGACTGAGAAAAATCTGCCAGGATGCTTGATTTCAGAATCAAAACTTTGCTCATTGCCAATTCCTTACGTTGATTGAAGTCGGACACATATTGTGGCGTCTTTTGATGTGTTTCATCTTATGCGCGCGCCATAGGGGTTGAAAGTGCAAATATTCGAGCGCTTTGTTCGATTTTATTGAATAAGGGGACGCTGGCGTGGTTAGAGCCCCGGCGGGTGTTGTGCTACCATGCACGCCGGAAAATATTCCGGTTTAAGCGACTGGAATCAGGGCGCAGACAGGGGTTATCGCCCGGAAAAGCCCGTAACATGAAAAAAGTATTAAGGAATAGCCACGTGAAATCACCGCTCAACGCATTATCTACGCAGTTAAGTGAGTTAATGCTCCGCGATCAGCAACGCCTGCGCCGTCGTTTACAGGGGGCGGCAAAAGTTGGCAACCCACAGGCTCAGGCGGCGATTGCTCAGGAAATTGAGGGGGAGATCGCCGCCGCGCGCCAGAAAGTGGACAATCGGCGTGCTGGCTGCCCGGCTATTCATTATCCCGAACAGTTGCCTGTCAGCCAGAAGAAAGACGCTATTCTGAATGCATTGCGCGAGCATCAGGTCATCATCGTGGCGGGGGAAACCGGTTCGGGGAAAACCACGCAGCTTCCGAAGATTTGTCTTGAGTTGGGCCGCGGCGTGCGCGGCTTAATCGGCCATACTCAGCCGCGTCGGCTGGCGGCCAGAACGGTGGCCGATCGCATCGCGGCCGAACTGGAAACGCCGTTGGGCGGCTGCGTGGGGTATAAAGTCCGTTTTAACGATCAGGTGGGGGATAATACGCTGGTCAAACTGATGACCGACGGCATTCTGCTGGCTGAAATTCAGCAGGATCGGTTGTTAATGCAGTATGACACCCTGATTATCGATGAAGCGCACGAGCGCAGCCTGAACATTGATTTCATTCTGGGATATTTACGCCAGCTTCTGCCGAAGCGTCCTGATTTAAAAGTCATCATTACCTCCGCGACGATCGATCCCCAACGCTTTTCCCGCCATTTTGATAATGCGCCAATCATTGAAGTGTCCGGGCGCACCTACCCGGTGGATGTACGGTATCGGCCGGTGGTGGAAGAGGCCGCGGACAGCGATCGCGATCAGCTTCAGGCCATCTTTGATGCGGTAGATGAACTGGGCCGGGAAGGGCCGGGCGATATTCTGATTTTTATGAGCGGTGAGCGGGAAATCCGCGATACCGCCGATGCGTTGACCAAACTGAATTTACCGCATACCGAAATCCTGCCGCTGTATGCCCGGCTGTCCAATCAGGAGCAGAACCGGGTATTTCAGTCACATCACGGGCGACGTATTGTGCTGGCGACCAACGTGGCTGAAACGTCGCTGACGGTGCCGGGAATTCGCTATGTGATTGATCCCGGAACGGCGCGTATTAGCCGCTATAGCTTTCGAACCAAGGTACAGCGCCTGCCGATTGAGGCCATTTCCCAGGCGTCGGCCAATCAGCGTAAAGGGCGCTGTGGCCGCGTTGCTGCCGGGATCTGCATTCGTCTCTACTCCGAGCAGGATTTCCTGTCGCGCCCGGAATTTACCGATCCGGAAATTCTGCGCACCAATCTGGCGTCCGTTATTTTGCAGATGACGGCGCTGGGATTGGGGGATATCGCGGCGTTTCCGTTTGTTGAGGCGCCGGATAAACGTAACATTCAGGATGGCGTGCGGCTGCTGGAAGAACTGGGCGCGATTCAACTGGCGGAAAATGGTCATTACCACCTGACGCCGCAGGGGCGCCAGTTGGCGCAACTGCCTATCGATCCCCGTCTGGCGCGAATGGTGCTGGAAGCCCGCAATACGAGCTGTGTGCGTGAAGTGATGGTGATGACTGCCGCACTGTCCATTCAGGATCCCCGCGAGCGGCCGTTGGATAAAAAACAGGCGTCAGACGAAAAACATCGGCGTTTCGCCGATAAAGACTCCGACTTTCTGGCGTTCGTCAATTTGTGGGACTATCTGCGCGAACAACAAAAAGCACTCTCTTCCAGCCAGTTCCGCCGGCTGTGTCGCAGTGATTATCTGAACTATCTGCGCGTGCGCGAATGGCAGGATATCTACACGCAACTGCGTCAGGTGGTGAAAGAACTGGGGATACCCGTAAACAGCGAGCCTGCCGATTATCGCAGTATTCACTGCGCGTTGCTGACGGGGTTGCTGTCGCACATCGGTCAGAAAGATGTCGAAAAACAGGAGTTCAGCGGAGCGCGCAACGCGCGTTTCGCTATCTTCCCCGGTTCAGGCTTGTTTAAAAAACCGCCTAAATGGACGATGGTGGCCGAACTGGTGGAAACCAGCCGGTTGTGGGGACGTATCGCGGCCCGCATTGAGCCCGAATGGATTGAGCCGCTGGCCCAACACCTGATCAAGCGCAGCTATAGTGATCCGCACTGGGAAAAAGCGCAGGGAACGGTGATGGCGCAGGAAAAAGTCACGCTGTTCGGCTTGCCGATTGTGGCGGCGCGTAAAGTGAATTACAGCCAGATCGATCCCGTACTGGCGCGTGAATTATTCATTCGCCACGCGCTGGTGGAAGGCGACTGGCAAACGCAGCATGCGTTTTTTCGCGCCAACCTGAAATTGCTGGCCGAAGTCGAGGAACTGGAGAATAAATCGCGTCGCCGCGACATTCTGGTGGACGATGAAACGCTGTTTGCCTTTTACGATCGCCGTTTGCCGCACGATATTATCTCCGCCCGTCATTTTGACAAATGGTGGAAAACGGCCAGCCGTCAGAATGCCGATCTGCTGAACTTTGAAAAAAGTATGCTGATCAAAGAAGGCGCGGACAAGATTAGCGCGCTGGATTATCCGAATTTCTGGCATCAGGGTAACCTGAAGCTGCGCCTGTCTTATCAGTTTGAACCGGGGACGGACGCCGATGGCGTGACGATCCATATTCCGTTGCCGATCCTCAATCAGGTGCATGATGAGGGATTTGAATGGCAAATTCCCGGCGTGCGTCGTGAACTGGTGATCGCCTTGATCAAATCGTTGCCGAAACCGATGCGCCGTAACTTTGTTCCGGCCCCCAATTATGCCGAAGCGTTTCTGGCGCGAGCGACGCCGTTGGAAAAAGGCCTGCTGGAGTCGCTGGAGCGTGAATTGCGGTTGATGACGGGGGTCACCGTGCCGCGTGACGAGTGGCAATGGGAACAGGTGCCCGATCATCTGAAAGTGACGTTCCGCGTGGTGGACGAAAAAAATCGCCTGTTGCGTGAAGGGAAAGACCTGAATGCGCTGAAAGATCAACTGAAAGATAAAGTTCAGCAGACGCTTTCCGCCGTGGCGGATGACGGGTTGGAACAGCACAACCTGCACGTCTGGAGTTTTGGTTCTCTGCCCGATTGCTATGAGCAAAAGCGGGGCGGTTACTCGGTAAAAGCCTATCCGGCGCTGGTGGATGAAAAGGACAGTGTGGCGATTCGTCTGTTTGATACGCCCCATCAGCAACAGCAGGTGATGCGTCAGGGGCTACGGCGTTTGCTGCTGCTGAATATTCCCTCGCCAATCAAGTACCTGCATGAGAAGTTACCCAATAAGGCAAAGCTGGGGCTGTACTTCAATCCTTACGGTAAAGTGCTCGATCTGATTGATGACTGTATCGCCTGTGCCGTCGATAAGTTGATTAGCGAATTTGGCGGTCCGGTGTGGCAGGAAGACGCCTTCCAGAAATTGCATGAAAAAGTGCGCGCGGAACTTAACGATACGGTGGTGGATATCGCCAAACAGGTGGAACAGATCCTGACGACGGTGTTTGCTATCAACAAGCGCTTGAAAGGGCGCATTGATATGACGATGGCGCTGGCGCTGAGTGATATTAAAAACCAGATCAATGGGCTGGTGTTCCGCGGTTTCGTTACCGACAATGGCTGGCATCGACTGCCTGATGTACTGCGTTATTTGCAGGCGATTGAGCGCCGGCTGGAAAAACTGGCGCAGGACGCCCACCGCGATCGGGCCCAGATGCTGAAGGTGGAGCAGGTGCAGCAGGCCTGGCTGCAATGGTGGAATAAGCTGCCAGCCGAACGGCGTGACGATGATGAGGTAAAAGCGATCCGTTGGATGATTGAAGAACTGCGCGTGAGCTACTTTGCTCAGCAGTTAGGAACGCCATTTCCCATTTCAGAAAAACGGATACTACAGGCGATGGAGCAGACGGGGTAGTGGGTAACTTAACTCATGTGCCAACCTTATTTTTAAATAAGGTTGTTGATTATTCCTCTTTGCTCTATATTAATTTTCGGAGAAATCCGCACGTGGACGCAGTAAACCTTAACCTGAAACTATAAAACACTAATGGGAGCTATTTTCTCCATATTTCAGTATTAAGAGGATACACTATGGATGCTTTTTTAGAGAAAAATGGATATTTAGATTTTGAGAACTCAGGACGGATATATGATTTTAAATCACCTCTTAGTGCTAACGACTATTTCTCAATAGTTCCTGAAAGTCCTTTGCCACCACACACTTCACCAATTATAGATGAAGATACGGGAATGTGTATAGGGTATATAGGGCCATCCAGAGGAGGGGTTTATGATATCTATGACATAGATGGTAAATTTGTCACTCTCCACGAGCTACCTTTGGAATCACCACTGATAGATCCGTTTGATATTGTCTTTTTAGGACTGTTCATATTTAAATCAGTTAAATATGGCGACAATATAATCAAACTAATAACAAAAAATGGGACAACAAAAAGCATATCAGTAAAAATAGGCGACCATATTATTTCCTCATTAAAGGGACGGCTTAAAATTGGGTTGTCACCTAAGAAAATAAAATTCACAACTGCAACGGCAGTACATATGAGAGAGCCTGGAAGATATGTCCCTGTCTATATTTTAGAAAAAGCTATCAGATATGGGAAACGAAGTAAAGATATTGAGGGAAAATCTGGCGTGATATTAAAAAAATATGATATAAAAATAAAGCGTTCAAGATATGATAAATATAGAAATTTATATGAAAATAAGGAGTATAATCTAGAAGTTATTGTTGATGAAAGCAACTGGACAATAACCCATTTTTTATATAAATGATGGAGGATTTATGATTCACATTCAAGACAATGATACCGATTTTCGCATATATCCTGTTGAAAAAATTAAAAATAAAGGAGCAGAGGATACACCATATGATAGTTGGTTGGATATGTATGTTGAGATAAAATCAAAGGGGCTTGATTTTAATGCAAAATGGGGGTGTTTTGTATGTGACCTCATTGAATTACATACACAATTGTTGAAGTTGAAAGCTAGTGGCGATGAATCAATATATCTATTTTCTCCAGATGAGGGGATGCTAAAGCTCATATTTGGGAAAAACGAACTTGGCACATACTATGTTACATTTACTATATATACTGATATTCGCTCCGACGTTTATGTGCATGGGATATCTGGCATCGATATCCCATCAATGGATAACTTAATCAATGCTGTTCATGAATTGATTAATTATTAATATATTCTATCCTCCCATATACTATAACCTGATGTTCCTGTTGCATGGTTTGTCCAGATAATATCTTTATAATAAAATAAAACAACCTCGTGAGGTTGTTTATCTGCATGAGTCAAAGAGTGGGGATAATCCACTGAAAGATTTGCGATAGACGCACTGTTCAGTTTTATTGTATAATATTTTTTCAACGCCCCTTCCGCCGAGCTTCTATAGAAATCAAAAATGCATTCCAGTATTTCATTTTCAGATATAGAAACACCCAGTAATGGTGATAATTTATCCACTAACTTAATTATTTCAACTGGATTATGTTTTACATTTTGATCTCTCGTTATTGTATGTCTAAATGCGAGAGTAAATATCTCATCTTCATGGCCGATCTGATATCGATTACCTATTGAGTCAAAAGTTGAACACCCAGCAGAAATTAGTCCTTGTTTTTTTCCATTTACCGTCATGTAAATAATATTAGCCATATTAATCCCTCTATAGCATCTTTAGAAAAAATAAAAATCAACTTACCTTGCTTGTTAAACCGATACTATACAATTTCAACACATAATCAATCGGTTCCAGAGATAATCTCTGGCCATTTTAGTCTTTTAACCGCACATATGCCGACTTGATCTCTTCTTCACCATATTTTTGCTCCAGCCGTTTGATGATGAAATGGCCTCGCGCCATGTTCTGATAATGATGAATGAACAGGGTGTTGATTGCCGCGCCGCTGGCGGCGCCGATGACCGGAACGATTTGGGCGGCCATTTTTTCCGTGATGGTAATGCCCAGCCGCGTCGCAACGGCGTCGATCAGCTTGGCCAACGTCCTGCCGGCCTGTGACGTGGTGATCCTTGCCGAGGCTTTTTCCGCGCCTTTCTTGCTGGCGAGATCTACCAGTTCACGGGTGGTATGTTTCGTGATATCGGCAAGAACCGCGCGTGAAGCGTAATAGGCTGAGTCGGCAGCGTCATCGTTTTTACTCTTGCCACCTAGCGCGAATACTTCTACACAGGCCGCCTTGACTGAAAAATCGGCCAGCGAGAAACCTTCGCTGCGGGCGATGTCTGCAACGGATCGCATCATGATCGTGGTGCTGACAGGCAATTCGACCATCAATCCTGCTGCACCGAAAAAGCCACTGACCGCGCCTGATGTTGCCGCGGCCAGCTTATGGGTCTTCGGCGATGAGGCGCGCTTTGGCGCGTCATCCAGCGTATACAAGGCGGCATCGACCGATTTATGCAGCGCGGCATGAACCACATCCTGCACTTTGTTTTTTACAAATCCAGGAAGTTTAGACAAGCTCCATTCAATTGGCCCTCCCACTAAATTCGCCAACTGAATAGTGATTGAAGGCGCTTCCAGCAATGCAATGGCTTGCCGAATATCGTCCAGGTCCTGTTGATTATCAAAAATGGTCATAATGTATTTAAAGTCCTGATGGTCGCTACGGTATTTTTATGGCATGAACCACACGATCTTTACCGAGTTTCATGGCGCGCTAACCAGGCGGTGAACGCGTTAGGTAAAACGGGTCGGGAAAAGTAATAGCCCTGAACTTCATCGCAACCAAATTGAGACAGATAATCGAGCGTTTCTTTATTCTCAACACCTTCAGCCAGTACCGAATAATTGAGTTTATGCAGCATACTGATGATGGACTCGACAATAATCCGACTATTCTCATCGGTTTTAATATCTTTTATCAGCAACTTATCCAGTTTGATAATTGTTGCCGGAATATTTCTCAGATAATTTAAATTGCTGTAACCCGCGCCAAAGTCGTCAATAGCAATAACAAATCCATGCTGTTTTAACGCCAAAATAGTGGCAAGCGTTTCCGAACTTTCGATTATTTTTTGTGTTTCCACACATTCAATTTGAATATCACCCGCAGTTAAATCGTAGCTATTAAGAGTATTCATTAAATGTTCAATAAAGTTCTCTTCAGCAAAATTACTGGCGGCAATATTAATCGATACGGGAAATAAAATTCCTGCCTGACGCCAGATTTTTAGCTGTTTGGCCGTCTGTTTAATAACCCACTCCGTCAGCGGACGCATCAATGTGGTGCCTTCTGCCAGCGGAATAAATTGATCTGGATAGATTTCACCGAACTTGGGATGATGCCAACGAAGCAACGCTTCAGCGCCAACCACTGTATTATTTTCAATATTCAATTTGGGTTGATAAACCAGATACAAGCCGGGCTTATCATGCTTTAACAGGTCAGACAATTCGTTCAGCAGGGTGAAAGCCAATTGCTGGGTTTTATCACTGTCTGCATTGTAAGCACGATAATGGACATTGTTATTGATGGCGTCATGCAATGCACTCATGGATTCGCGCAGAATACGCTGTGGATCATCCACGGGGATCTGGAACTCGGTATAGCCAACAAACAGTTCTAATTTTAATGGCACATGACTGGTAATGCTGTCCTGAATACGAGTGGCGCAGGAAACCAGCTCTTCAAGCACCTGTGTTTTCATATCGGCTTTTATCAGTAACGCGAAACGACCTACGGCCGCACAGTAAACGCTCTCATGAGTGTGAAAGGTCAGGCGCAGAAACATGCCGATATCTCTCAATATGCTTTCTACGGTCGGCATACCGAGCGATCGCCCCATTTCATAGGCGTAAGAAATATCAATGCTATCAATCAGTACCAGCAGGTAGTTTTCATGGATATCCGTCATGTGGCTGATATCCTCTATCAGCCGCTGGCGGTTTGGCAGCATGGTTACCGCATCAACCAGCCCGATTGCGTTACGATATTCAACTAATGCCATAACAATCGCGGCCAAGTCTCTAAGCGTGTGTAGCTGTGTTTTGCTGAATTTTCGAGGGATGTAATCAATTACGCAAAGTGTACCGATGGAATAACCTTCTTCTGTAATGAGTGGTATTCCCGCGTAAAAGCGAATCTGTGGTGAACGGGTGACATAAGGGCTGTCTTTAAAACGTTCATCCTGTAACGCATCCTCACAAATCAATATATTGCCGGTCTGCACAGCAAAATGATCGAACGACCCGACTTTTTCCATTTCGGTTAAGGCGAAATTAGTCTTGGCCTTAATATGCTGTTTCTTTGTACCGCTTATCGTGACCAATGCCGTTGGCATTTTTAGCAACTGACATGTCATAGCGGTAATTTTATTAAGTATATCATCTTGAGATATATCAAGATTATTGAGTGCATCGAGAGTCTGCATGCGTTTTTTTTCATCACGACTTAGATGTTTTAACATGTCACCTCTTTATTTCGCAAAATGGCCTGCGCTACTCATTACATTATATTTAAGCACAGTAACGATAAACGATGCCTAATAGATTGCGGAGAATAGACATTGCCCCGCAGAGGGAAGCTTAATCAAAGAGGAAATAGTTCCGTTGCGACATAGAGATAAGATGTCAGCGAGCTGCTCCGGTCTCTTTTACCAGCGTTTCCAGTTGCTGACGGATGGCCGTCACTGAGACGGCGCGGTTGTCGGCTCGGTGACGATCGCTGGCCGCGGGCGCCGAGCTCTGAATACCGATTAATATCCATTCGGACGCCGTGTGCAGCATGAGCGGAGAACCGCTGTCGCCGGGCAGCGTATCACATTGGTGTGATAACACCGCAGGCTGAACCCAGCCGGTAACCAGACAATCCTGATGGCGATACAGCGCATCCTGATGGTCTTCGGGGTAACCCGCCTGCGTCACTCGCTGCCGGTTTTGGTGTAATGCCTCGATCAACGATTGACGATTACCTTGCCACATGGGGATCGGAACAATGCCAGGCGGTGTCTGTTTTAACCGGATCAGCGCATAGTCCCATGGCGCAGCGGCATCAGGAACGATCCAACCGTCACCATCGACTTTCAGCTGTTTGCTGAGTTTCTTATTCACCAGTGCTTCAATTTCTTTGGTTTCATAGCGCCAGCCATCCTCTGTTGCCAGAAAGCGCAGCGCGACAGGCTTATCCGGCTGTCCCTCGGGGGGGATTAATACACAATGTCCGGCGGTCAGGGCAAGATGGGGAGAGATCAATGTTGCGGTACACAGATTGCCACTGGCGGTTTCCAGTTGGCCGATAGCTTGCCACGGCCACTGGGAGATATCGGTCACGCGATCTCTATCATCATGATTAAAAAACAAAAGCTGTTGCTGCTTTTCTGCCTCGGTGGCGGCGGTTTCTGCCCCGCTGGAGGATGCGATAAGGAATAATGAACATAACAATCCGACTGATATGCGCATGTAATATTGTGCCTTACGTTAAAAGTCAGGGAGTTGCCAAACAGGTTAAGTGAAATAACTATAGCTGCATTTTGCCTTGACGCGGTGAGGTATGACGGTAGTTTTCAAGGTAAAACGAGGGTTAACCCAAAGGGTTACAGAAAAAAGAGCAGGGCAATGCATCCACAGAGAAGCACGAGGGATAACAAGATTTCAAATGAGTAGCGACGCAGCATCATCCGATATCCCATAAAATAAACACCCGGAAGATCGGGTGTTTGATTGTTATCTGAAACGCAATTCGTTTTTCGCCGGGTAACAGGGAGTCTGGCGCTCGTTACATCAGTTGGACTCTCTGTTATGGCGGGGACGCGGCGAATCTTTTATCAGGCAGCCGGCTTGGTGGTCGCGGGGTTCGCAGGCTTAGCTTTCTTCACATGCTTTTTAGCCGCCTGGGCTTTTTGCACCGCAGGTTTGGCCTTCTTCACATGTTTTTTCGCATGGTCAGCTTTGGCGTGGGCAGCCGTTGTTGCCGTCGCTGACGCCTGTGCAGGGGCGCTGGTTGTGGTGTCAGCTGCAAATGCTACAGAGGACAGACCCAGAGCCGCACCTGCAATCGTCACTAATACTTTATTCATCATCATTTCCTCGTTATCTCATTCACATGTCGTGACCCGGATTTGGGTCGGTGAAGTGAGCATAAGGAAAAACGTGAAAAGCTTCCGTGAGTGATTGGTTTCGGCATGTAACCAAATGTACAACAGGGATATCAACATGATATGGATGCGGTTCGCAGTCCTGCAACGGTGATACTGATTGCGCGCCCGTCCGGGAATTAGCGGGAGAGCGGCAACGCCGTCGCGGCGACAGTTTTTCTCGGCCAGCAGAAGCGAAAACGGGCGCCGCCAAGCGGGCTGCCGTCAACCGTAATGGTGCCCTCATAAGCGCGAGCGATGGCGTGTACGATCGCCAGCCCCAATCCGCAACCGCCGCTGCTGTTTTCTATCCCTGCGTCAAGACGAACAAAAGGTTCAAAAATATGATCGCGGCTCTCCGGCGCGATCCCCGGGCCGTCATCCTCAACCTGTAAACAGGTCGTTTGGTCATGGCTCTGCAATAGGCTGATATGCAGCCGGCGGTGGCAAAAGCGTAACCCGTTATTGACGAGATTATTCAATACCCGCTCCATCAGCCGCAGATCAAGCGCGCCAACGCCTTCCATCAGGGGCATATCCAGCGTAATGGTTTTATCCGGATGGATCAGTCGGAAGTCATCAATTTTGGCTTGCAACCAAACGGGAAAGTCGATCTCGGCGAGATGCAAGGTGACTTGATGACGGTCCAGTCGGGCATAGGTAAGCAGTTCGTCAATCAGCGCTTCAAGCTGACCAATATCCCGATTCAACGCCTGCTGCTCTTCATCCGTCAGATTGTCACTCATCGCAAGCCGATAACGCAGGCGTACCAGCGGCGTACGCAGTTCATGGGCAATATTGTCAATCAGCTGTTTTTTACTGGCGATCAGCTGATTCAGGTTATCCGCCATCAGATTAAAAGCGACCCCGAGTCGGAACAGGCTGGAGGTATTATCAAAGTGGGTTCGTTCTTCGAGGTGACCGTCTCCCAGACGTTGCGCCGCATTTTCCAGCTTCAACATCGCTTTCCAGTGCGGGCGCATCCACAAAAATACCGGCAAAGCCAGCGACAGGCCAATGAGCATCACCAGCATCAGATCCAGCAGGCGCATTTCGTGCAGGAAAAACAGATAGGGAATGGGACCGACGGCCAACACATAGTGACTGCGAGGAATGCGTTGGATAAAGGTATATTCATCTTCGAGCGCCACGATTTCACCCTGATTAAGACGTTGCCTGGTTTTGGGGAGCAGCGAGTATTTATTCAGCGGTTCAATTTGCAGCTTGAATGATAGATTCAAATCCAACTGGTCGATGGTCTTATGCCAGTCGCGGGGGGGAATGGTCCTTAACTCGTTGCGGATCAAATAGAGCGAACTCTTCATCAGGTCGTCCATGGATTGTCGTCCCGCACGCTCTGCCGTGACTTTATACACCAGCCCAACCAGCAACGTCATCACCACGAAACAGGCGAACAGTAACAGAAAAAACTGGATAAACAGCTTTTTCATGGTGTAGCGCTCTCCCAGGTATTGGGGGCAAACAGGTAGCCTTTATTACGCACGGTCTTGATACGAAACGGTTCCAGCGGATTGTCGTACAATTTTTTCCGCAGTCGTGAAATGGCAACGTCAATACTGCGATCCATACCGTCATAGCTGACGCCACGCAGGTTTTTCAGCAGCGCGTCGCGGTCCATAATGTGTCCGGCATGGGTGGACAACTGCCAGAGCAGATCAAAGTCAGCGGTGGACAATGCGATATTTTCTTCACCCAGCGTCACCTCGCGGTTTACCGGATCGATACACAGCAAACCAAAATGCAACGGTTTGTGAACCTGTAACGGTGCAGCCGTGTTCTCTATAGCGGCCTGTGGCGTAACGGCATACTGACGGAAGTGTAAGCGCAGGCGGGCGAGTAAAACAGCGGGGGGCGTGGTTTTCAGAATATAATCGTCAGCGCCCATCTCCAGCGCCAGAATATGGTTCATGTCACTGTCCAATGAGGTGAGCAGAACGATCGGGCCGCTGTATTGTGGACGTAATTCCCGGCAAATGGTCATGCCATCTTTTCCGGGCAGCATGATATCCAGTAACACCAGATCGGGCTGTTGCCGCGCGATAAACGCCAGCGCGTTATCGCCGCGAGGTTCAACCTGAACATCAATGTCGTGTTTTCCCAGATAAGCGGCAATCAGCTTGCCGACTTCCCCATCGTCTTCCACAAAAACAATCTTCTGCATGGTATCCATATCGTGATAAATACAATCCGTATCAGCATAATCCCATCAACCCGTTGGCACTAGCGGGGAAGCGTAAACGGGTGTTAAGGCGTTGGCGAACTGACCGTTCTGGAAGACATCTGCGTTCTCTGGGAATACCGCCGCGGCCCTGTCAGCGCAGCGATCGCCCCCCATCCAACCCGATCGTCTTTCCGGTCAGGTAATGGCTGGCAAGCAGGTAATTTACCAACCGGACGATTTCACCTTCGCCGGGGGCGGTTTTCATCAGCGACTTATCCAGCGCCTGTCGGCGATAGGCTTCATCGTCGTGTTCATGAAACATAATCAGCGCCGGCGCGATGGCATTAACTTTCACTTCGGGCGCCAGCTTGCGGGCAAATGAGCGGGTCATATTGTCGAGCGCCGCTTTGCTGGCGGCATAGGCGATGTGCTTATCGCTGCCTTTTTCCACCACGTAATCCGTTAGATGGATGATATCGGCTCCGGCGACCCCCTGACCGCGCAGGCACGGCTCCAGCAGCTGATTCAGCAAATAAGGCGTATAGACATGAATTTGCAGCATCTCCGCCAGCGTCTTTTCCGGCGGCACCTCTGCGCTTTCCGGCTGCCAACTGCTGGCGTTGTGAATGATGGCGCGCAGATGCGGGGTAAGCGCTTTGATCCGCCCGGCAAAGTCATAGATCTGTTCGCAGGTGGAGAAATCGGCGGGCAAACAGACGGCGCCTTGCTGTTGCAGGGCATCAAGCGCCGGATAACGTTTCCGATAGCTAATGATGACCGGAATGTTTTGCGCCAGAAATGAACGCGCCAACGCCAATCCGATACGCCGGGCGCCGCCGGTGATTAAAACCGGAGTGGAAGAAAAGATTGCCACCATCAATCCTCCTGAACATGCTGTAAAACTACAGTGAACCGTGCCAATATAATCGAATAAGCTATCAAGCAATGTATGGTTTTTACCCTGAAATAGCGTGATGAATCCACTGGTGAAGAGGAGAAAAGGGGAATGAAGCAGGATTACCCTGAATCTGCAGGTTCCAGTGAAAAGATCTGTATTGATTACGCAGATTATCTGGCAGCGTTGTGCAATAAACGCTGGCGTTTTATGGATGCGATGTACGGCGTGTTGCCGATTTTTGGCATGGTGACGAAAGGGCCGCGTTCTCGTCATGTCGTAGTGAAAGAACGACTGAAAATACTGGCGCTACAGGTGCTATCCACGCAGGTCAGCGATGAAACGAATATTGTAAGGTTGATTACGCTGGCGCAGCAGCAAGGGCTGACAACATTTGATATTCAGTTGCCTTATCCACTGACCAACGAGCAACTGTTCACGATAGGACAGGAGTGCAGCGACACCCTGGCGCTGACCCAGCAAAACGAGCGGCTCTCTATTCGTATTGAAGCGCCAGTCTTGCCGCATTAAGGACGTTTATCCGCCGGCGCATCGCATGGACGGGCAGAAGAGGCTCTGCCCGTTCATGATGGCGTTTTTTATTCCGCGATCGCAGCAGGCCGGTTTTCCGCAATGGCTTCCAGCGCCTGTGACAGCGAGCCGTAGAAACTGAGGCGGCCTTCAATGGGATGGACATTGGCACGGGCCAGCGTTTTTAGCGGCTGGAACGGAATATCGGTGATGATCAGACGTTTGCCTGCCGGCAGCGTTTCGCTAAAGCGCAGGAGTGCGCTCAACCCGCCGGCGTCCAGCACCGGCACCGCATCCCATTGCAGAATAATGGTCTGATACGCTTCACTGCGCTGCATCAGATCATTGAAGATACGCTCAGCGGCGGCGAAAAATAACGGGCCATTGACACGCAGCACCAGATGATCCGGTATCTTCGTATCAGGCAATTCGCTCAGTTTGGTCATTTGTGCGATACGGCGCATAAAGAGCAACGACGCCAGCACAATCCCAACGGTGATGGCAATCACCATATCAAACAGCACGGTCAGTGACATGCACAGAACCATCACGATGATGTCGTCTTTGGGACCGTGACGCAGCAGATCGACGACCTTATGCGCTTCGCTCATGTTCCAGGCGACAAGCAGCAACAATGACGCCATGGCAGCCAGCGGCAGATAAGAGAGCCAGGGCGCGAGAACCAATAGCGCCAATATCACCAGCAAGGCGTGGACCACGGCGGAGACGGGCGATGTCGCACCGGCCCGCACGTTGGCAGCGGAACGGGCAATGGCGGCGGTGGCGGTAATGCCGCCAAAGAACGGGGCGATAATATTACCAAAACCCTGGCCCACCAGTTCGGTGTTCGAATGGTGTTTTTTGCCGGTCATACCGTCCAATACCACGGCACAGAGCAAGGATTCGATCGCGCCGAGCATTGCCATTGAGAAGGCGGCGGGCAGCAGGGCGGAAATGCTCTGCCAGTCCAGCGTCATCGTTTGACCGCCTGGCGCGGCAATGTCCCAGGGAAGGACCAGACGAGGCAGAATCGGAGGGATCCCCTGTCCCTGAGTGCCATCGGCGAGCAGGTAGCTAAAACGGGAGCCGATGGTCGCAACGTCCGTGCCAAACAGCGACAAGATCCCCATTACCGCCATACCTGCGAGCAGCGCCGGCAGATGACCGGGCAGACGGATACCTAGTTTAGGCCAGATAATCAGTACCAGAAGGGTGGTGACGCCGATCAGCGTATCGCCCAGCTGTAACGTCGGCAGGGCGTATGTGAGTTCCGCAACCTTTTCAACATAGTGTTCGGGAACCACCTCCATATGCAGTCCAAAGAAATCCTTG
This sequence comes from Brenneria roseae subsp. americana, assembly GCF_003115815.1. Classification (NCBI taxonomy): domain Bacteria; kingdom Pseudomonadati; phylum Pseudomonadota; class Gammaproteobacteria; order Enterobacterales; family Pectobacteriaceae; genus Brenneria; species Brenneria roseae. Next base: position 228,180 of record NZ_QDKJ01000006.1, on the reverse strand, counting down.
ATTTGCATGGTTGCGATGGTGATGGCAATCCCGGAGGTAAATCCCAGCGTGACTGACAGCGGGATATACTCAATTAACCGTCCCAGACGGCAGACGCCCATCAATACCAGAAAGATGCCGGAAAGCAGTGTGGCGACCAACAGACCAGACAGGCCGAACTGTTGGGAAACCGGATATAAAATGACGACAAAGGCCGCTGTCGGGCCGGAAACGCTATAGCGTGAACCACCGCTGATGGCGATAACAATCCCGGCAACCGCGGAGGTATAAAGGCCATATTGCGGCGGCACGCCGCTGGCGATAGCCAATGCCATTGCCAGTGGTATGGCAATAATCCCAACCGTAATGCCTGCGATAATGTCATGAGTAAAGCGTTGCAGCGTATATTTTTCGCGCCAGCACGCTTCAATAAGTGCGCTGAACGGTTTGATACCGTTAATTCCGTGCGTTTTCATCTAAGAAAGAACCAATAAAGAAACAAAGAATGGCGGGCCAGTTGGGTCCGTCGTAGACAAGCCGGGGTATACGATACGCCTGATGCTCTTCAGAGATCCAGATATACATCAAACGGAAGCGAACTATGAGGCCGATGCCGCAGGATGCGGCATCGGTAAAATGGGGGGTTACAGCATGATGGTCATCAGGTAAGCGGCGAAAAGGGCAAGGTGCGCGCTACCGCTGAGAACGTTGGTTCTACCGGTTGAAAACGTAATATGGCACAGTACCAGTACGGACAGCATGACGACGATATGCGGCATATCCAGTCCGAAGTTCAGCGAACGGCCCGTCACCATCGCAATCACGGTCACCGTGGGCACGGTCAGGGATATGGTGGCCAGCACGGAACCGAAAAACAGATTCATGGCGCGCTGTACCTGATTTTTCAGTACTGCCCGAATGGCGCCTAATCCTTCCGGCGACAGAATCAGTAACGCGACCAGGAAGCCGGTAAACTGCGTAGGCGCGTTCATTTCCGTCAGCAGTGTTTCCAGCGGCATGGAGTTCATTTTGGTTACGCTGATAACGGCAATCAGATGGATCAGCAACCATACGGTATGCCATAACGAACTGTGCGCGGAAGGCTTGCCATGATGAGGATCGTCGCCTTCGTCTTCATGCTCGTAAACAAACAGACTTTGGTGAGTACGAGTTTGAATCAACAGAAATACGCCGTACATCGCGGCGGAAATCAGTGCGATGATCAGTGACTGACCGACGCTGAAATTCCCGTCCGGCAAGGCGCTGGGGAAAACCAGCACCAGCACCGACAGCGGGAAAATCGCCATCAGATATTGTTTGATGCCGCTCAGGTTGACGTATTGGGTTGCAAATTTGCGTCCCCCCAGCAGTAAAGCGAAACCAACCAGACCACCGGTTACAATCACAATGATGGAATATAGCGTATCACGCATCAGGTTGGGGCCGGCATCGCCGGTGGCCATTAAGGCCGATATCAGGCTGACTTCAAGAATCACGACCGACAGACTGAGAATTAATGAACCATAGGGTTCGCCCAGTCGGTGAGCCAGCACGTCGGCATGGCGAACAACGCTGAACGCGCTGAAAAGAATGCCGGCTAACGCGAGCAGGTTAATGCCCATAATGGCGAAGAAATCTTGCGAGTTCCCCCACAGGAACAGAACGATCAACGCGATGATGGGAAGAATAAGCGAATATTCCTGATGACGGGTTTTGACAACCTCAGGGTGAGACTTCATTGCGGGGGGTTCTCCTTATCCAATGGAATTATGCACAGAGGCAAAAAATAGTACGTCATTAAAAGGCTTCTTACGGCAAAGACGTTACTAAAAAGTAGTTATAGCGTAAAAAGAAAGTATTAGGTTAACAGATTCTGTGAGGCTCGCCGGGTTTTTTTACGGTTTTTTACGTTTGGTAATAAAATTAAAATGAAAAGGGAGAATGTGATTATTTTCTCCCTATATAGATAATATTAAATGTTTTTTTTATGGTTAATCGTCAGGATTGTCCATGATATCGTGGCGTTTGCGATGATAAGCTTCTTCATTTAACCCTTCTCGCCAGTAAGGGACGGCATAAAGCTGATTACGTTCACATCCACATTCTCTGCGAACATAGCGACGAAGCTGAACCACCAGTTGGTCTTCTCCGGCAAGCCAATAGAACGCCCGTTCTGCGTTTTCCTGATGCGGCAAGGCGCGAAAGCGATTAATCGCTTCGTCAGTGGCTTCGGTTCCACCCACAACCCAGTGGAGTGTTATCCGGTCGGGCTTCACCAAATCGAGAATATCCGCGCTGCTGTCAACCCGAATAACGGCATGCCCCTGGGCATCATCCGGTAAATTTTCCAGCAGGGCGGCAATAGCGGGTAACGCAGAGGGATCGCCAGCCAGATAATATGCCGCAGCGGGCGGCAACATCGGATGCGGTCCGCCGGGTGATGTAATACCGATGTAATCCCCGGTTTTTGCCTGCCGGGCGAAACTGACCGCCGGACCGGCATGATCGTGCATGGCAAAGACGATATCCAACTCGGCTTCTTCCTGGCGTACCGCACGAATGGTATAGGTTCGAACGATAGGACGAATTTCACCTTCCGGCCAGACCGGGCCACGTTCGCCGAACGTCGGCAACGTCGGGATCTGCTGCCCCTGCTGTGGAATAAACAGCTTGATATGCGCACCGTGGCGATCGGCGGGATAGTGACGTAATGCGTCGCCGTGGAACGTTATGCAGCGTAAGCGTGGGGAAATATCGTGAATATGTTTAACTTGAATAAGAGTAAGATGATGCGAGCGTTTGCCCGTAGACGCAGGATTTGCCATTCATTGTCTCCTGGGTGAATCGTGAGGCGCCATGTCATTGATTCTATCATGGAACTGATAACGATTATCAAATACTAAAAAAGTGATATTTGTCGTCGCTGATATCCGTCATATTTCAAGTCGTATGCGTTGGCTGCCTTTTGAAATTTATGGGTATAGCGATGTAAATGATAACCATGTGAGCTTTTTTGCTTTTTGTGATCGAAATCAAACTTGATTGCTGAGCCGGAAATGAATAACCTCATATTTATTGTTGCCGCAAAATTAAGCAAACGGAATGCATGGAGTTTTAAGGTTGAGGCGACAATAGACCTGATGGGCAGAAATGGTATGGTCGGGAGCTGTCAGTAGTGTTAACTCGTGAGTTTTTGCAGAAAGCAGATTGTAGAACGTCTTTTGGTTGTATAGAAGAAACCTTATTACTTACGCCGCAGCAGCGGGCGGACTCGCTGGCAAAAACATTGGACCGCCGGCCTGACGACAGCCCGGTTTGGGTTTTCGGCTATGGTTCTCTGATGTGGAACCCGGTTTTCGATCCGGAAGAAGCCTGTCTGGCGACACTGTATGGATGGCATCGAGCGTTTTGCTTACGCCTGACGGCCGGGCGCGGCACCGTTAATCAGCCGGGGCGTATGCTGGCGCTGAAGCCGGGCGGACAAACGACCGGTTTGGCATTCCGTCTGCCGGAAACCTCGCTGCGGGAAGATTTGGAATTGCTGTGGAAGCGGGAAATGCTGACCGGCTGTTATCGGCCGTTATGGTGTGAACTGCATCAGCAAAATGGTGACACTGTCACTGCACTGGTGTTTGTTTCCGAACCCGCGCATCCACTGATTGAACAGGATACCTGCATTCAGAAAATTGCCCCCTTGATAGCCCGGGCCAGCGGTCCATTAGGGACGAATGCTCAATATTTATTTGCGTTGGAGCAAGTGCTCAACAACCACGGCATGGCAGATGAAGGATTAAGCGAGCTGGCTCAGCGAGTGCGCGCTCTGCAACAGCAGGGCGCGGCGAATAACAGGGAAAACGGCTAACCGGTACGGTCAGCGGGCGCGCTTTCGACACGCTCGCTGACGTTCAACCTTTCACGCCGGACTTACCAGCCTACGCCGACACCCATGGTGTAGAGGGTATCATCCACGTCGCCCTGAGCGCTGTCGATACGGGTACGCGATACTTTCATACTCATTGAAGACCAGTCGGTCAGCTTAAAGCGCAGACCCGCTTCCGCTTTCAGATACAGCGGCGCGGTGGCATCGAAGGAACGACCCAATTCACCGTTGGTGAAGGCCTCTACCGATTTACTATACAGATAACGGTTGTAAGCCCATTTCACACCGCCGGTGTAGAAATCATCTTCTCCTTCATCCTGATAGACATAGGTCTGGGTGCTGACCAGCGTGGTCAGTGAGAACGCGCCAAGATCGTTATCCCAGAACTGATAGCCCGGACCAAGACCGAACGAACGGCTGATTTTGATGCTTTCAATCCAGTCGCGTTTGTATTGATAACGTCCCTGCCAGAACCAGTTTTCATCCACGAATTTATCCAGCGCGTATTCGCCACCCGCGTTTTTGGTGCTCTCAACGCTATCTTCTTTCGCCAGATGATAGCTGGCATCAATGTTATGACGCCAGGTGCCGTGTCGTGCCTGTGTGGTCAGGCTGGCATCGTAGTTGTCGGTTTCGGTCGAACTTTTTTTGTGCGACATCCCCGCATCGATGTTGCCTTTCCAGACGAAGTCTTTCACTAACGGCTTTTGGGCAACGATGGACGTAATCTCGGAGAGGGGCAGCGTCTGTGGACCACCGGCCTCGTTGGCGAGCGAAGGGGTGGCGATGATGACACGGTTCTCGCCAGCCTTAACGGCCGGGTAAAGAACGCCTTCCTGGTAACGGTCGCCTTGAATGACCAGACCGTGATCGGTTTCAAAGGTTTTTACCTTATCCCAGGAAACGGAGATCGTGCCGGCATAATCGGTAGTGAGGAATAATTTTCCGCCGTCAAGCAGCGTGATTTTACCGCTGAGCTGATCGCCGTTGGTCAACCAGATGGTATCCGCATGGCTTTGAGAAATACCTGTGGAAGCAAGCGCGATAACCAGGCTCAGGGAAGATATTGCGTGTTTGGATAGTGTCATTTTGCCAGATAAACAGTGGTGACAAGGGTTGAAAGACGTCATTTGAGACGTACCGCCGATGAATAATGACCGGGTTGGCTTCATCCGGAACGGCAAACATTAGCAGGAATTGAAGCGGGGCTCTAGCCAAAAACGAAGATTGGTTAGAATGTAAATAGTTATAAAAGATACGTTTGATGATTAACGGCTATAACGAGATGTTTGTCACATTTTGAAATCGGTCATTATCGCCCAAAGAAGCGGGTTTTAAGGAGGGCGGCGATATCCCGAACCGCGGGTTTGATGCAGCGATTCGGGGGCGGCGGGGAAAGCCCCGCCACGATTGAATCATTTATGCCGATGTCTGTGTCTGCGAAGACGCGGTATGGGGCGTCAGGAAGCGTGACGTCAGGAACTGACGAACGCGTGAAACGATGCGCTCCTGAAACAGGACGCACAGGGCGACGGTGGCGATCAGGAAAATGAGATACCCGGTTATGGATAACTGAACCTGTCCGGCAGCGGCAATACATTGATCCCAATCGGTGAAGCAGGCCATTGGGTTCCCTCGCACCAACTGCTCCAGCGTGCGGAACAGGTTAAACAATGGCACGTGCAGGGCAAAAATGGACAGCGAGGCGGCTCCCAGGCGAGGGGACCAATGCCGCAGCCATTCGCTATTGGGTTCGCGCGCCAGCGCACTGATGCAAACCAGTCCGACCTGCGCCGGCAACAGCAGCCCATTGTGCAGCAGGAAATACCAGTATGCTTCACCGTGAGTGAACAGCCAGGTTGCTACGATAAAGTTGGCGATAATGAACAGCGCAACGCCATAGCACAGCCCCTTGCTCGGTGGCTGAATCTCTTTTTGCCGATATTTGCGGAAAAGGGCATACCCGACGATCCCCGCCAAAAACTCCGGTAAACGGAAGATAGGACCGCGCTGTAGCAGCCCGGTGTAGGGCATGCCGTATTGTTCATGCCAGACAACCCAGGCGGGCGGCAGCAGGTAGAGCAGGCAGATAATGCCCATCCACAGCCAGGGGAAACGACTGTTAAGCAGGCGCGGAGCCAGCAGAGGAAACAACAGATAGAAAAAGAACAGCGTGGAAAGCGACCATAACGGGGCATTAAACGTCAGGAAGTAAGGGTTCCACGCCTGTAGCATCAACAGTTGCAAAATGCTGTTAAACGCCAGCTGGGCGTTGGTCATATAGTGGCGCAACGTTTCCGGGTCGGCCGCCGGATCGTTGGTATCATAAATCACGAAACGGGCGCTGGCGACTTGTCCTTCCGGCGGAACCGCCAGCCATTGCATCAGTGTCACCACGGCAATCGACGACAGCAGCGCGATGATATGGATGGGATAAAGGTTGAAGAGACGTTTGGCCCAGAAGTGTCGGGCAGGCTCACGTAAACGCCCGTCTTTGATATAAACGTGTGCCAATAGAAAACCAGACAGCACAAAAAATGTGCTGGTAGCAAAAAAGCCCATACTGGTGAGCTCGGGCAAAAATGGCACTCGCGCACGCTGGGGATAAATATGTGCCGTGTGATAGACCATCACGTAGCAGCCGAGCAAAAATCGCAGCCACTCCAGCCCGATAAATCGCTCTTTACTGACTTTTTTCATGTCACTCCTCAACGTTAAACCTGTTGAAACAGCTCAAAAGCGCTGTAACAACGTAGTTTAGACGAGAGTAACGTCGCATTAATTAAGATTATGTCTATAAACACCTCGTTCGTTTAGGAACGGTTTACTTTTGTTATGCGGTGTTCACGGGAATATCGGACGATTGCTGCTTTTAGCAGCACTGTGGGATTTTTGTTACCAAAATGTTAAATTGTAGTGTCATTATCGTGCCGGGGCTGACGCGGTTTTTGCTGTACCCGCTGATTCGTCATCGCCGTGACGATTAACGTCAGATCGTTCGCTATCATCAATCTACCTGACGGTTTTTCCAATCTTTGTCTATACTTGGATTCGCGCTTTATCTATCGACTGTTGATAAGGGTAACGGCGTTATGGAACTAAAAAAGTGAGGTGGTTATGGGGATTTTATCCTGGGTTATTTTTGGTTTAATCGCCGGTATTCTGGCGAAGTGGATTATGCCGGGTAGAGACGGCGGCGGATTCTTTCTGACGATCGTACTCGGTATTGTGGGGGCGGTTGTTGGGGGATATATCAGCACCTTCTTCGGTTTTGGCCGGGTGGATGGGTTTAATTTCGGAAGTTTCGTTGTCGCCGTGATCGGCGCCATTGTGGTGTTGTGGATATACCGTAAAATTCGCAGCTAATTAGTTAAACGACAAGAAAGACGCCGTCCCGTTCATGAGCGGGGCGGCGTCTTTCTTTAGTAAGGGAGATCAATCATCTCAGTGGGTGACAACCACATCCAGCGCCCGCAGATGCTCGGGTTGCCAGGATAGCGTGACTTCTGAACCGGTGGTCCAGTGTGGTTGAATTTCGCTGGCGGGCAGTTTCACCATGAACTGCGGTTGGCCCGCCACTTCTGTCATCATGCGCACGTGGTCGCCCAGATAAATGAACTGCTGAATTCGAGCTTTGATCTGTTGAGCATGGCTGTCAACGTTTGCCGCATTAATCCGAATGCGCTCAGGGCGGATACACAGGGTGATTTTTTTGCCCGGCGAACTGGGGCGCACTTTCAGTGCCCGCAGCTGTGTGCCATCGTCCAGTGTAGCGCGATAGAAGTCACCGTCGGTCCCGGTCTGTGTGGCGATCAGGCTGTTGTTTTCCCCGATAAATTGCGCGACGAACGTGTTTTCCGGCTTTTCGTAAATTTCGCTGGGGGTGGCCATCTGCTGAATGATGCCGTCATTGAAGACCGCGACCCGGTTGGACATGGTCATGGCTTCGCTCTGATCGTGCGTGACATAAACCACGGTCAACCCCAGAGCTTCATGCAATTCTTTGATTTCCAACTGCATATGTTCACGCAGTTGTTTATCCAGCGCGCCCAGCGGTTCATCCATCAGTACCAGTTTGGGTTCAAATACCAACGCCCGCGCCAGCGCGACACGCTGTTGCTGTCCGCCGGACATTTGTGCCGGATAGCGATCCGACAGATTGGTCAGTTTCACGCGATCGAGCACTTTGTCGACCTTTTCCTTAATATCGGCACGATTCATGCGACGAATAGATAACGGGAAGGCCAGGTTTTCTGCCACCGTCATATGCGGGAACAAAGCGTAATTTTGGAACACCATGCCGATGCCGCGCTGATGCGGGGGCAGGTGATGCAGCGGCGTATCACGCAATAGAATTTCACCCTGAGTCGGTGTTTCAAATCCGGCCAGCATCATCAGGCTGGTGGTTTTCCCTGAACCTGACGGACCGAGCAGGGTCAGAAATTCGCCTTCATGGATATCCAGATTCAGGTTTTTGACGACCAGACGGTCACCATCGTAAGTTTTCTGGATGTTCTTGAAGCTGACATAATTTCGCATTGTTCCATTCTCTCGCAGTGACAGTGTCTTAAATCATTAGGATGCATAAAACATGCCTGTTTTGATAAAAGTGAGAATTACGAGAGAGTTAAAACCCTAAAAGGAGAAAATCGGGCAATAGGCTTGCCCTGTTATGGTGAGGCCTATTATGGGGCAGCACCATAAAGGTGCGTAAGCGGCGATGTCGTCAGCGGGGAAAATGGACGTTTTTTGGGCCGTCGCTGGTGCGGCGTCAAAAATGGCTGCCGGAAATTTTTTGCGCCTGAATACAGTCCACAATCACGGAAAAAGCCTGCGTCATGTCGCTTTCCTCCACCGCGGCATAGCCCAGCAATAATCCCCGGTGTTGGGTAGGGCGCAGATAGTAGCTGGACAGCGGTTTCACCGTCACGCCACGTCGCTGAATCCGCGCGCTGAGCAGAACATCATCGATGGAAGAGGGTAACCGGAGCAGCATGTGCAACCCGGCATTGCTGTTGTCTCCCACGAATTCAGGTCCAAGCTGTTGTTCGATCAGTTCTGTCAGCATGGTGCGACGCCTGGCGTACAGCAGGCGCATGCGGCGGATGTGCGCGGCGTAGTGACCTTCCTGAATGAACTGGCTGAGCGTGGCCTGGGTCAGCCAGTGGCCGCCCCGATACAGCTCCGAATGGGCTAATTTCAGATCGCGCGCCAGCTGCGGCGGCAAAACCATATAGCTGACCCGTAAACCAGGATAGAGCGTTTTACTGAAGGTGCCGATATAAATGACCGGGGACTGGGCCTGCAACCCTTGCAGAGAAGGGATCGGATTACCGGAAAAGCGGAATTCGCTGTCATAGTCATCTTCCACCACCCAGCATCCTTGCTCCTGCGCCAGTGCCAATAGCCGCTGACGACGCGCCAGACTCATGACCGCTCCCAGCGGATACTGATGGGAAGGGGTGACGCAGATTAGCCGCGGTATTGACTGAGGCGTTACCGCCTCTGGCGGCGCCATCCCTTGTTCATCGACGTCAATGGGCGCGACCCGGAGGCCATTAATCGTCAGAACGTTACGCGTTCCCCAGTAGCACGGATCTTCTATCCAGACTAAATCCCCGGGATTGCAAAGCATCTTTGCCAGCAAATCCATCGCCTGATGCGTTCCTTCCGTAATCAGAATCTGTTCCGGCGTGCATTCAACCGAGCGGGATACCCGCAGGTAGTCCACCAGCGCCAGTTGAAGCTCGGGACAACCGCCGATAGGTGAGTAGGAGAGTTGTTCCGGGTTGACGCGCCGGGTGAGCCGGGTCTGGATTCTGCGCCACAGATCGTGAGGAAAGCTGGCGATGTCGGGAATACCGGGCATAAACGCCCCCCACTGCCGTGGCGATGCGCCCGAATATCCCAGCAGATGCCGGCCCCGGCGCGATAGTTCCTGCACCGGCAATCGGGTCGTCGTGTGCTTCTCATTGCGTACCGGCATCATGTTGCCGTCAGGCAACTGTTGCGTCACAAAGGTACCGCTGCCGGTACGGGCCTCAATATAACCCTCGGCCAGAAGCTGTTCGTAGGCCGCCAATACCGTATTGCGCGACAGAGACAGCTCCTGAGCCAAATCGCGCGAAGAGGGCAGCCGGCTGCCCGCGGTGATGGCGCCGTCGAGAATGGACAACCGAATACTGTCATACAGCCGCTTGTTCAGCGTGCCCTCCTGCTGGTTACTCAGACGCTGTAGCAGCAAGTCAGTTAAAAGCGAGCGCAAAAGTGGATCCTTCAAATATTAAAAACTGGCTCTGGATTATAGAACCATCTGACGCCTATAAATAGCAACAGAAAGATGTGAAACAGTGAATCACATCACGGCACTTTCCATCACCAATGAAGCGCCGTCATCAATGAGTCCGGGTGGTACCCTGTAATTGGAGCAGAGAATGAAGAATAGCGAATTGAATCAACGCCGTTTGGCTGCCACCCCGCGTGGCGTAGGTGTGATGTGTGATTTCTATGCGGCCCGGGCAGAGAATGCCACCCTGTGGGACATTGAAGGCCGTGAGTTTATCGATTTCGCTGGCGGCATCGCTGTACTGAATACCGGGCATCGTCATCCGAAAATTTTAGCGGCGGTGCGTGAGCAACTGGAGTGCTTCACGCATACGGCGTATCAGATTGTGCCTTACGCCGGCTATGTCCGTTTGGCTGAGCGTATCAATGCGCTGGCGCCGATTGATGGCCCGGCGAAGACCACGTTTTTTACTACGGGCGCAGAAGCGGTGGAAAATGCGGTGAAAATTGCCCGTTGTCATACCCGCCGTCCCGGCGTCATTGCGTTTGGCGCCGCGTTTCACGGCCGTACACTGCTAACCATGACGTTAACGGGCAAAGTGGCGCCTTACTCCAACGGTTTTGGCCCCTTCCCGGGCTCGATCTTCCATGCGCTGTATCCCAATGAGCAACTGGGTATTACGGTGGAACAGTCACTGGCCAGTATCGATAACTTGCTGCATGCGGATATCGCGGCCGATCAGGTTGCCGCTATCTTGCTGGAACCGGTTCAGGGTGAAGGCGGTTTTAATGTGGCGCCTCCCGCTTTCATTAGCGCGTTACGCAAACTATGCGATGAGCACGGTATACTGTTAATAGCCGATGAAGTACAGACCGGCTTTGCCCGCACCGGTAAGCTGTTTGCGATGGAGCATTACGCCGAGCATGCCGACCTGATCACCATGGCGAAAAGTCTGGGCGGTGGTTTCCCGATCTCTGGCGTGGTTGGCCGCGCAGAGGTAATGGATTCGCCGGCGCCGGGTGGATTGGGCGGCACTTATGCCGGCAACCCGCTGGCAGTGGCGTCCGCGCTGGCCGTATTGGACGTGATTGAAGAAGAGAAGCTGTGTCAACGTTCACAGCATCTTGGTGCGGCGTTGGCGGAAACGCTGGAAAAAGTAAAACCGCAGTGTCCGGCTCTGGTTGCGATTCGTTCGCAGGGGTCAATGGTGGCCGCGGAGTTTAACGATCCGCAAACGGGTAAACCATCGGCCGAGATTACCCGTAAATTCCAGCAGGAAGCCCTGAAAGAAGGTCTGTTGTTATTAACCTGTGGCGTGCATGGCAATGTGATTCGTTTCCTGTACCCGCTGACGATTCCAGACGATCAGTTCAGCAAAGCGATGAGCATTCTTACCCGCGTACTGACAAAGTAAAAGAGACGCTATGCAACTGAGACAAAAAGACTTACTTCGCCAGCGTTGTCTGATTGACGGCGACTGGCATGACAGCCAGAACAATGAGCATTTGGATGTGACCAACCCGGCGACGGGCGACGTTCTGGGAACCGTTCCTTTAGTTACGCCGCAACAGACCGAACAGGCGATTGCGGCGGCTGAACTGGCGTTGACGAGTTGGCGCCAGCGTACAGGTAAAGACCGCGCGGCGGTGCTGCAAGCCTGGGCGCGCCTGATTATGGACAATCAGGAAGATCTGGCGGTACTGCTGACGGCAGAACAGGGCAAACCGCTGGCGGAAGCGCGAGGGGAAATTGCCTACGCGGCGTCATTCATCGACTGGTTCGCGGAAGAAGCCAAGCGTATCGAAGGCAGCGTGCTGCAATCGCCGCAAGGGCATCAGCGCATGCTGGTGATCAAACAGCCGATTGGCGTGTGCGCCGCGATTACGCCGTGGAATTTCCCGGCGGCGATGATTACCCGCAAGGTGGCGCCCGCGCTGGCGGCGGGTTGCACCATGATTGTCAAACCGGCTGAGCAGACGCCATTCACCGCACTGGCGCTAGCTGAGCTGGCCCAACAGGCGGGCATTCCGCGCGGCGTGTTGCAGGTGATTACCGGTGATGCCAAATCCGTCGGCAAAGTGCTGTGCGATAGCCCGGTGGTGCGCAAGCTGAGTTTCACCGGTTCGACCGAAGTCGGTCGGATTCTGATGGCGCAGAGCGCGCCAACGGTGAAAAAACTGTCGCTGGAATTGGGTGGCAACGCGCCATTTATCGTGTTTGACGATGCCGATCTGGATCTGGCGGTAAAAGGTATTTTGGCTTCCAAGTACCGTAACAGCGGACAGACCTGCGTATGCGCCAACCGGATTTATGTGCAGAAAGGGATTTATTCCGCGCTGGTCGAGAAGCTGATTGAAGAAGTCAAAAAACTGAAGGTGGGTGATGGCAGTCAACCCGGTGTGACGCAAGGCCCGCTGATTGACGCCGATGCGATCGATAAAGTCCGGCAGCATATTGACGATGCGCTGGCGAAAGGGGCGACGCTGCTGTTGGGCGGCAAACCGCATGAACTGGGCGGCACGTTCTTTACGCCAACCATCGTCGGCGGTGTGACGCACGATATGCGTTTTGCCCGCGAAGAAACCTTTGGTCCGGTCGCGCCGCTGTTCCAGTTTAGCGAAGAAGCCGAAGTGGTTGCCATGGCGAACGATACGGAGTTTGGTCTGGCGGCATACGTTTATACCCGCGATGCCATTCGTCAATGGACCGTCCCTGAAGCGCTGGACTACGGCATGGTCGGCCTCAACACCGGCCTGATTTCCAACGAAGTCGCGCCGTTCGGCGGGGTGAAACAGTCAGGACTGGGGCGTGAAGGATCGCGTTTCGGTATCGAAGATTATCTGGAAATGAAATATATCTGCGTGGATCTTTCCCGCTAATTTTGCGGGGAAGGCAGAAGAGGAATTCGGGTGCCGCGGCCGTTTTGCGGCACCCGATAAAGGAAAATCTTATGCGTCTGAATGGTGCGGGCAAATCGTAAAATGCACCACTAAAAGGCAAAAAAGGGAGCAGAGACGCAATAGAAAAACAGTGCAAACGTTCGGTTACTTATCACCACGCTTTGTAACACCGTTCCTACCAGTCATGATGACAAAACATCGATAAATTTTCTGAAATGGCACGATTTATGCTTCACGTATGATACATGATGCATCAAAAAAGGCTTGATGCGTAATTGCCGATGTTTACGTTGACTAACACAACTCTCCAGGAGCCACACCATGCTTAAAAGTAAAACGAGGTTGACGAAAATTGCTGTATCCGCGTTTCTTGTCGCCATGGCCTGTCAGGCGCAGGCAGAAACCGTCACTGTTATTTCCTTTGGCGGCCTGAACAAGGACGCGCAGGATAAAGCATTTTACAAACCGTTTGCCGCTGCCGGTAAAGGCACCGTCGAAGCGGGTGAGTATAACGGCGAAATGGCGCGTATTCGTGCGATGGTGGAAACCGGTCAGGTTGGCTGGGATGTGGTGGAAGTCGAAGGTCCGGAACTGATGCGCGGTTGTAACGAAGGACTGTTTGAACCGCTGGACTGGTCAAAACTGGGCGATCAATCCCAGTTTGTTAAGGGCGCGGTTTCAGAATGCGGCGCGGGTATCTTCCTGTGGTCAACCGCGCTGACTTATAACGCGCAAAAGCTGCAACAGGCGCCGAAAAACTGGGCGGATTTCTGGGATGTGACAACCTACCCAGGGAAACGCGCGCTGCGTAAGAGCGCTAAATTTACGCTGGAAATTGCGTTGCTGGCCGATGGCGTGAAACGTGAAGATCTCTACAAAGAGCTGTCGACGCCTGCGGGCGTGGATCGCGCTTTCAAAAAACTGGATCAGATCAAACCTAATATTCAGTGGTGGGAGTCTGGCGCTCAGCCGGTGCAATGGCTGGTTTCCGGCGATGTCGTGATGACCTCGGCCTACAACGGCCGTGTGGCATCCGCACAGCAAGAAGGGCATGACTTCAAGATTGTCTGGACCGACAGTATCTATGACCTGGATAGCTGGGCCATTGTCAAAGGTTCCAAACACAAGGAATTGGCAGAGCAGTTCATCGCGTTTGCCAGCCTGCCTGAAAATCAGAAAGTGTTTGCGGAAAATATCCCTTACGGCCCGACTCACGTGAAAGCCATCTCCATGCTGGATGCCACGGTTGCCCAGAACCTGCCGACTGCGCCAGAAAACCTGGAAAACGCCTTGCAGGTGGATACCGAGTTCTGGATTGACCACGGTGAAGAGCTGGAACAGCGCTTTAACTCCTGGGCTGCCCAATAAGCGTAACGGAACCGTATAGGCAATTGCGCCTATGGCGGGGAGGGTGTTGGCTCTCCCCGCCGGTAAGAACACGATAAGAAGATTTATATCCGGCAAATCTGCCGGGAGCAGATTTGAATGCTGCCTGCAACGGGCCAAGTAATACACCTGCAACGTGAAAAAAAGATGCCGGATATAATGCACGTATGATGGAGATAAAGCCTATGTCCCAGAGCGAAATGTTGGCAACCTCGCCATCATCCAGCGAGAAAGAAGGGAATGTCAAACTGAAGCAGCAGCTACGCGCCGCGCAGGCGGTTTACAAGAAGCGTTCGTTGCTGCTGATTGCGCCACTGTTTCTGTTTATTGTGGTGAGTTTCCTCTTCCCCATTACCTCGATTCTGGGAAAAAGCGTATCGAATCCGGAACTGCGCGAAAGCATGCCCGCCACGCTTGCCGCGATGCGGCTCTGGTCTGGTAATGAGATTCCGGACGAAACGGTATTTAGCGCGGTGGTGAGCGATCTGCGTGAAGCCCGCAGCACGGGGAAATTATCCGCTATCACTAAACGTCTGGGCTATGAAGGCTCTGAATACCGGACGTTGATCACCCGCACGTTGCGTAAACTGCCGGCGGAAGGCAGCGCCGATATTCGCGGACAGCTGATTGACGAACAGCCTTTATGGGGAGAACTCTCGACCTGGCAGACGCTGGACCGCGCTTCCCGTCCGTTTACCTCGTATTATCTGTTAGCCGTATTCGATCATAAAGTCGATGCCAAAACCCAGCAGATTGTTGCCCAGCCTGCCGATCAGGCGCTGTATGTCGATGTCCTGTTACGCACTTTATTGATGGCGGGCGTCGTGACGCTGCTGTGCGTCGGTCTGGGATATCCGCTGTCTTACTGGCTGGCGAAACAGCCCGCCAATCGTGCCAATCTGCTGTTGATTCTGGTGTTGCTGCCGTTCTGGACCTCGCTGATTGTGCGTACCGCCAGCTGGATTGTGTTATTGCAGTCCGGCGGCCTGATTAACCGTACCCTGATCAATATCGGCATCATCAATGAGCCTTTGGTTCTGGTGTTTAACCGTGTCGGCGTCTACATTTCGATGACGCACATTTTGCTGCCGTTCTTCATTCTGCCGCTATACGCGGTCATGAAAGGTATTTCTCCCAACTATGTTCGCGCCGCGATATCGCTGGGCGCGCATCCCTTTATTGCGTTCTGGCGCGTATATGTGCCACAGACCTATGCGGGGGTGACGGCCGGTGCGCTGTTGGTATTCATGATGGCGATCGGCTATTACATCACGCCTGCGTTGCTGGGTGGACCGAGCGATCAGATGCTGAGTTATTTCGTTGCCTTCTTCACCAACACGACGATGAACTGGGGGATGGCGGCAGCATTGGGAACGCAATTGCTGGTTATTGTAACGCTGCTGTACGTGGTCTATATCCGAGTCACCCGTACCAATGCTGAAATCGCGGCGCGTTAACGACGCTTTGTCCAAGGGGAAACGAAAATGAGACAACAAGGTGAAGTGGTTATCCGCTTGTGGAATACCTTTTTTAATTTCTATGGGGCGGCCATGTTGTTATTTCTGGTCGTGCCTGTATTGGTGATTGTACCGCTCTCTTTCAACGCGGGGTCGTTTCTGAGTTACCCGCTGACCGGATTTTCCCTGCGCTGGTATCACGAGTTCTTCAACTCCAGCGCATGGTTGGGCGCATTGGGCAACAGCCTGTTGATTGCGCCGCTGGCAACGTTGCTGGCGACGGTGCTTGGCGTTTTGGCCTCGGTGGGATTGGTGCGCGGCGAGTTTCGCGGTAAATCGCTGGTGATGGCGGTGCTGATATCCCCCATGATCGCACCGGTGGTGATTGTGGCGGTGGGGATGTTTTTCTTCTTCGCCAAGTTATCGCTGCTGAATAGCTACACGGGACTGGTGCTGGCGCATGCCATGCTGGGGGTGCCGTTTGTGGTGATTACGGTTACCGCGGTGCTGAAAAACTATGACCAGAATCTGACCCGCGCGGCGGCGAATCTGGGCGCGCCGCCGCTGCTGGCATTTCGCAAGGTAACGTTCCCGCTGATAGCGCCGGGCGTTTTCTCCGGTGCGCTGTTTGCGTTCGCGACATCGTTTGATGAAGTGATTGTCACGCTGTTTCTGGCCAGCCCGCGTCAGCGCACGTTGCCGTTACAGATGTTTGCCGGCATCCGTGAGAATCTGGACCCAACGATAGCGGCCGCGGCATCGATGATGGTGGGGGCCGCACTGATCTTGCTGGTGGTGATGGAGATTCTGCGCCGTCGTTCTGAGCGTTTGCGGAGCGGACGCGGATAGCGCCCTGGCGGTTTAGAAAAACAGAGGGCATTGTGGAAGAGGACGTTGTGGAAAGTTTCGTGCGCCGTCCCTTTCGACATTAGTGCATGCGCCCGATCGGGGGCGGCTCAGTCGCCGCCCCTGGAACCCAGACTTTTGACGGAAAAGACATGTTTATTGCTGAACCTCGTTTCAGCTTTTTTTAGGTGATTTTTTATGATGCATCAAACACCAATGCATCAAGTATCCGAGGGGTCACATGTTATGACTGAGCAAAAGACACTACTGCTGACCGGGGCCAGCCGGGGAATTGGGCATGCTACCGTAAAACATTTTCATGCTGCGGGTTGGCGGATATTTACCGCTTCGCGCCAGAGTTGGGTTGAGGACTGCCCGTGGGCGGAAGGGCTGCTAAATCATATTCATCTTGATTTGGAAGATATCGATAGCCTGCAACAGACGTTGCCGCTGATTAAGGAAAAGCTGGCGGGACGGCTCGACGCTCTGGTGGATAACGCGGGCATTTCGCCTAAAGGCGAGGGGGGACGTCGTCTTGGCGTGCGCGACACCGACTATGCGACCTGGCTGCGGGTCTTTAATATGAACCTGTTTTCCTGCGCACTGCTGGCGAATGGGCTGTTTGATGAGCTGAAAGCCGCGCAAGGAAGCGTCATTAACGTCACATCCATTGCCGGTTCCCGCGTTCATCCGTTTGCCGGAGCGGCCTATGCAATATCAAAAGCCGCACTGTCTGCGCTGACGCGTGAAATGGCCTTCGATTTCGGACAGCATGGCGTGCGGGTCAATGCCATTGCGCCGGGCGAAATTGAAACCTCGATTCTGTCTCCCGGCACGGGGGAAATCATCGAACGGCAGGTGCCGATGCAGCGTTTGGGAAAACCGGAGGAAGTCGCCAGCCTGATTTATTTCCTGTGTACCGCGGGGGCATCGTATGTCAACGGCGCGGAAATTCACGTCAATGGAGGTCAGCATGTCTGAATGGCCGATGGTGAATCAGTCGTTGCTTTCGTCGAATGATGAGATGTTTATCGACGATGACCTGATGACGCAGTCTGTCCCACAGGTATCCTGCCAGCAGGCGGCGGATGTCGCGCTGCAACTGTATGGCATTCGAGGCGAAATCAAACTGCTGCAAGGCGAACGCGATCTGAACTTCTGTCTGACCGTTTCGCCTGAGCAACGCTACATGCTGAAAGTGATTAATGCGGCGGAATCGGCCGAAGTCAGCCATTTTCAGACGTCACTGTTGCAACACATTGCACGGCAGGCGCCGGATTTACCGATTCCCCGGGTGATCATGACGCGTGACCGGCGGGCCGAACCTATCATCGAGATTGCGGGCATACCGCTGAGAGTCCGTCTGGTCGGCTATCTTGAAGGGACGCCGCAGCATCAGGCTTTCCCGTCCGTGGCGTTAATGCATAATCTGGGGGAAATGCTGGCGCGGCTGGATCGGGCGCTGGGCAATTTTACCCACCCGGCGGCAAATCGTTCACTGCTGTGGGATATCAGTCGGGCGGAGCAGGTGCGTCCTTACCTGACATTCGTACAGGATGCGCAGCAACGTCAGTGTATCAACCGCATTTTCGAACGGTATGACGAGTTTGTCGCACCGGCGTTAATCTCGCTGCGTCGCCAGACCATCCATAACGATCTCAACCCGTATAACGTGCTGGTCAATACGCGGCATCCGACGTTGGTGGCGGGCGTTATTGATTTTGGCGATGCGCTGCATGCGCCATTGGTCTGCGAACTGGCGACGGCGCTGGCCTATCAGATCGGCGACGGCGCCGACCCGTTTGAATACGCGGTCCCGTTTATTACGGCGTATCACCAACAACTGCCGCTGACGACCAAAGAAATAGCGCTGTTGCCGGATCTAATCGCCATGCGAATGGTGCTGACCATGATCATTGCGCAATGGCGCGCGTCACTCTATCCCGCCAATCGGGATTATCTGCTGCGCAATCTGCCGCGCTGCTGGCGCAGCCTGAATAAAATGGCCAATTATTCCTACGAACAGTGCTTCTCAAGGTTGCAACAGGCCTGCTATCAGGAAGGAGTATGAAACCGATGACCAGTCCACATAAAATAATGTCGCAGGAAACCGCGTCACAAAAAACGGCAGACGGTAATGCGCTGCTGTCCCGTCGTCAGCGGGTACTGGGTAGCGGATACCGCCTGTTTTACGAGCAGCCGTTGCATGTGGCCCGTGGCGAAGGGGTCTGGCTATTTGACCATCAGGGAAATCGCTACCTGGATGTTTATAACAACGTGGCGTCTGTCGGCCATTGCCATCCGGCGGTAGTTGAGGCGATCGCCAGACAAAGTGCGACATTGAATACGCACACCCGTTATCTGCACCACGCCATTATCGATTTTGCCGAAGATTTACTGACGGAATTCCCGGCTGAGCTGAATAACGTCATGTTTACCTGTACGGGGAGTGAAGCCAACGATTTGGCGCTGCGCATTGCCCGGCACGTCACCGGCGGCAGCGGCGTATTAGTCACCCGCTGGGCATATCATGGAGTAACCAGCGCGCTGGCCGAAGTTTCTCCATCATTGGGGAGCGGCGTGCCGCGAGGCGATCACGTCAGATTGATTGACGCGCCCGATCAATATCGTCGTCCCGGGGCATTTATCGCCAGCATTGAATCAGCGCTCGCGACAATGGAACAGGCCGGCATCCGACCTGCGGCGTTGTTAATGGATACCATTTTTTCCAGCGACGGGGTGTTCTGCGCGCCAGAAGGCGAGATGGCGCAGGCGGCGGCGCTTATCCGTCAGGCCGGAGGACTGTTTATCGCCGATGAGGTTCAGCCGGGATTTGGCCGTACCGGCGAGACGATGTGGGGTTTTGCCCGGCATGGCGTCGTGCCCGATCTGGTGAGTCTGGGCAAACCGATGGGCAATGGTCACCCCATCGCGGGGCTGGTCGGGCGGTCGGCACTGTTCGAGGCGTTTGGCCGCGAGGTGCGTTACTTCAATACCTTCGGCGGCAACCCGGTATCCTGTCAGGCGGCGCACGCCGTGCTGCGGGTGATTCGGGAAGAGCAACTACGGCAGAATGCGCAGCGGGTAGGCGATTATTTGCAGCAAGGTCTGACGCAACTGGCGCAGCATGTTCCCCTGCTGGGTGATATCCGTGCCTACGGCCTTTTCATTGGCGCCGAACTGGTGACGGATCGGGAGCATAAACAGCCGGCCAGCGCACAGGCCGCGCAAGTGGTGAATGAGATGCGTCAACGCGGCGTGCTGATCAGCGCCACCGGCCCGGCGGCCAACATACTGAAAATTCGTCCGCCTTTGGTATTCAGGGAAGAACATGCGGATGTGTTCCTGAATACGTTAAGCGATGTGTTGATGTTACCGGCGATACGGCGGTGATTTACCGCCCCGGGCTGTGGATTTCGGCGGACGAGGCTCATCCCTGAGCGTGTGGTTGTCGTCACCGCGTCGCCAACGTCACCGCATCATGCTAGGGTGCTGCCAGAAACGCTTCCCGCAGGACTTCCGCGCCATTAGGAATGGTGCGATGGTGTTTTATTGTCGAGTAGGTTTACTGGCCGATAGGTAAATAACCTTGCCATTCAGGCATATAGTGTTCTCCATCAGGACTTTCCTCCAGATGAAGGTAATAATCTCCCACTTTTTCCAATAACAGGCAGTCATCGACATCTTTCAGATTATCTTTGTGCTGATGCACGGCATGACACAAGAGCGTCTCCAGCGCTTTGGCTTTGGCCTCGCTGGCATGCTCCGCGACGAAAAGATCGAATTCATGCAGTTCTGCCAATGAGTCGGAGCGATAACCGCCGACGTTAACGAAAAATAACCGCTTTTTGCCGGAGTAGGGCTCTGCCGACAGGGATATTTTGTATCCATCGGCCCAATTGATGATGGCGTAGCCATCCAGATGAATTTTATCTTTATCTCCAAACCAGGCGCTCCGCAGCAACGGCCAGGCGTCTTCAGGCGTATTTACGGCGGCAAACTGAATATCATGCACTTCGATATTCGATTTCCCCGCATTCCCACCAACATAAAACATATATAATTTCATCGCGTTACCATGCATAGTTGATCAGCGTTATATAAATGATTGCATAATGATGCCGGGCGGACAAGAAGCCGAGTGTGGTTGAAGGTCAGGAGGTAAAACGGGAGTTAAGGGATAGAATACGACTTGGGACTATCTACCTTTTTTGAACTGAAAAATAAATGGTGTTCTCAGCATCGTTCTGAATGATATTAACAATGTCGTCGTTTTTTCTCCAGAACTCATTTTTATCATTTTCACTCCATATTTTATCTTCATATCTTTGAAATCCCAGACTTTCAATATAGTTAACCAGTTCTGATTTGCGGGTTAGGTTAACCGTCGAAAAGATAATACGGTTAGTCTTTGGCGTTGTGCCATCCGGTGAATCATAATAAATAATGTAATTATCTGAAATAAATGGCATTTTCTTTATTTCATTAAATGTGAATATATTATATTTAATATAATCGCTTTTCGTATATGAAAAACTGACATTGACGAATAGGATAGGAATTGTTAACACGAGCCCCAAAAAAACAACAATAAAAATTGTTTTTATAAAATTATTCAATCTCAATGCCAACATTTCTCTCTACCCCAACATTATAATAAGAGATTGCTGACAAAGTTGCCGGTGAGCCTGAGGTACACGGGGCGAGGCGTTGTAATCGTTAATCTCATCCCTGTGTTTTCCCTATAAAACGCCACATGGTAAGGCGAGCCCCAAAAGGGGCGAGTAAAATCTAACTTTGTCAATGGTCTGATTAAGGTCTTGCATTTAGCGCCGCTACTCCATCTCGATAATCTCATTTTTCGCATCATCTTCCAACTGGCGCAAAACGCGGTAAACCTGCGCCACGGCTTGCAGCGTTTCGCGTGGAATATAATGGCCTTCCGGCGTGCTGCGGTAAAGCGTGCGGGTCAGCCAGATAAAACGGACGATCGGGATATCGGCCTGTTGGGCCTGCGCAATAAATTGGCGGGCCTGCTTATTCTCGGCTTTACAGACGATGCGCGGTAAAGGCGTTTCCCCCGGTCGATAGTAAAGCGCCACCGCATAGTGGGTGGGGTTGACCAACAGCAGATCGGCGTCTTCCACGCGTCCTTTCGGACGCGCCGACACCGGCTGATTCAGCAACTCGTGCGCCATGGATTTCCGGTGGCCTTTCATGTGCGGGTCGCCTTCAGAATTCTTGTGCTCGTTGCGTAAATCCTGATGGCTCATGCGCTGCTGTTTGAGAAAAAAGTATTTTTGCAGGCCGAAATCCATCACCGAGAGTACCAGCAGTGCCGTGAGCGTGGTGCGGGAGATCCGGGCCAACAGGGCTTTCACCCCTTGCCAGAATCCGTTCAGGTCGCCATAAGCCAATTCCACTAATGCTTCCAACTCTGGCGCCACGACGTTATAAAACACGCTTCCGATAACGATAGCTTTCAGGATGTTGGTCAACATTTCCGTCAGCTTACGCATGGAGAACATCTGTTTGATTTGATTAATCGGATTTAATCGGTTCAGATCGAGCTTTAAGGCTTCGGTGGCAAATAACGGGCCATACTGAATCCAGCCGCCGACAATACGCAGCAACACGGCGATCGCCGCCGCCGTCAGGCAGAACAGCATCGCCAGCGTGGCGGCATCGTGGAATATCTCTTTAACCGCCAGACCAAATGGCGCATCCAGCCGTTGCAACGGTAACTGTATCAACGCCTGCAACTTGCCCATGGTGCTGTCTGCCAGCGCCAGTACGCACTCGATCAGCCCCACACAAATCAGCAGCTTGGGCACATCCTGACTTTGCCCGACTTCCCCTTTGCGTCGCGCATCTTCAAGCTTTTTCTCGGTGGGTTTTTCGGTTTTTTCACTCATCGATAATCGCTCGGTTAGTTTCCCGGTTGGTGAAAAATAAGGGGTAAAAGGTGTTTCAAATCCGGTAGGGCCAGTATTTTCTGCTCGCCCAGATAGTGCAGAACCGGCAGGTAAACAATAAAAAATGCCATGCCGACCAGACATTTGGCTGGAATGGATAAGATGAACACCTGTAACTGCGGGCTGTAGAGGCTGAGCAGTGAAATGCTGAATTCCAGCAACAGCAGCAGCGAGACCAGCGGACCGGCATAGATCACCAGATGGGTGAAGGTGTCAGCCAGCAGTTGCAGGTAAACCTCAAATCCGGGTGCGCCGGGGGCAGGCAGCCAGGCGAGCGCGGGCCACAGACGATAGCTGTCCCACAGCAGTTGAGTCAGCCCGGTAATACCAAGGCTGATGATCAGCAGCAGGATAATCATTTGCTTGAGCAGATGACCGATCGGCGTACTGTCCGAACCCAGCGCCGGGTTGAGCTGGCCGCCCATCAGCGCGCCGCGTTGGTTATCGAACAACGCGCCCACGGATTCGAACAGCCAGAACGGCATCGCCAGTATCAGGGCAATCAACAGCCCGACAACCACTTCCTTTAACAACAGCCCCGGCAACATTGGCCATGAAAGCGGCGTTTGCAGCAGTTGCTGCTGGATAACCGGCGCGGGTAAGAGCGTCAGGGCGATCACCACCGCATTGCGCAGCATGCCCTTCAGCACGTTCAGCGAAAACGCCGGAACCAGAATAAAACACGGGTAAATGCGCGCGATCCCAAGCGTGATGGCAATAATAAAATCATAGATATGCTGGATGGTGGCGATCATGCGCGCTCCTCAGACTCCGGTATGTTGAATCATGTTGAACGCGGCGATCGCCAACTGCATCAGTTCGACGCCAATCCAGCGGCCGGAGAGCGCCAGCGCGATCCCGACGGAAATCAGTTTGATGGCGAACGGCAGCGTTTGGTCCTGTAGCTGCATAACGGCCTGCAACAGCGAAATCAGGACGCCGACAGTCACGGCGACCAGCAGCGGCGGCGCAGACAGCAGTACCACCATCACCATGGCCTGTCGGAAAAGGGTAATAATTTCCATGGATGTCCTCACAGATAGCTGTAAAAAAGGCCGTCCAGCAAACGCGTCCAGCCGTTGACCAGCACAAACAGCAGCAGCTTCAGCGGCAGAGAAAGCGTCATCGGCGCGACCATCTGCATGCCCAGCGCCAGCAGAACATTCGAGACGATCAGGTCGATGACAATGAACGGGATGTAGATCAGGAATCCTATTTTGAACCCCGCTTGCAGTTCGGATAGGACGAACGCCGGGATCACCAGCAGCAGGTTTTGTGTATTGACGTTCTCCGACAGCGAGGCAGGCCACATGCGCAGGCTGTTTTCATGTAAATGGGTGAGAATATCCGGGTCGGTATTATGCGCCATAAAGGTTTGCAGGGGCGTCAGCGCGTAGGTGGCGCTCTCCTGTAGCCCCGTGATATCGGTCATATCCAGCGGTTTTTCCTGAACGCGCTTGGTGATGTCCTGAAAAACCGGGGCCATAACAAACAGGGTGGCGGCGAGGGCGATGCCGTACAACGCCATATTCGGCGGCACCTGCTGCACGCCGATGGCGTTACGCGTAATCAGCAGCACGATGGCGATCTTCAGAAAGCAGGTGCAAACAATCATCATGAGCGGGATTAGCGATAGCGCGCCTAAAAACAGCGCGAACATCAACGGATCGAATCCTCCGGACGTCATTGTGCCGACTCCTTCAGCGCCGTCGCCGCGTCCAGTCCCGTCAGCCGCCGGGTGATCTGCAAGCCCAACTTTCCTTCCACATCAACCAGTTCGCCCTGCGCCAGCGGCAAGTCGCCGTGATAGAGCCACGCTTCACCAGGCACGATGTGGTTTAACGTCAATACCGCGCCGTGGGTCAGTCTTTGTAACGTCGGCAGCGTCACGGTAACGTCGCCACAGCGGATATGCAGCGTGATCGGCAGCGATGGCAGCGGCGCAATTGAAGCGTTGTTTTCAGATGCCTTTTCAGTGACGTTGTCACCGGTAATGGCAGGATTTTCTGGTGTCGGAGCATCAAAGGCGGTGTTCACGGGAGCGTTCTCCATGTCAGTGACCGTAAAGTGGTAAGGGGCCAGTCCATTCAGTTGCAGCATGCCGTGCAAACGCCACGGGGGCAGCATCAGCGTCCCCTGACCTGAAGGTGAAAAATAGGGATGGCTCGGCAGAATCAGATCGCCGGCGCGTATATGCCGCAGCGCCTCTGAGGTCAGAACGACCTCAGCCAGAATCAGCGGGGCGGTGATCGTGAATGGCGGCGGGAGAGCGGTATAGGCGTACTGCCAGCCTGCGCGAGAAAGCAGCGCCAGCCAGGTGGTTGAGGATGCGATCATCTGGCTGCGAACGCGGATACCGCCCCAGCTGACGGTCAGCCAGACGGTGACCACATCGTGGTATGCCACGGGGGCGATACCCGGCTGAATCTCGCCCATCACGGCATGTATTGACGGGCTAAGCGACTGATTATAGAGCGTCCAATACCACGCATGAGACGGCGCGGCGGCGTTATCGATCGGCAACAGCGGGCAGTCGGCCAGCAGACTTACCGGTGAAGGATCGGAAAGCGCGAATGCGCCATGATCGCAGCGCCAGTCGCTGGTTGTCTCGCGCGGCTGGCCCTCAGCCAAATGCAAATGCAGCGTACCGGCCTGATGCTCGCGGGAAAAAGGCAGCGTCGCGCCCGCGGCCAGCTGCCGTCTGACGTCGGCCTGCCCGGCGCTCATGGCGGGCAGCGTTAGCGGCCGAATACTCATCGGCAGGATTCCCTGACGTCGAAATTCAGATTAACCGGACAGCCCAACGCATCGGACAGGGCGCGACGGCATGATTCCCGCCGATCTTTTAAGCCCAGATAGCTTTCCCGGCTGAACCGTAACGAGATATCCCAGCCGCGCGGCGCCAACGTCGCCAGCCGGGCATCAATATCCCCCAACTGCGGGAGTTGCAGGCTGAATGAAAACGGCGGATAGCCGATGTTATCCAGCGCCTCCAGCAGTTCACACTGTAAGGGCGGCCACGACGACGGCGTTACATATTGGGCGCTGGCGCCGTGATCTTTGGGTATGACGGGGGTAAAAGGCGTCAGGCCGGCGATCGGTAAATGGTTCGGCGCCTCCTGCTGTACCGCCTGCTCAAAACCGTCGGAAAACGTAAAAGCCTCCCAAAAATTACCGTGAAGACCGTCATCGGGCAGCCGTGCGGATTTACTCCGTTGGGCGCTAAAAAGCGCTTGGGGCGCCGCGGTTTCGGGTGAAGACGTCAGTCGATTGTTCATGGGCTCTCCTGAGGTAGCGTTAGCAGAAATTCCAGTTTCTCGACGGCTTTCTGACACCGGCGCGTCGTCTGCCGGGCGGTCTCAACCTGTTGTTGCTGGTCCCGGTGTTGTTGCAGGCTTGCCTCATGCTGCCGGGTTTCCGTTTCCATGGCGTGCAGCAGTCGCTGTTCGTCCGCCAGCCGTTTTTTCAGATTGTCCAGCGACTGTTGACGTCCCTGTACCTGATGGGTAAATGCGGATCGCTGTCGCTGACAATCCTGCTGCAACGCCGCCAGCTGCTGCTGATGCGCCAGAGACTGCTTTTCAATTCGGGTCAACGCCAGCGTTTCCTGCCTCAACTGCCGTTCGCTGCGGCTGAGGCGTTGGCGGCGTATTGGCAACAGCAGATTGAGCGTGGTCTGCAACTCGTTGGGTTCGCTGTGGTCATGAGGCATAGGCGCTGACTCCGGTTAACTGCTGCCGGATGTCGTCATACGGCATGGGATCGCGCATCGACTGGCGCAGAAATCGGGTGATTTCCGGGTGGGCGTTGACCGCCGCATCGGTCAGGGCATCGTGACCGGGCTGATATTCCCCCAGCCGAATCAGCATTTCGACCTGCTTGTAAGCGGCCATCAGGCGGCGGATCGCGTTGGCATGCTGCTGATGCGCCGAATCCACGACATTGCTCATGGTGCGGCTCAGGCTGGCCAGCACATCGATCGCGGGATAATGCCCCTGTTCCGCCAGTCGTCGGGTGAGCACGATGTGGCCGTCAATCAGCGAACGAACTTCATCAGCTACCGGATCGTTCATTGAGTCCTGTTCAATCAGCACGGAATAGAGCGCCGTGATGGCCCCGTCCCGCGTTTGTCCGGCACGTTCCACCAGCCGGGGCAACAGGGTATAAACCGAAGGCGGCAGCCCGCCGCGTCCCTGCGGCTCGCCGAGGGCCAGACCAATTTCACGCTGGGCGCGGGCAAAACGAGTCAGCGAATCGATGATCAGCAGCACCTGTTTCCCGGCGGCGCGGTATGCTTCGGCGATGGCGGTGGCCGTGAAGGCGGCGCGCGCGCGCTCCATGCTGCTGCGGTCGGATGTGGAGCAAACCAGTACGGTGCGGCTGCGCAATGCGTCATCCAGCTCATGGTCGAGAAATTCACGGAGTTCGCGACCACGCTCGCCGATCAGACCGAAAACAATGGCGTCACAGGGGGTATTACGCGCCAGTTCCGCCAGTAAGGTGGTTTTCCCACAGCCTGCGCCCGCAAAAATGCCAACGCGCTGGCCCTGACCGATCGTCAGCAAACCATCCACGGCCCGTAATCCGGTGGGCAGGGGCGAGCTGATCCGTGGACGCGCCGTCGGCGGCGGCGCGTCGCCCAACACCGGCACGGCGTTATCGTGCCAGATGCCGGGCTCGACAAAGGCGCTTTTCCCGCCGTCTTCCAGCGCCCGGCCAAAGCCGTCCAGGACACTGCCAAACAGCGCGTCGGAAACCTGAATGCAGTGCGGCTGATACAAGGGCGTCACAATCGCGCCCTGAGCGATACCATCCAGTGCCCCCAGCGCGGATAAAAAAGTGTTATCCGGGCTGAAACCCACGACCTCCGCCATCATCTGGCTGCCATCTTTACGGGCAATGAGGCACAGATCGCCAATGCGCGCCTGCGGTAAACCACACTCCAGCAGGATGCCGCTGACGGCCAGCACGCGTCCTTTCAGCTCGACCGGCGCGTAGTTGGATAAATGACGCTGCTGTTGCTGAACCCAACCGGCGATCAGTGGAAAGGGCGTGATTGTTTGTGTTTGCATTTACCAATTCACCTTTATCTGCTGTTTGCCGCTGAATTCGATTTGATGTTCGTCAATGCTCACCAGACGCAGACTGTCGATTTCATCCCCGACAAAAAAACGCCGGCCGTCAGCGGTGACCACGTTGGCGCGCGATCCGCCGGTGACTTGTACAATCTGAAACGGCAATTGTTCCGTTTTCAGCTGGGTGCGGTTATCGATGGTTAACGCGGTTCTATAACGTTGGTGGAGTTGGACGAGCATCCGTTCCAGTTTTTTTTGTGCGTCAGGCGTTAACTGTCCCGTCAGGGTGATGCGATCGTGGTTATTGGCGGCCAGTTTCACCACCTCGCCCAGTTCGCGCTCCCGCAACATGGTGCGCAGCACGCTATCCAACTGTGACAGGGAGCCAAGGGTGAGGCGGGTATCCTGCGGCGAAGGCGCGGAAGGCATCGCGACGCTTTCCTGCAATTGCCAACTGCCGATCATCACGAGCAGCAGCAGACTGAGCAGCAGATAACAACCCTTTGCCCACAGCGGTAAATGCGTGGAGGACGGGGAGCGCGGTGCGGGGAGCGTCTCCGGGACTGCGGATTCTACCGGCGCATCTTCCGTTTCTGCGTCGGTTGATAGCGCAGACGCGTCTTCGTCCGGCCAGGGGGTATCGGCGGCAACAACGCAAAGCCAGATTTGACCAACGGCAAAAGGGGCGCCGGGCGGCAAGGCGTCAACCTCGGCGACGGCATGTCCTTCCGCATTACACAGCGGGCCTTCCAGCGCGCAGAGGGTCCAGATCCTGTCCGCCGTATCCGATCGGCTCATTTTCAGTTGGCAGTGATATGGTCTGATCCCCGGATCGTAAAGCACCAGATCGGCATCGTCCGCGGCGCCCACCAGCCAGGATGAACCGCTCAAGGGCAGCACGGCACCGCGATGTAAACCTGTCAGCACGCGTAACTCAAACATATTTTTTTCCTATGCGCTAAAGGGATCGCTGGTCTGGTACAGATCAAGCCGTCCGATGACGCTGATCGACAGATTGGATTCCAGCTCGGTGAATGACAGCACCGGGACATGGTGGAATTCGTCTTGCAACAGCGTCCGCAAAGGGCTGCGGAGATCCTGCGCGACCAATACCAGCCCGGAGGACGATGAAAAAGGGGGAAACGCCAGCCTGAGTTGTTCCAGCAGCGTGGCGGCATAGTCCTGAGCCAGGGCGAAAAACGTTTCGTTTTGCGTTTGGCGCAGCGAGTCACGCAGCAGTTCTTCACTTTCCGGCGTCAGCAACCAGACGCGCAGGCTGTTTTGCTGGCTGTACTGGTGACAAATTTGTGATTTCAGCGCCAGCCGCACGTAGTCGGTCAACACATGAATATCCCGTTCATGCTGGCCCACTTCGATCAGCGCTTCGGCAATCGGACGCACGGAGCGTAACGGAACGCGTTCGGACGCCAGCCGTTGCAATACGCTGGCAAAACGCGAGAGCGGCATGATCCGCTGTAACTCCTGCGCCAACTCGGGCTGTTCGCTCTCCAGCCAGGTCAGAATGGATTTGGTTTCCTGTAGACCAATGAACTGCGCGCCGGTGCGGTGAATGGCGTGTTCCATCCGGGTAAGAATGAGCTGCTCCGCCGACCAACAGATCGGTTCATCTTGCTGTAGCGCCTGATGAGTCTGCGGCAGCCACAGCCAGTGATGCTCTTCCCGCAACGCCGGGCCCGGCTCATGTTCGCTCCGCGTTTGCTCGTCGGTCGATGCAATCGCGACGGCCAGTTGGTCGGCGGCGAATGTGGCTCTGACGTAGGGAATTTCATATACGCAGAATTGAAACTCGTCTTCCGCCAGCCGGTCACTGAAATCAATATCAAATGAGGGCAGCGTGAAGCCAAACTGATAGACCAGCCGGTTACGCAGACGGCGAATATTCTGGATCAGGGAGAGTGTGGCGGGTTTCCCCTGCCAGACGGGATGAAAAAGCAGCAGGTAGGCGCGGGTGGGATTGAAACGCCGCAAGTCCTGATAGCCATTTTGTTCCGCAGGCAGATTGTCGGCTTCCAACTGGCTTTCGTTCAGCAACCCCTGTTGCTTGATGCGCCAGAGTTGAAACAGACCGCTGCCCAGCGAGGCGAGACTGATCATAATAAACACCGTGGTCGGCATACCGGGCAACAGGGCAAAGCCGAACATCCCGATGGCGGAGATAATCCAGGCTTTGGGTTGGCTGGTCAGTTGCTCGGCGATTTCCCGGCCGATATTGGCGTCAACCTGCTGTCCGTCTGCCGAAACCCGGGTGATGATCATCCCGGCAGTTAAAGAGATCAGCAGCGCGGGGATTTGGGCAATCAGTCCGTCGCCGATGGTGAGCACCGAATAGACATGCACCGCATCCGACGCCGCCATATTGTGTTGCAGCACGCCGATGGCAAAACCGCCGATCATGTTGATAAACACAATCACCAGCGAGGCAATGGCATCGCCTTTGACAAATTTCATCGCCCCGTCCATGGCGCCGAACAGCTGGCTTTCCTTGGCCAGATTTTCACGCCGCTGGCGCGCCTGATGGGCTTCAATCAGCCCGGCCCGCAGATCGCTGTCGATAGACATCTGTTTTCCGGGCATGGCGTCGAGCGTAAAACGCGCGGCGACCTCAGCCACCCGCTCGGAACCCTTGGTAATCACCAGAAAATTCACCACGGTCAGAATCAGGAAGATCACCAGCCCTACCGCCAGATTGCCGCCGACTACGAAGTTACCGAATGCTTCCACGATGTGCCCGCCATCCTGTTGCAGCAGAATCTGACGCGTCGTGGAAATGGACAACGCCAGCCGGAACATGGTGGTTAACAGCAGTACCGCAGGGAAGGTCGAGAAGGCCAGCGGTTTGGGCAGATACATCGCCAGCACGATTAACAGTGAAGAAATACAGATGTTGAAGGCGATCAGTACGTCAATCAACCCCGTCGGCAGCGGAATAATCATCATGAACACAATCGACATGACGATAATGGCGCCCACCACTTCAGAGCGTTGCATCGCGCTTAAGGCAATGCGGTTTAGCCAGACGATCAGCAGATTCATGCCGTCCCCTTATCAGGCGAACGCGCCGCCTGATGTTTTTCATATTGCGCCAGATCGCCGATCAGTCCGCGGATCAGCTGAAGCGCGGTTTGCCGGTTTTTGGCATCGCGCCACAGCGGCTGGGGCAATCCGCTGACCAGCGGTAACAGCGCATTGAAAAACAGCGTTTGATGTTGCGGCTGCGTACCCGCCACTTCCCGCCCGAGATTATGCAGATCGCGGGCATAGGCGCCGTTGGCGCTCAGTCCGATTAATCGGCGGGTTAACTCAACCGCGCCCAGCGTAAACGCGGGGACTTTCGTCTTCAGATGGTCGAGCATCGCCTGACTGGATGACAGCGTATGGCTAAGGTGCCTGGAGTCATGGAGATTGTTGAGCATTTTGCTCAATACCGACTTGGAAATCGACGGCGCCATCGAGGCGATATCCGCCGCCAGCGCGCGCTGCAACGTTCTCAAGCCGATCGAAAAGGAGGCGGCGTCAAAACGTTCGAGCAAGGCATCGAGCAGGGCGCTGGCCGATTGTTGTTGCACAATTTTCTGATAATAGAGCTCCCGCATGGCCTGCTTCTGTTCGGGCTGGGTGCTGAACAGTGAAATCGCGGCGGCCGTATTCAACCCCGCCCGGACTTCAGGACCTTTTTCCTCATGCAGTCGTTGCAGCGCCTGCTCGGCGGCCGCCGCCACTTCCGGCGCGTGTGGTGACGACTGGCTGCGCAGATGTCGCAGCAGGATGTCGCCGCGTGCCGGATCATTCCCCGCCGCGAGCAGAATGTCGTTCAGCGACGGCGCAGGCGTACTCAGCAGCAGGCCGCGCATACGATCAAGCTGTTGATCCAGCGTGCTTTGTGATGGATTTTCCAGCATCCGGAACAGTTCGGTCAGTTTTTCAATTCGCTCGACGTTGGCGGTGGTCCGCGTTTCCGGCTGAGCGATATGGCGGCGGTTCAGCGATTTACTTCTACGCTCGGCCTGTTCACCGAATGCCATGGTGATCTCTTCCATTGACGTCGAGAGGGCGGCGCCGGGAGGCTCATGATGCGGCACGGTTTTGTGAGAAGCTGATGCGGCGACAGGGTCATCATCCATGGTGACGGAAGGCGGTACTGGCGTAGTGGCAGGCGTAACGCCTGGGATTTTGATCATGGTGGTGTCCTGCGTAAATCAACAAAGTGTTGTTGTGTGGCAGGAAGGCGCCGTGGGTTCCACATATCGCGTCGTTTGACGAACGCGCGAAATAAAACAAATGGTATAAATGAAATACCATTTTAACTATTGCAATAACTTGCAAAATCACGGATTTTTTCTGGCAAAGAATGGCGTAAAAATGAATGCCGTCAAGTTTAAATCGTTTTAAATCAATGAAATAAAATTCATTTCGAACTGGCACATCGCTTGCTCTACCGTTCGCGCCAATAGGGGCAAATCAACGGAGAGTAAGAAATGGATATGTTCAACCTGACGCCTGCCGAACACCTCAACGCAACCTACCCGGTAACATCTGTCGACTGGGAACGGGTGTTCCGGCAACATGGACAGAAATTGCGCAATTTCATCCGCAAGCGTGTCAGCAATCATGATGATGTCGAGGATTTACAGCAAATGACCTATCTGGAAGTGCTTAAGCACAAAGACAACTTTGCGGGCGCGTCCCGTCCGGAAACCTGGGTGTTCGGCATCGCCCTCAATCTGGTGCGTAACTATTTCAAACAGGCCCGGTTGCGTTCCAATGAAATGGGGGATGAATTGCTGGAGCATATCGCGGTGGATGCCGATCCCAGCATTATCACAGAGAGTCAGCGGGCGCTGAAGCGAGCGATTGACGCCATGGCGCACTTATCGGATGACACCAGCCAGATGCTGTTGCAACTTCTTGATTCGGATACCAGCTATCAGGATCTGGCGCAGCAGTTGAATATTCCGATTGGCACCGTCCGTTCCCGATTGTCGCGCGCCCGGGGCATGATTCGTCAGGCGGTGGATGCCTGATCGTATCCCCAAGACAGATAAAAGCGTGAATCCAACGATATCAATGTATCGTCGCGGTTTTTTTTCTGTCCATACTCCTGTGAAGTTCGGAACACCCGCACGGCAACCGCCGTGCGGGTGAGTTAATTCAGCAAGGAGATGGCCATGATGTTTACCCAATCTTTTCGATCGGATTCCCAAAAGCAGGTCCCCAAGCTTGAACTGGTGGACTTCGCGTTCAGCCGAATTAAGGACGCGATTTATATCGTGGATGAGGAGGAGCGTTTTTGCTATGCCAATAAAGCGGCTTGCCAGATATTAGGCTACAGCACGGCGGAGTTTATGCGGCTCAGCGTGGCGGATATTGATCCCCAATGGTCCGACCGGCGGTTGCAGACTTCGTGGTGGCTGGAATATGAATCCGACATGGGCATTACCTTCGAGGCACAACATAAGACCCGGTATGGGATGACTATTCCGGTGGAAGTCAATTTGACGCATTTCAGACATAAAGGACGTGGCTACAGTATGTGTGTAGTAAGAGACATCAGGGAACGTAAACATATTGAACAACTGGCTCATGCACGGGAGCAGGAGTTTCGTGCGTTGGTTGAAAATACGCCGGATCTGATTCTTCGCTTTGATCCGCAAATGAACTGCCTGTATGCCAATCCCGCGACCCTCAATCATCTGGATTTTACCATCGAGCAGCTGCGTGGTCGGTTGCTTACCGAACTGATGCCGGGAGCGGGATGCGCGGTACGAATGGAACAGTTGGTTAAACAGGTGGTGGATACACACAGCCGCGTGGAAGGCGAGCTGATCGAGGAGCAGGGCAAGGGGGATCACCGGCATCAGTCGATTAACCACATTCGCTGTGTCCCCGAGTTTGACCAATATGGTGAACTGGTGTCCATTCTCACCGTCGGTCGTGATATTACCGCCATACGCTATGCGGAGAAAAAGCTGGAAGCTTCGCATATGCAATTGCGGCTACTGGCGCGCCAGCGGGAAATTTCCCGTGAAGAGGAACGCAAGCATATTGCGCAGGAAATTCATGATGAACTCGGGCAGCATCTCACCACGATCCGCATGAGCCTGTCGCTGATGCGCATGCGTTTTGCCAAAGAAAATCCGATGATGCAGGAACAATTGCAGAATCTGATGCAGCTGGCGGATCAAACCATTCAGGTCGTGCGCAATGTGTCTACCCGGCTGAGACCCAATGTGCTGAACATGGGGTTGACGCCGGCGCTGGAATGGCTGTGTGACGAATTCAACCGGCACTATAAAGTGAACTGTCAGCTGAAAACGGTGGGTCCCCGGGTGGTGCTCACTGATGAAAGCGCCACGGCGGCATTTCGCGTGGCGCAGGAGTCGCTTACCAACGTGGCGCGCTACGCCGAAGCCTCGCAGGTCTGGGTGACGCTGGATAATCAGGGGAGTCAGGTGGTGATCCGCATTCAGGATAACGGCAAAGGATTTGATGTCGGTATCAACAGTCAAAATGCGTTTGGCCTGATGAGCATGAAAGAACGCGGCCGCATGCTGGGAGGGAAAGTCATCATCGAGAGTAAGCCAGGAGAGGGTACGCAGGTGCAGCTTACGTTCCCCAGGGACGGCGATGTTCGCTGAAGTGGAAAAAACAGGCAAAAGAGGAATGGGTAATGTGCAAACAGATACGTTTAATGATCGCGGATGACCACGTCATCATGCGTGAAGGGCTCAAGCAAATTTTTGCATTGGATGACACGCTGAGCGTGGTCGCAGAGGCCGGAAACGGAACGGAGGTGTTGAGTCAACTGCGCAGTCATGCCATTGATGTTCTGCTATTGGACATGAGTATGCCGGGGATCAGCGGAGAGGCGCTGATACTGCGTATTGTCGCGCAGTATCCCCAATTGCCAATTCTGGTGCTCAGCATGTACAGCGAGGCGCAAATCGCGCAGCACGCGTTGAAGAGCGGAGCCAGAGGTTATATCACCAAAGACAAAGATCCGGAGGCGCTGCTGTCCGCGATCCGTCGTGTGGCCCAGGGCGCCCGGTATATCGACCATACCATCGCGGAACAGCTGGTTTTTTCCCACTGTGGCGAATCCGTCCGTGATGAACACGAGATTCTGACGCCGCGCGAACGGCAGATCATGATGATGTTCGCACAGGGAATGGGCATCAACACCATTGCCAGCGAACTGGTCATCAGTAATAAAACGGTCAGCACCCACAAGGCCCGGCTGATGGAGAAAATGCAGTTCAGCACCAATGCGGAAATTGTCAGGTATGTGCTCAGCAAAGGGCTGATAGCGTAAAGATATTGAATGTATCCTTTTCGGAAAGGGGCGGCAGTGCGCTAATGCCGATCGTTTAAGCGAACAGCATTAGCCGCATAAGCGGCCCCTTTTCCTTCCGAAGCCGCAGGCTAAAGCATGCCTGTCCTTGTCGGCGTGCCGTCATAACGTCTTATTGTTCAGTCCTGATGCAGTGTTTGCTATGCCGGTCATTTTCATATTCTGAAAAACATTTTACGATTTATTTTACCTATCATTACGATATCATTTAACGAATGAAATTTTAATTAATTGTTTTTATTGTGTTTTATTTTTCATTGGTCAGATTTTCCCTACAAGACTCTCCGCAATTCCTACTTGATGTTCAGCGATGGCTGATGGTTTCATTGTTAATTAACAGTAATGTTTGTCAGCGTGCCATTATCAATAAACCGGGACGAGGGAAGCACCCGGCATGGTAGGGACAGGATGGCAAAACCATAAGCAGCTTACGGAAGGTATATACCCGGCCGATGACACGTCGGCGAGTATAAAATTAGCCCGGATGGGCGCAGGAGCAGGCATGATTCAGGAATATTTCCACTCGATATCAGGAGTTACCCCCGCTTTTACTGACGATATTCATGCAACGCTATCCCCCCTTATCAATGTGGTTGCGCCGCTGAATGTCGATATCGTGTTAGAGGGAGAAACCGGTACGGGAAAAGATACGCTGGCGCATCGTATTCATCAGCTTTCAAAATGCAGTGGTCCATTAGTGGCGGTGAACTGCGCCGCCATTCCCGAAACGTTGGCGGAGAGCGAACTGTTTGGCGTGGTGTCGGGCGCGTATACCGGCGCCAGTCGTTCCCGGGCGGGGTATCTGGAAAGTGCGGACAAAGGCATCCTTTTTCTGGATGAAATTGACAGTATGCCGATGACGCTACAGGCGAAAATGCTGCGCGTGCTGGAAAGCCGGGGCGTCAAGAGGCTGGGCAGCACCCAGTTTACCCCCGTGGAGATGCGGGTCATTGTGGCGACGCAGACGCCGCTGCTGCAACTGGTGGAGAGTGGATTATTTCGGCGCGATCTCTATTTCCGGCTGGATACCGTTAAAATACAGTTGCCGACGTTGCGTTCGCGTAGTGATTTGATTCTTCCCTTGTTTCAGCGTTTTAGCGAGGAGGCGGCGGCACGTCTGAAAATGCCTGCGCCGCGCGTTTCAGCAGAGATCCATGAACGGCTGGTAACGCATTCCTGGCCGGGGAATATTCGTGAACTGAAAGCGGCGGCTGAACGCTGGGTGTTGGGGCTTTCCCCGTTAGCCACGGCGCCAGTCACGCGGCATCAGCCCTTGCAGCTCAAAGATCGTTTAAAACAGATTGAAAAATATCTGATTCAGGATGCGCTGCAACGGCACGATCATTGTATTGACGACGTGGTCAGCGAACTCGGGATCCCCAAACGCACGCTTTATCATCGTCTTAAGGTATTGAATGTGATGAAACGGATTTGAGACGTTGCGACAGTCCAAAGGAAGGGTGACGGGCAGGGATAGCCCGTCATAAAAAAACGCCGGAGCGTTTTTCAACGTCGCTTGCGACGGCCCGAAGGGTGACGGGCAGGGATAGCCCGTCATAAAAAAACGCCGGAGCGTTTTTCAACGTCGCTTGCGACGGCCCGAAGGGTGACGGGCAGGGATAGCCCGTCATAAAAAAACGCCGGAGCGTTTTTCAACGTCGCTTGCGACGGCCCGAAGGGTGACGGGCAGGGATAGCCCGTCATAAAAAAACGCCGGAGCGTTTTTCAACGTCGCTTGCGACGGCCCGAAGGGTGACGGGCAGGGATAGCCCGTCATAAAAAAACGCCGGAGCGTTTTTCAACGTCGCTTGCGACGGCCCGAAGGGTGACGGGCAGGGATAGCCCGTCATAAAAAATTTCGCATGGCGTGGAACTCATTACATGCCTTTCTCTACTTAATGAATGAACAAGATGACTGTAGGTACAGCATGACAGTTCAATATCATAAACTTTCATTATTTGGAGATACATCATGGCCTTAGGACTTTCTCAGATTGCATCGCAGAACGCCTCTCAAACGCTGGACAGCGCTATGGCTGGTTCATTAACCCGTGCGGCGGACGCCCAGGCGCAGAAAATTGCGCTGGATACCGAAAACTCCATTCTGGATGGTCAGATGGATTCTGCCTCTAAGTCACTGAACTCCGGACAGAAAGCGGCAAAAGCTATTCAGTTCTGATGATCATCATGCAACCGGGGGGAATGATTCCCCGGTTTCTCTCTTGTTCGCTCCTCTATGGAATTCACTACCATGAAAATTACCCATGTGAATGAGATAGCCTCATCAGGCGGTCAGGTTGGTGACGATCGGCTTTTCGCCAACAGTCAGGATGTGTCCTGGTTCAGCGCGGCGCTTGAATCCAAACCGGTCACGCCGGTCGCCGATAATAGCCAGTGGCTGGGCGCGTTGGCGGAAAAATCGCAAGGGCTGGGTTCGGTATTCAAAACGGCGGAGCGTGAAGTCAGCCAGTCCATGCGCTCCAATGATCCGAAAGATGTTCTGGATGCCACCCGGACATTGTCTTCTTTCTATCTTGAAAGTCTGCTCAGCGCCAAACTGGTGGCGAAAAGCGTGCAGAGTCTGGAAAAACTCACCAACTTACAGTAGCGGCCTATGAAAATGCACAAGCGAGCGATATTTCTGTTGTTAGCGCTGCTGCTCACCGGCTGTGAAAAACCGATTGAGCTGAACCGTGGCCTGTCGGAAAACGATGCTAATGAAACGATCGCCACGCTCGGACGTTATCAGATTGCCGCCGAGAAGCGGGTGGATAAAACGGGGGTGACGCTGGTGATCGAGGCTAAAGACATGGAAAGAGCGGTCAATATTCTTAACGCCGCCGGTCTGCCGCGTCAGTCGCGAACCAATCTGGGCGAGGTTTTCCAGAAGAGCGGCGTGATCTCTACGCCGCTGGAAGAGCGCGCCCGCTATATTTATGCCCTGTCGCAGGAAGTGGAAGCGACGCTGACGCAGATTGACGGCGTACTGGTTGCCCGCGTTCATGTGGTATTGCCGGAGCGGATTGCGCCCGGTGAACCGGTGCAGCCTGCATCTGCCGCCGTATTCATCAAATATCGTGCGGAGCTGGAGCCAGACAGCATGGAGCCGCGCATTCGTCGTATGGTGGCCAGCAGCATTCCCGGGCTATCGGGAAAAAGTGATAAGGAGTTGGCTATCGTTTTCGTTCCGGCGGAGCCTTATCAGGATACGGTGCCGGTAGTGACGCTGGGGCCATTCACGTTGACGCCGGATGAAATGCAGCGTTGGCAATGGAGCGTCGCGCTGTTAGGCATCATGCTGATGGGGCTGTTGGGATGGCGGCTGGGCCAGCCGCATATTCAGCAGTGGCGGCAGAAACGGGGAGAGGCCCGGCAGTGATAAATCATGCGTGCCGTGAATAACAACGGTAATCATAAAAACAACAATAGCGAGGCCAATATGCACACGGAAGTAACACGCCTTGACTGGCTGACGTGGTGGGCGAGTGG
Organism: Brenneria roseae subsp. americana; assembly: GCF_003115815.1. Classification (NCBI taxonomy): domain Bacteria; kingdom Pseudomonadati; phylum Pseudomonadota; class Gammaproteobacteria; order Enterobacterales; family Pectobacteriaceae; genus Brenneria; species Brenneria roseae. The sequence continues at coordinate 189,538 of NZ_QDKJ01000006.1, read as the reverse complement.
CTGTGTATGGCAATCCGATCCCAGTTGGAAAAGCGAAGCCATTTTCCCTGTGGAGCGGCAAAAAGCGCGGGCGTTTATGCATGCCAATATTCCGCTGCTGAGCCGGCATTTCGATTTGCCGATGCAATTGCCGCCGGAGCCGGTGGTTTCCCTGATGCAGATTGGGACGCTCAGTGCGTTTCAGCGCGAACAAATTCTGAATCTGATCGCGGCGGCGTGCCAGCCGCCGGCGCCATCGTCAGTGTTGACCGACGAACAGATTACCTGGTGTCGGCGGCTGGCGAAAGCGCTGCGTCCGGGGCTGTGGTTATCGCAACACGTCGCGTTTACTGACGGATACGCTGACGCGCTGACCCTATTGCGGGTTCGCTATGGTGAAATCTGTTGGCCGCGCTTGCGGCTGCTGTTTCCTCAATCCTGGGTGACGCGCTGCCGTAAACCGGAATATGCATTGCCTGCCGGACGATTAAATACGCTATGTGACGCGCTGGTCTGGAAGGCGGCCGCCGTCACGCAGGATGGAGCGATGTCATAAGGAGTGATGATGTTAGCCAAAAGAAGGTTTGTCGCTTTACCCGGTGCAACGAGCGATGAAACGGTGATTATCCCGGCGGCGCGGGTTGCGGAACATCAGCGCAGCCGCACGCTATGGGATGATGCCAATGCGCGAGCGGCGGAACTTTTGCAGCAGGCGCGCGAACAGGCGCAGGAAGAAACCCGGCGCGTGCGGGAACAGGCGGAAGCCCGTTTTTGGCAGCAGGCCGACAGTCTGTTACAAGGCATCGCCCGCGATCGGGAAAATCTTGAGCAGGTTCTGGTGACGCAGGCGGCTCAATTATTGCGTGACGCGCTGAGCCGTTTACTGGACGAGGTGCCCGCTCAGGAACGGCATGGCGCGCTGTTAAAACAGCTGTTGAAACAGCAACAGAACGACGTCAAAGGGACGTTGTACTGCCATCCCGCCCAGTTGGCGGAGGTGAACGGCTGGCTGAAGGCGCATTCTCATCTGGAGTGGCGCCTGGCCAGTGATGAATCGCTGGAAGCGGACGCCATGAAACTGATCACCGCCCATGGCGTGATGTCGCTCGACTGGCAGCGGGCCATTGCACAACTGCTGCCGCCGGATGTTCCCGCGCCGCCCGGCGTCCGCGAACTTTGATCCGGAAATAATGGAACTGCTACCGAGGGTTGACCACTCAACATCAGGTCAACCACAGGAGAGTTCAGTATGTCCATCAATCCTACCCAGCGTCGTTTGGACGCCCATCTGATCAACGCGCAGCAAAAGCTGGACGACATCGCGCTGAATGTTGCAGACAGCGGCGCCAGTCAGGCAGACAGCTATGCCTTTTTTGAGGCCAGCATGAACTATTCCAACGCCAGTTGGGCGGTGGGACAACTGTTGAGCGTCAAGCACGGTTTGGCGAAGGCCATCATCAATGACTTCAACTGATTTAACCATCGTAGTGGAAAACTGGCTGAATAGCGGCGTCGCGGTGCTGCGACTGGAAATTGATAAAGGCGCGGTCGCATTGGTACGGCATTCGTGCGGGGTTGCCTGCCGCGCCGCGATCCCGCTCTCCGCTCCCCTTGATGAGCACATGCTGGAGCAGGCGTTGCAACTGGCCGAGGCCGCGCGTCACCAGTTTCATGATGAAACCGCCATGCTGTCGATGTCCCCGCAGGATGAGCAACTGTGGCTATGGATGCGGCACGAACCCGATGACGCTTTTCGGCTGTGCAGAAGTCTGGAAACGCTTCTGAATCAACGCGATGCCTGGCTGGGATTGCTATCTCCCGCGATCAGAACCGCCGCGGCGGTCCCATTGAATTTGAATACGCTGGTTTTTTTGCAAGGAGAACAGCATGCGTAAGGCGTTATATGGCGTTTTACTGATGTTATACCGTTGGTTTTGCTGGTCGCTGGTTCTGATCGGCATGATTCCGCTGGCGCACGCCGCTACGCCGTCAGAGTGGAACAAAGGGGCCTATGCTTATTCCGCCGAACAGACGCCGCTGTCTGGCATTCTGACGGATTTCGCCAATAGCCACGGCGTGGATCTGATGTTGGGAAACATTGCCGACAATGACGTTACGGCCAAAATCCGCGCCGATACGCCGGTCGCTTTCCTCAATCGTCTGGCGCTGGAACACCGTTTCCAATGGTTTGTATACAACAATGCGCTGTATGTCAGTCCGCAGGACGAACAGGGGTCGGTTCGTCTGGAAATATCGGAAGAGGCCGCGCCGGATCTGAAACAGGCGCTCAGCGGTATTGGTTTGCTGGATCCGCGTTTTGGCTGGGGCGAGTTGCCGGAAGAGGGCGTCGTTCTGGTGACCGGGCCGCAGGCCTATATCGATTTAATCCGCAATTTCAGCCAGCAGCGGGAGAAAAAAGAAGAACGTCGCAAGGTTATGATATTTCCACTGCGCTATGCCTCGGTATCCGACCGGACGTTGCAATATCGCGATCAGCGCGTGGTGATCCCCGGCGTGGCGACCATTCTTAACGAGCTGATGGACGGCCAGCGCAGCGCTCCCGTTGGCGCATCCGGTCCGGTGTCGGCGCAGCCGGATACGGGAATGGACATGATGCGTGAAAGCACCCGGGCGATGATGGTCAGACTGGCGACGCGCAATAATCCTGAACGTACCGCAGAGGAGGGCGGCCGGCAGTCGCTGAGTGGAAAAATATCGGCCGATGTCCGCAATAATGCCCTGTTAATCCGTGATGACGAGAAGAGACGCGCCGAATACCAGCAGTTGGTTGAGCACATCGATGTGCCACAAAATCTGGTGAATATCGATGCCATCATTCTGGATGTCGATCGTTCTGCGTTGTCGCGTCTGGAAGCGAACTGGCAGGGGCAACTGGGGAACGTCAGCGCCGGCAGCACCATGATGATGGGACGCAACACCCTGTTTGTCAGTGATTTCAAACGGTTCTTTGCCGATATTCAGGCGCTGGAAGGCGCCGGAACCGCATCGATTGTCGCCAATCCCTCCGTGCTGACACTGGAAAATCAGCCCGCTATTGTGGATTTCAGCCGCACGGCGTTCATCACCGCCACCGGCGAACGGGTGGCCGAGATCCAGCCGGTGACCGCCGGTACCAGTTTGCAGGTTACGCCGCGCGTCGTGGGGCAAGGCGCGCAGCGCAGTATCCAGTTGGTCATTGATATTGAAGATGGTCAGGTTGAAACCGCCAGTGACGGCGCGGCCTCTGGCGTGAAGCGCGGCACGGTCAGCACGCAGGCGCTGATCGGCGAGAACCGGGCATTGGTTCTGGGAGGTTTCCACGTCGAGGAGAGCGGCGATCGCGATCGCCGCATTCCGATATTGGGGGATATCCCGATACTGGGGAAACTGTTTACCTCAACGCGCCATGAAGTTTCCCGGCGTGAGCGGTTGTTTATTTTAACGCCGCATCTGATTGGCGATCAGACCGATCCCACCCGCTATGTGTCCACCGAAAACCGACATCAGTTGAACGGCGTCATGAACCGCGTCGCACAGCGCAATGGCAAGACCGATTTATACAGTCTGGTCGAAAATGCGTTGCGCGACCTGGCCAGTCAGCAGTTTCCCGCCGGATTTCAGCAGGAGGATCGGGGTACGCGGCTGAGCGAGGTCTGCCGTTCCCAGCCGGGTCTGGTGTATGACAGCGGCCGCAACCAGTGGTATGGCAATAGTCAGGTGAAACTGAGCGTGGGTGTGGTGCGCAATAGCGGCACGCTCCCCCGGCGCGTGGATGAAGCCGCCTGTACCGGCAATCGGACGCTGGCTGTCGCGATATGGCCGAAAACCCTGTTGGCGCCGGGAGAATCCAGCGAAGTCTTTCTGGCGCTGCAACCTTCCGCCGCGGTGCAGCCTGCCCGGCGTTCCCTGCTGTCGGCGCAATAATCCGGAGAAACCTTATGTGGAAAAAAGCGATGAGTAAACGATCTCTCGGCACAAAACCGCGTCATAAAAAAAACAATGGACACAAATACCTGTTCCCTGTGTTGTTGGCGGTGCTGCTGAGTGCCTGTTCGGCGCCTCGCCCCGTCGCGAACTGCACGTCGGTAACGTGTCGCCCGCAGCCTGACGCTCGTCAACTCGTTATCTGGTGGTCCCCCGATCTGCGCAGCGGTCCTGCGGATTTCAGCCGGGTGAGTGTTGATGACTGAGCATGCGGAGGTTTTCCCCCATCAGCAGGATTTTGTTGCCGCGATAGCGCATCTGCCCGCGGGTCTTTGGCGGGTTAATGATGACGCCACGTTTTATTTCCAGCGCCTTTCTGCGCGATCTCAGACCCCGGACGTGCTGTTATGCCTGACGTTGATGCCGGGTAGACGTTATCCCGGTGGAATACGTCAGGTTTTGCAACAGCGCTTTCAGCAGGCGGAAGCGCTGGGGGAGTGTTATCTGAGTATGGATGCGCGGCAGAGGCTGATATTACGTCGCACCTTACCGATATCAGCGGCGCGGTATCCACAGGCTGTCGCCGATCTGCTTCGGCTGGCGGGGTTGCCGCCGGCGTAATGGCGGTAATCCCGGTAACGGGAAAGCGAGTGGCGATAAGCGTTTTTCAGTCAAAGAGAAGGGAACTGAACCGGCCGCAGAATCACTTAAATGGGGAGCGCCAATCTCATGCAGGCCGTCCTAATCGGCAAACAGGATGGCGCTGTTCACAAACCCATTTTATTGTTGAGGAAATATTATGCTTAATTCTCTTGGTGGCAGTACCTCATTGCAAATTACGATCAAGGCAGGCGGAAGCAACAGCCTGCTACAGACAACGAACAACCTTTCACAGCGTAACGCGGTTCAAAACAATTCATCACAAAATCAAGTTAGCAACCAACTGAATAACATCGTGGAACAACTGTCTGATTTGATGACATCCATGCTGTTCATGGGAAGCTTGCTGAACGGCGGCGGCTCGAGTAGTGGTCTGGGAGGATTGGGTAACGCGCTGACAGGCGGTCTGGGCAACCTGGGCAGTAGTTTGGGCAGTAATCTGGGGGGAGCGCTCGGTGGCGGACTGGCGAGTGGTTTGGGCGGGGCATTGGGCGGCGGTTTAGGTAACGCATTGGGAGCTGGCATGAATGCCATGAATCCAACGGCGGTGCTGGGTAATCTGTTGTTCAGTGCGTTGGATGATCTGCTGGGCAGCGGCGCGTCGCAAAACCAAAACGGTCTGGGCGGCTTGTTCGGTCAGAATCAGCCTACGTCCCCGGAAATTTCCGCCTATACCCAGGGCGTCAAGGATGCGTTGACTGCCATTACCGGCAACGGTTTGAGCCAGTCATTAGGCAACCAAACGCCGTTACAGTTAGGCGGCAATGGCTTGCAGGGGTTGAGCGGCGCCGGCGCATTTAACCAGCTTGGCAGCACGCTGGGTCTGAGCGTCGGGCAGAAGGCCGGCCTACAGGAGCTGAATAATATCAGCACGCATAATGACAGCCCGACCCGCTATTTTGTCGATAAAGAAGATCGGGCGATGGCGAAAGAAATTGGTCAGTTCATGGATCAATATCCTGAAGTGTTCGGGAAACCTGAGTACCAGAAAGACGGTTGGTCAACGGCGAAGCAGGATGACAAATCGTGGGCGAAAGCACTCAGCAAGCCGGATGATGATGGCATGACCAAAAGCAGCATGGATCAATTCCTGAGAGCGGTCGGCATGGTCAAGAGCGCCGTGGCGGGTGATAGCGGCAATAGCAACCTGCATGCCCGTGGCAATGGCGGCGCATCGCTGGGAATCGATGCCGCCATGATCGGTGATCGAATCGTTAACATGGGGCTGGAAAAACTGGCCGCATAAAAGACGATTAGCATCGAGCAATAACGAAAACAGGGCGCAGGCCCTGTTTGAGTTTGAGGACAAACGTTCACATCACGGAATGATTCCCTGCTATGCAAAGCGCGGAGACGGTTTCGTGCGTGATAAATAAGCGGTATCTCTCTGCGGCACTCGCGCCATGCACGACTCAGGGCGCTCAATCGCCAGCGCCCTGAGAACCCGGGCTTTTGGCGAAAATTATGCCGCTAACGCGGTGCCTTCGGCGTTCATGCCCGCCTTTCGAGCCGCCAGTGACGAGTTGCCAACGCGGCACTGGCTTTCGCGACGTCCTGTCGCTCACTCGGCGGTCATGCCCACTTCAGCATAATTCTTTACGCCGGGAGGGAGAAAAACCGTGAACTATTCTGGCATCTTAAACGTTGTAAGCCTGAGATACACCGGGCGATGCTCGGGTACCGTGGGGATTTTGCCGGGTATTTTTCGCCGGATTTGTGATTTAGCCAGTGGATATCGGTTGAAGAACGCCACCTGCTGGACAGGTGGCGAGTTAGTCGGTGGGTTTTATTGCTTATTTGAATAGCGGGGCGGCCTGACGCGCGGCCATCAAATGGTCGGCCATCTTTCTGACCACCCAGTATGCCGTTTGCGCCACATCGCTGTGCAAACCGTTTTCCGAATGCAGGTCGGCATGGCGCAGAAAATCCTGCTCCAGTAAATCCACAAACGTATCGAACTCAAAGGCTCCCCGCTGTGGCGCATCTTTCTGCGTTAACACTACGTTCAGGCAATCGTTGACCCGCTGAATGGCCCGCTCGAACGCCAGACGCTGGTCCGGTGACAGGTATCCTCCCCGCCTGGTCAGATCGGTCCAGCGGGTGGGCGCGTTATGGGTGTCAATCATCGTATTCAACATATTAATTCACCTGTAAGTTAGCGGAGTCCGGGACTTTGTAGTGATTGTTGACGTTAACCAGGTTGAGGTTGCTGCCTTTCACATTCAATCCTTCACTGTCACTCTTCACGAACGAGAATTTGCCGTTTTCGGCGTCAATATTGCTCAGGTTAAGATTCCAGTTGCCCTGTTGGCCGCCGTTGGTCCGCACAAACGTACCGAAATCTTTCGCCTTAAAGTTATCGATGGTCAGGTTGGCGTCGGCATTCAACTGGAAGATTTTGTCTGAAGCGCCCTGAGCGCTGCTGTTGGTGATTTCAACGTTGGCGGGCTTGCCGTTGTTGGATTTCACGGTCAGCGCATCTTCACCGACGTTGGTCCAATGCACATTGTCAATTTTCGCATCACCGCGGACATGCACGCCGTCGGCGGCGTTATCGCCAAACACCACGTTTTTCAGCGTCGCCCCCTGAGCCAGCTCAAAAATGGGTTTCTGTCCCTCCGCCTGACTGCCGTCGCCTAATGCGCTTCCGGCGACAAAGGTCTTGCCGCCGCCGTCAAAGACTTCGCCGGGGCCGACCTTGATAGTCTCATTCACGGTGGTGACGTCCTTGCCCGCGGCAGGAAAGGTAACCGCCCCGGTTTTCCCTGCTTCAGCGCTGGCGCCGGTCAACGGTATGTTCGAAGGCGAAGCGGGAATGCCGGAACTGGCTGAAGGGTTTGCGGAAGCAGAAGGCGTAGCGCTTTGTCCCGTTGCTGTTGACGGCACGGAACCACCGCCGCTGCCCGATGAGCCCGGCGACGCGGTGTTGGCAGGTGACGATGTACTATTTTGCGGCTGGCCGAATTCGCCTTTTTGCGCATCCATCAGGTTGGCAATCAGCTCCATCAACGCCTTGAGCAGCATATTGTCACTGAGTTCACCGCCGCCGTCGGCAGTGGGGTTGATCGCGTTGTTCAGCGCGTTGCTGATGGAATCCTGTAGCAGAGAGCGTCCCAGATTTTCAGGATTTTGCGTACCGTTACTGCCCGATGCGCCTGACAGCGGCGACGCCCCGTTATTGCTGCCGGTCGCGCCGGATTGGTTGCCTGCCCCCTGCGTGTTGCTGCCCGGTATCAACGCTTCGAGCAATTTCATTAATATATCGGCGGGATTACCGTTCTGACCGGCTGCCCCGGCGCCCTGGTTTCCCTGCCCGGAAGCCTGAGAAAGCGGGCTGCTATCGGACGATGATTGTCCATTTTCCAGCAGATTGGGAAGCAGCGCAGTCAGCAATGTTCCCAGTGCTTCCAGCAGTTGACGCTCCTGTTGCGGCGATCGCGATGACGCGGCATCGCCGCCGCCAAACGTTGAGTCGGAACCTGCCGGGGGAAAACCCACGCCAGATGGTACGTTAAACGAGGTATTGATTTCAGCCATGATTGCTCCCTTGAGGGTTAAGTAAGTGGAGGATTAACAGCCTTTCGTCTGTCGTGTTTTAAGTGATGAAAGAAGAAATCCGGTTCCCGGCAGGCAGAGAGAAAAATGCTGGGCGAGGGAACCGGATAAAAAAGCCACCCACTTAGCAAGACAGCCACTCGTTATCCTGGGATTCACCATGCATATTATCCGCCACGTTAAATCAATTCTGCATCTTGATAAGGCCAATTCATCCGACGCTCATCCACCGCCATTGACACAGGGCCGCCGCCGCAGTTCGGGCCAGAAAAACGTGCAGTCGCTGATGCAACACGGGTTACATGATAAAAATAAGCCGCCGGTTCTGACTCAGGGGTCTGGCAGCCAGGTGAAAAATCAGGGCGCGCGCCTGACGGATCTCCGCGCATCACTGGCATCGGGCGGCATGATTCAGAGTTTGCCGCGCACGATGCGGGATTCGCTGTCGTCCGGAGGGCCGATTCAGAGTCTGGCCCGGCGGGAAGCGCCGATGGCGTCCCTGACGCGGGAAAGCAGCAGCGGCAGCCTGTCCGGCAGCGAGCGGTTTTTCACTCCCCCGGGTTCGCTGCCTGACTCGCCCCGGCGAAGCGAGTCCGACAGCGACACGTCACAGCGCTTTTATACCGCGCCTTCCTCGCCGGTCGCTTCACCGCGGCATGAGATATCGATGCATCCGGGGCGCAGGACATGGGAACCGGGCGAGAGCAGTCAGCCCCCGGCTGTCGGAGCAAAAACTCAACGTGCAAACTCATCAGAGGATTTACGCGCATCGCTGGCATCCGGCGGCCCGATTCAGAGTCTGGCGCGCGTTGCCCCGGCCGCGGAGTTCAGCGTCAGGATGGACGATCGTGGCAAACTTCAGTTCGGCAAGGGGCTGCCGGATACGCTAACCACGTTGCTACAGCAAACGCTGGGGAAAAATAGCCAGCCGTTTGTTGCCCACCATGAAAGTCAGGACGACCGACAGCATGTCCTGCTGGATAAATCCGGCCGTTTGTTCGCGATCCAGAGCGAGGGGGAGCATCATATCGCGTTACACAGCAGCGGACGCCGCGCCATTCCGGGCATGGACAGGCAGGGGAAAGACCAGACTGGCGGCATCCAGCCAGCGCATACGCCCGGTCATCTCTCGCTTCAGACTGCATCAGGCGAATCGGTCGAGGTGCCATTATCCGGGCGTATGAATCACGAGTTGTTGACTGGCGTCTATCAACGGCCCGGCCCGGCTTCCGATATCGGCGGGCAACTACGGATTCATGACGGTAAACTGTTCGCGCTCGATACTGAATTTGGCGTCTGGCAGCAAACCAGCGAGGTTTCTCATCGCCAATTATCCCGGCAGGGCGACGGCCAGCTGTATGCGATTCAGGATTCTCATACCCTGATCAACCTCTCTCCGGGGCGCGTCGCGTCGGCGTTTAGCGATAAGATCGGCGCCTTTTCCGCTAATCAAAACGGGCAGTTGGCCGTGCTGACCGAGCGGGATTACATGACGCAGCTGCATCTTCTCTCCTCGCTGGACGCATCTCCCCAACCCGTCGAACTACGGCTGGCGGATAGTGCTCCTGTACATGCGCAGTCGGTTGCCATTACCGCCGAACGCCTGCTGATCGCCGATAGTGCGGGCAAACTCTACCATGCGCCGTTGCCCGGAACGGGCGAACCGAGCGTGACGCTGACGAATTATGATACGCCAGCGCTGGATGCCGCTCTGGGTGCCGATCGTCGCATTACCGGATTTTCACATGATGAACATGGTCAGCTACATGCGCTGGTCAGCGATCGTCAGGGGCAAAAGCATGTTGCGTCATTGGGGCAAAACGCCATGTCGCCGGTTCCGGGTTGGAACCTGAGCGATAGTCTGGTGGTGGATAATACGCTGGGCCTGAGCTCTCCGGCGCCGGTCGGCATCGATACGCTGGACCTGGGCCGGCAGGGAAAACTGGGGCTACAGGACGGCAAGGTCCATTTTTACAATGACAACACCCGGAACTGGGACACATCCAGCGTGGAGGCCAGTCAGTTGAAACGCGGTCTGGATAATCAGGCCTATATCCTTAAGGACGGCGAGATTCTCCCGCTAACCATCAATCAGAAATCAGCCACCTTTACACACGGTGATAATAACGTTTTCGCTCTGTCGCAGGTGCGTCCGGCGCCATCAGCCGATACGGCGTTGCCGGGTATCGATAAACAGGAGGGCATTTCGGCCATGGCGGTGGTCAATCGCCATAAATTTATTACCGTCAACCCGCAAGGCGATCTGCATTTCCACCAGATCAGACCCGGTTCAGACAAGCAGGCGGCGGCGCCGTTGGCGTTGCCGAAAAATGGTTTGTCCGGTGAAATTCGCGATATCACGCTCGATAGCCGGCAGAACCTTTTCGTGCTGAACCATGACGGCGCGCTCTTTCAACTGCCGAAAGCCGACTGGCAAAGCGCGGCCCGCCACATTGAAGCGCAGTGGCGGCCGGTGAATACGCCGATAGACGGTAAAATAAACGCGATCGGAACCGATGCGCAAAATCGCCTGCAAGTCGCGCAGGATGAGCATCAACTGCATACCCTGCAATCGGACGGGTGGCAAACCGAGATCCCGAAGGGCAAGGAAGCGGTAAGAGCGGAAACCCGCGCGGCTGAAACGGTTTTCAATACGCTGGATACGGCAACGAAAGGAAAGCGTATTCCGTTTACCGGGGTCAGCGTGAAAGCGGATGCGCAACTGTTAGGTAAAACAGGCGCAGAGTCGCAGCAGGTTAAAAGCAATTTGTCCGATCTGGTGAGGGCGCATATCTTCACCTTCTCACTGGCGATGCCGCGACCGATAAAGACCTTTACCGACCATGTTCAGCATCAGATTGCCGGGCGGGAAGGGCTGAAACCGGTTTATGACATGCAGGCCGCCCTGCTGAAAAAACTGGAAGCGGCCACCGCGCAGCCCAAGACGCCGACGATGGATCTGGCGAGCAAGATAGAGCATCTGGATCTGGGCGAAAAAGGGCAGCCGCTGCTAAACCTGTTAAAACAGTTTCATAGCGAACTGGAAAGCAGTTCCGCCAAAGCCGCCTTGCTCATCGGCAGGGATCAGCGCCTTCTGAATGACGCTGGCGCGGTGAAAACGGAAGGGAAACCGGCTCCCCAGAACGGGTTGGGTCTGCATCGTCAGGAGAAAGATCTTGCCCCCATGTTGTTGGCTGCGATGCAGAGCACGCCCTCATCCCAAGAGAGTACGGCCGGCTCGCTGGTTAAAGCGTTTGTCGACAGCAACACCCCGATGCATCAGAAACTGAATACCGATGCGCCCGGTCAGCAGCGTGATACCCGCGACATGATGTCGCTGGCCAAAACCCGGCTGGTGCTGGATACATTGACGCTCGGCGATGTGCATGAATTGACCAACCGCCTCGGCGCGTTGTCCGGTACGTCGCCGGACGAGGCGACGCTGGCGCCGTTGATGAACGCGCTTAATGCGCTGCGGCAGGGCGAATACGGGGAGAACCCGGTGAAGAAACTGACCGATATGGGTTTTACCAATCACAAGGCGCTGGAAGCAGATTACGACGCCATCAAAACGTTCATGAAGGCGTTCAGAAGGGAGGATCACGCCGTCAGCGTCACTTCGAGGACCGTGATGCAGACCACCGGCCAGGCGGACATGATCGATAAAATGAAAGCCACCTTGTTATCGCTGGATAGCAACGAAAGTATCGCATTCAGTCGTAATTATGGCGGCGGCGCGTCGATGGCGTTTGTCGTGACGGGCACGTCATTGCCTTTCCCCCCGGTGCCGGGGGGCGGTATCAGCGGCGAAAGAACCTATAGTATGAACTTTTCCCGTGCGGATAACGGCGTCAATGTGTCCTTTGAACGCAGCGGCGGCGTCACGGGTAAGCTGACCTACTCCGGCGGTTATGATGTCAGTGAATACCTGACGGGAAAAACCTCGGCGCAAATGGCGCAGGACATCAACAGCAAGCACAGCTTTACCCCCGACGTGCGCGCCTCTTTCAGCGTATCGGCCAGCCTGAATATGGCGCAACAGAATGCGCTTAACTTTTCACTGACGGAAGAGGAACTGCCGGCGTTTATCGACGGACTGTCCAGCGGCGCGATTAACCCTTTGGATCTGCTGGATAAAGGGGAGCAGCACAGCGTGCGGTCGGGTAAAACGGTCAGTTTTGATCTGGATAGCAATGCGGCGCTGGAACTGCGCGGCGGGATCAATTTAACCCATAAGGGCGCAGCGCCTACCGAAGCCGTATTGCGCGGATCTGTCGGGATGACCGCCGGCGTCAACGTCCTGTCCGCGAGCCGCGCCAAAAGTGTTGTGCAAAGCGAAAACTCAACCACCTATACCGTCTCCGACAATCGTATGCGCTTCATGAATCAGGCGACGGCGGGAACGAACGCCACGCTCAGCGCCGGTATCGCCAGAACCACCAAAGATGGTCTCGTCCCGATCTTTACCTCAACCAGCATCGGGGTGAACGTTTCGATGGATTCACGCACCAACCAATCGATCAGTCTGAACATGAAGAAGGCGGAACCGCTGGAGAAAAAAGACATTGATAAGATAACCCAAACGCTCTCGTCGGCTTTTACCGATCCGGCCAGCCAGCTGTTGATCGATGGCGTGAAGAAAATGTCGGAACCGGATGAACAGTTGGCGATTCTGAACGAGCACTTTTCCGACAAAGGAGGGGAAACGGATGAGCGGTACCAGGGGCTAATGGCGTTGAAGCGTCTGAATGTTCGTCAGGACGTTGCCCGGCGGGATGGCGCGACGCTGGACAGCGTGAAACATACCACTTCGTACACTAATCTGAGCAAACTGACGGAAAACGGGCTGTTCCGGGTGCTGAGCAGCCACCTGTTTTCCACATTGCCGCCGAGTAATGCCGACCGCATTAATCAGTTGATTGCGGAGAATCCGGCGTTAAACGATATCGTCAGCCGGTTGCAGGCCAATGATAAAGCCACGGTATCGGTATCGGTAGCGCTGGAGCTGAAGGACGATGTCCGGGAAAAAATAGAACAGGGCATTCAGAATAAAACGCATGGAAAAGATGATGTTATCGCGCTGTTCAAGGATCGCAATAACCTGCGTCTGGCCAGCATCAATGTCTCGCAGACGGTGAAAAAGAGCGAAGGATTCAATACGCCGTCGGTCATTATCAACGCGTCAAGCAGTGCGAGCGTGAGCATGAGCAAACTGCTTGGCAGCATCAACTTCAGCTATGGTCAGGACCAGACGCTGCCGCAAAGCTACCAGCTGGGCGGGGAAATTGCGAAAGCGCCGCCGTCCACTGCCAGCGCATTGCAACAGTTACAGCAAGAAGGCCTGAAACTGAAAGGACAATCATAAGGAAGGAGAAACAGATGACCCCCGCACAACAACACGTTAGCCGGTTACTACAACATTACGGTCAGACACACCGCACTTCGCTGAGTTTACAGGCGGGGATCTGCGTGATGAATGGGCCTGATGGACAAGAGGCCGCCATGCTGGAAATGCCGGACAACAGCGATGCGCTGCTGCTGCACTGTCAGTTGATGAGCTTTCAGGGCTATGACAGCCCAGCCGCTTATCATCTGATGTTGTTACTGAACTTTGAGATGGCGGCAATGAAGGGATGCTGGCTGGCGCTCGATGAAAATGGCACGCTACGCTTGTGTACTCAGCATGCTTTGGATTCGCTGACCGAACCGCGCTTCAGTGCGTTACTGACGGCGTTTATCCACCAGGCGGGGGAGACCCGATTGTTTGTCGATAGCCTGCTTGCTCAGGTCGATGCGGCCTGAAACTGAAACGACGCGCCGCCGTCCCCTGCGCCGTGTCGCCCGATACGCCGGGGAGGGGGCACCGTTATTCTTGCTGTTCGACGGCAATAAAAGCCAACATGGCTTCACTGCCGTCAAGAATATCTTCCTGAATGGATTGTCTGGCGGCCTGACTGTCCCGCTGGCGCAACGCGCTGAGCACATCGTAGTGATGCTCAATCGCCATTTTCAATGAAAAATGGGCGTAAGCCTGCGCGATTAACGGCCCGGTCCGCATCCACAGGCTGCCGATAAACTGGCTCAGTAAAGGCATCTGTGCCGTCTGCGCCAGCAGTAAATGGAACTCGCTATTTAATTGTAATGCATCGCTCAGGTTATTTTTTTCAATCGCCTGCCGGTTCAGTTGAATATTCACCGCCATGCGTTCCAAATCCTGCGGCGCGATCCGTTTGGCGGCAAGTTCCGCGCCCGTCCCCTCAAGCGCAAGGCGCAGAGTACGGATCTCCATAAACTGCTCTTCGGTTAACTGCGGCACGCGAATATCTCGTGGGGTTTTCAGCACCAGCGCCTGCTCTTTGGACAGTTGCAAAATAGCGTCCCGTACCGGTGTCACACTGGTGCCAACCTGGGCGGCCAGCTCGCGGATACGCAGACGGTCATCCGGTTTGAGGCGGCCGACAATAAGCGCGTCACGCAGCATGGTGTAGACGCTGGAACCCAGATAACTGTGATTGATTTGTCCTATTGGATAGTTCACGCATTCCCCCAGTAAAGGGCATCAGCGTCGCCCCGGCCACTCAATATACAATATGATGCATCAAAAATACTATTCGAGAAGCCATAGGTTTCCCTTATTGAAAAGGCGCGCTATATCGGGTTGACAGGCGGGAGGTCGCCAGCCGGCGGTTGATGAGGCATATTTCTGTTATTATTAGTTATTACAATATTTTGTATTGAGTTAAGGAAAAATTAATTACTGTAAAATTATATGTCATAAAACATATTGAGCTTGATAATTAACGGTTCTACTATAACCAATAAAAACGAATAACTTCAGGGATGAAACCGATGCGGGTTTTTATCAGGCTGCTTTTGATTCTGCCTATTTTTTTTCCTTATTTCGTCTTGTCAGCTCCGCTTAATCCGGCGGACCGCAATGAAATACAGCAACGCCAGGCGGAAGTCATTGAACAGGCCCGCCAGCAGCGAGAATCCTTATTACAGTTGAACCAGCCCCAGACGCGGCAAGCGGCGGGAGATGAAACCGATCGGGGGCATTGTTTTGCCATTCAGGCGATCCGCTATCAACATAGTTCATTATTGAATGAAAAAGATAAAGAACGGTTAAATAAAAATTATATTAATCGATGTATTAATGTTAATAAAATAAATCAACTTATTCATGATGTCAGTAATTGGTATATCGAACGCGGGTATATTACCAGTCGTGCTTTTATTGCTGAGCAGGATTTGTCCGGCGGAATATTAACGATCGATATTCTGGAAGGACGACTGGAATATATTAAAATCAATAATGAATCAAAGCGCGTTTTAAAACAGGTATTCCCCGGTCTTAAAGGTGAAATACTGAATCTCCGCGATATTGAACAGGGGATGGAACAGCTTAACCGCATGCCGACGCAGCAGGTGAGTATTGAAATTCTTCCTGGCAGCCAACCCGGTTATTCCATCGTCAATCTGACCAGCCAAAAACGGCTGCCGCTGACGGCAAATATCAGTTTTGATAATAGTGGGCAAAAAAGCACCGGGCAACAGCAGCTCAATGGCGGCCTATGGGCGGACAACATGCTGGGGATTGCCGATCAGTGGTTTATCAGCGGGGGACACAGCAGTGAATTCAATGACGGAAAGGATGCCGACAATCTGCAAGCGGGCGTGTCACTGCCGTATGGCTACTGGAATCTCAATTATGACTATTCCCACAGCCGCTATCGTAATGATTTCCTGAATCGGGATTTCCTCTGGCATTCGACCGGCGATAGTCAGACGCACCGTCTGTCGGTGTCGCGGGTAGTTTTTCGTAATGGCGATATGAAAACCAGTCTGTCGGCAGGCATGACTCACCGTATCGGGCATAACTACCTCAATGATGTGCTTTTGCAGTCCAGCAGCCGGAAACTCAGCACGGCCATTGTCGGCGTTAATCACAGCCAGAAACTGTGGGGCGGGCTGGCGACATTTAACCCGGCGTACAGCCGCGGGACTCGCTGGTTTGGGGCGGAAAGCGATGCCGGCAAAGATAGCGATGCGCCACGGGCAGCGTTTAACAAGCTGACGCTGGCCGTCAGTTATTACCACCCGATCAGCGAAAACATCAGTTATCTCACCAACTTCTACGGTCAGTACTCGGCGCAGGCGTTGTATGGCAGCGAGCAGGTCACGCTGGGCGGAGAGAGTTCGGTGCGCGGATTTAAAGAACAATATCTGTCAGGCAACCGTGGCGGCTATTGGCGCAATGAAATCAACTGGCGACCTATGGCGTTGCCATTATTGGGCGAACTGACCTTAACGGCGGCGCTGGATGGCGGCCACCTTTTTTCGCATCAAGGGGATAGCGAATCCGCCGGCACCTTGTGGGGCGCGGCGGTCGGGGCGGGAGTCGCCAATCGATATTTGTCACAGCAGATCACCGTCGGTTGGCCGCTGGATTATCCGGACTGGCTGAAGCCCGATGCCGTTGCCGTTTATTACCGTATAGGTCTTTCTTTTTAGCCGTTGAATGCATGTCACAGCAGGGGGCAGGGATGAAACCAATTAAAACAACGCAACGATTAATCGCTTATACGCTGATTAATCTTATTGCCTTCCAACCCGTACTGCCTGCGATGGCGGCCGGCGTCAATGTCGCGACCGGCAATACCGCGGTGGATAAAGCCGGCAACGGCGTACCGGTGGTGAATATTGCGACGCCGAATAGCGCGGGGATTTCCCATAACCAATACCACGACTTCAATGTCGATAAATCAGGGTTGATCCTGAATAACGGCACGGCTCAGCTTAATCCTACCCAGCTTGGTGGTTTGATCCAGAATAACCCCAATCTGAAAGGTAAGGCGGCGGACGCCATTATCAACGAAGTGGTATCGCCCAATCGCAGTACGCTTGCGGGGTATCTGGAGGTGGGCGGGAAACAGGCCAGTGTGATGGTCGCCAACCCCTACGGCATTACCTGTGATGGTTGCGGATTTATCAATACGCCGCAGGTCACGTTGACCACCGGTAAACCGCAATTTGACGCACAGGGCAAACTACAAGGTATTGACGTCAAGCGTGGTGATATCACGCTGACGGGACAAGGGCTGGATGCCAGTAATAGTGACTATTTCAGCCTGATTTCCCGCACGGCGCAGATTAATGCGGGGTTAAACGCGAATGAAGCGCAGGTGGTGCTCGGTGCGAATCAGGTTGATGCCAGCGGCGATGTGACGGCGCAAACAGCGGATAATAGCGGTATCAAAGTGGCGTTGGATACCGGCGCCTTAGGCGGCATGTACACCAATCGGATCACGCTGGTATCCAGCGATAAAGGGGTCGGCGTCAACGTCGGTAATCTGAGTGCCCGCAGCAGCGATATCACGCTGTCGGCGAATGGCAAACTTAGCGTTGGGGATGCGGTTGCACAGGGCAATATCCATGCTAAGGGAGAAGCGCTGGCGCTACAAGGTAAGCAGCAGGCCGGCGGCGAACTCACGCTTGACGGGAATGCGGGGATCGCCCTGACGGATGCCACGTTACGAGCGGGGCAATCCGTTACGCTTGCCTCGGAAGGCGAATTGAGCGCGACCGATTCCCGGATTAGCGCGGGTGTCGATACCCAGGGCGCTCTGATCTCCGGCCATCATCTAACGGTGAAAAGTGACAATGTCACGCTAAATAATACCCAATTAGCCGCCGATAAAGTGGCGATAAAGGCCGGCAGCGCGTTACGGCAGGATGCCTTAAGCGGTATTAAAGCCGATAGCGAGCTTGGCATACAAGGCAAAGACGTCACGCTGTCCGGGATTGCCGGGGCGCAAGCTGTCCAGCTTGAGGCCGAAACGTTGACCGCCACCCGCAGCGCTCAGATCCAGGCTAAAAATAGCGCCACGGTCAGCGCCACTCAACAAGGTGACTGGCAGGGCAATCTGACCACCGGTGATGCGTTGACGCTGCAAGGCGGGCAAATCGTTCAGCGTGGCACATTGGCTGGGAAGACGCTGAATCTGAACGTTGATTCGCTGGATAATCAGGGTGATATCGCATCATTGCAGGGGCTGTCGCTGGTTGGAAACCAACTGATTAACAGTGGCTCGCTGTCGGCAGCGGAGCAACTGACGTTGAAGGCGGGCCGCGTTGACAATATCGGACTACTCAGCGCCCGCGGCGATTTGCGGCTTGAGTTGCAAACGCTGCTGAATAATCAGGGGAAAATCCTGACCGAAAATCATTTGTTCATGCTGGCCGACAGCGTGACGAACCGGGGAACCCTTCAGGCTGCAACGCTGGCATTACAAAGTACCTCTCTCACCAATCAGGGTGATATCACGGCGAGTCACAATATCAACCTGAACAATCAGACGATCGACAACCACGGCACGATCAATGCGCAACAGATGATCACTCTGTCTGGCGGCGCGGCGCTGAATAGCGGCACGCTCAGCGCGGGCGTGTCGCTGGCGGCCAGTCTGAACACAGACCTAAATAACAGCGGCATGTTGCTGGCCGGGAAAACGCTGGCGGTTACTGCCGGCGACATCATCAACGACGGTACGCTGACCGCGCCGGAGTTACAGATTCACAGTGGTTTGCTCGACAATCAGGGGATTATTCAGGCCGATCATTCGCTGACGGTCAGTGCCGATCGCCAACTGGTACAGCGCGCGAGCGGAAAATTGCTGGCGGGAAATACGCTGACGCTGACCGCCGCCGAGGCGGAAACCGACGGCGAGTTGCAGGCAGCGCAGTTTTTACTGAATGCGGATCGCTGGCTTAACCGTGGCAAAACCAGCATCGGCGGCGATGCTCAGGCGACGGCCTACTATCTCGATAATAGCGGCAGTCTGCTGGCGCAAGGAAGCTGGCTGCTATCGGGCCATGACCTGGTTAATCAGGGGATATTGCAGGGCGATCGTCTGGAACTGCACGCCAATAACATCACCAACAGCGGTCAGGCTCAATCACTTCAATCCAGTGTGCTGAATGCGGATGATAGCCTGATCAATACCGGCGACTGGCTCAGTGGCGACGCTCTGCGCCTGAATGCTCTGGCGATAGACAATTCAGGGAATCTGCGCGCGTTGACCACGCAGGCTCAGAGCGATCGATTCAGTAATCGCGGACAGATCACTGGTATCCAACATCTGGATTTGCATATTTTTGATCGTCTGGACAATCAGGGAGCGCTGGACGGTAATCTGCTGGCTATCACCGCGGGTAGCCTGAACAATAGCGGGCAAATCACCGGGGTCGATGACCTTCAGCTCCGTTTGTCAGGCGGTCTTGATAACCGTGGGCTGATCCACGGAGGCAGTGACCTGAATGTGGTCGCCGGAACGGTAAAACAGCAGGGTACGCTGGAAGGACAATCAGTACGACTGGATGCCGTCGAGCTGGATAATCAGGGAACGCTATTAGGCGTTGACGCGCTGATATTGGCGATAACCAACACGCTTAACAATCAGGGCGAACTGCTCAGTCAGGGCGAAAGTACCGCCACGGCAGGCCAGATTGATAATCGGGAACTGTGGCAGGCGCAGACGATAACGCTGAATGCGGACACGATAGCCAATGCCGGAAAAATTCTGGGTATCGCGGCGCTGATACTGACCGCAAAAGACACGTTGATCAATCAACAGGCCGGTAAGTTGCTTTCTCAGGGGATGGCGGTATTAACCGCGGCTGATGCAACGAATGCGGGAGACTGGCAGGCCGCCAGCCTGACGCTGGAGACAGGGAATCTGACCAATAGCGGCCGGATTCAGGCGGAACACGCGTTGACGCTGCGCGGCGATAGCCTGTCTAACGCGGGGCGTTGGGAAAGCGACACTCTCCAACTGTTCGGAAATTCGGTTATTAATCAGGGCACGTTACTGGGTAACCATGTCGCGATGACGGCTGATAGCCTGATGAATGACGGCATGATGACCGGCGTGGACGAACTGACCCTGATGCTGGATCAGCATCTGTTCAATCACGGTAACCTGTATGGCGATCGGCTGTGGATTGACGCCGCTGGGGTGGACAACCGGGGCGGCCTGTTCGGCGTCAGCGATCTGCAACTGAATTTGCGGGGCGATCTGGATAACGCCGGTACGCTGAGCGGTAAAACGCTGGCTTTGACGGCAGAAAACGTCTGGCAGAACGGTATTCTGGAAGGACAAACGGTACGGTTGAATGCCGGGGTGCTCGATAATCAGGGCAAAATGCTGGGGGTGGATGCGCTGACGCTGGCGATCCGCAACAGCCTGCATAATGGCGGTGCGTTGCTTAGTCAGGGTGACAACGCCGTTACGGCACAAACCATCGACAACCGTGGGCAATGGCAGGCAAATGATATCACGCTGACCGCCGATGAGATTGCCAATGCCGGGCAGATCGTCGGGCTTGCGGCACTACAGCTGATCGCCAGCCATTCATTGCAAAATCTGCAAAGCGGTAAATTGCTGACGCAGGGCGTCGCCACGCTACAGGCGGCCGATACCCTTAATGACGGAGAGTGGCAGGCGGGGAATCTGCTGCTTGAGACTCATCGTTTTACCAACGAAGGCTGGGTACAGGGCGATCGCTCGCTGAAAATTGCGGTTACGTCACCCGCCACCAATCAATCGTCTTTACTGGCAATGGCGCTGTCGCTGGCCGATGATGCGCAGCATCTCAGTGCGTCAGTGCCTGCGGGGACGCTGCTGAATAATGGAACATTAATTTCCGGCGGCGACAGCCAGCTTTCCGCCACACAGATTAACAATCAGGGCGTGTTATCCAGTAACGGCAGTGCGGTGCTGACCGGTGATAATATCCGTAATGACGGCAATGTGGCGGCCGCAACGTCACTGTCGTTAGTGGGAAATTATCAGGGCGAAGGGCGGTTAAAAACCGACGGCACGCTGGCGCTGCGCGGCGAGAGTCTGCATAACGCCGGGCAATGGGAAGGCGATTCACTTCAGATACATGGGTTGTCGCTGAATAATCAGGGAACGCTGCTCGGCAATACCATCAATATTATCGCCGATGATGCGGTGAACGACGGTGAAATGGCCGGGATCGAGACATTGCAACTGACCCTTGGCAATGGTCTGCAAAATCAGGGCCTGCTCTACGGTGCGTCGCTGGCGCTTACCGCCACCGATCTTTTCAACCATGGCGATATGAGCGCGGATAATCGCCTGACTCTCGAACTGAACAACACCCTGCAAAATACCGGTGATATTTACGGCAATCTTCTGGCAATACATGCAATCCGAGTGGCAAATGACGGAACGCTAACCGGCGTCGGCGGGCTGTCCTTCAATCTTGCAGAAAACCTTACGAATCAGGGCGACATCGTCAGCCGTGAGTTGTCCCTCACCGCTGAAAACCTGACCAATCAGGGCAATATGCAAGGGGTGAATGATTTCCAACTGACGTTACGAAACGAGTTAAGCAATAGCGGACTGATCGGCGGCGGCAATGCGCTGGAAATAACGGCGGAAAACATTAATCAGCGTGGCACGTTGGAGGGCAGTACCCTGCACGTACAGGCGGCCAGTCTGGATAATCAGGGAAAAATGCTGGGCGTGGATGCGCTGACGCTGGCAATCAGCGGTACAGCCCGCAATCAGGGGAAGTGGTTAAGTCAGGGCAACAGCGCGTTGACCGCCGGGCAAGTCGAGAATCTCGGCCAATGGCAGGCGGACGCCCTTGAGATGAACGCGGGTCAGGTGACAAATAGCGGACAAATTCTGGGGCTTTCCTCGTTGGCACTGACGACAACGGGCGGGTTGGTTAATCAGCAGGACGGCAAGCTGTTATCGCAAGGAGTGGCGATATTGAACGCGGCCAGTGTGACTAATCACGGTGAATGGCTGGCCGACAATCTGACGCTGAATGCCAAAAACCTCACTAATACCGGTCGGATTCAGGGCAACCGAGCGCTGGCGATGACCCTTGATCCCGCAAATGCCGGGAGGTTGCTGAACCAGGGCATACTGGTTTCCGGCGGTAATAGCCAACTGGCTGCATCACAAATCGATAATCAGGGCATCATATCTGGTCATGGCGATACGGTGCTTACCAGTACCGAAATCCGCAACGACGGCGACCTTCTGGCGGTGCAATCCCTGTCATTGAATGGCAATTATCAAGGGAAAGGGTTGTTAAATACGGACGGCACGCTGACGCTGCGCGGCAATCAGTTGCGTAACGCCGGTTACTGGGAAAGCCGGGCGTTAGTGTTGGTTGCGGACACGGTTGACAACCAGGGAACGATCCTCGGCAATCGTGCCGACATTACAGCAAAAACGTTAAGCAATGAGGGTGATATCACCGGAGCCAACGAACTGATATTGACGCTTGAAGATACCTTAAATAATCAGGGCTCGTTGAATAGTTATTTGCTGGGTGTCAGCGCCAATCGGCTGATTAACCAGGGGCAGATGAACGGTGTTGACGGACTGACTGTCTCCCTCAATGACCGGCTGGATAATCAGGGATTCTTGTATGGCTCGGCGGTGACGATTGATGCTCACGATCTTATTAACGTGGGAGATATCACCGGGATCGATAGCCTGAATCTGGATATCGCTCAGACGCTGAATAATACGGGAACGTTGAACAGCAATCTCCTGACGGCAGACGCGGCGCAAGGAGTGAATGATGGGCGAATAACCGGTGTTAATGGCTTGTCGCTTTCATTCAGCGGCGCTTTGAATAATCAGGGGGAATTAAACAGCCATTCATTATCGATAAACGCTGACTCGCTGGCCAACGCCGGGCAAATCAACGCCACTCACGATTTGCGACTGTTCCTCAATGGAACACTGGATAATTCGGGTGGGCTGAACAGCCAGCGATTGGCTGTTACGGCGATGTCGGCGCTCAACAGCGGCCAGATGTTGGGCATCGACGATCTGCAACTGGAACTGCAAAACGAACTCGATAATAACGGGTTGATCAGCGGCAATAATATGCTGAACGTTACGGCGAAACGTATCAATCAGCGCGATACGCTGGAAGGCCGAACCCTGCATGTGCAGGCGGATGAACTGGATAATCAGGGAAAAATGCTGGGCGTGGATGCGCTAACGCTGGCAATCAGCGGTACTGCCCGCAATCAGGGAAAATGGCTGAGTCAGGGCAACGGTTCCG
Organism: Brenneria roseae subsp. americana; assembly: GCF_003115815.1. Taxonomy (NCBI): domain Bacteria; kingdom Pseudomonadati; phylum Pseudomonadota; class Gammaproteobacteria; order Enterobacterales; family Pectobacteriaceae; genus Brenneria; species Brenneria roseae. Next base: position 166,297 of record NZ_QDKJ01000006.1, on the reverse strand, counting down.
TGACGGCCGATCGGGTGGAAAACCTCGGCCAGTGGCAGGCCGATACCATCGATACCGCTGCCAACCAGATAACCAATAGCGGGCAGATATTGGGTCTTTCAGCGCTGAAGCTGTTGGCTAATGGCGATTTGGTCAATCAACAGGATGGAAAACTGTTGTCGCTGGGCAACGCCGTATTCAACGCGGCCGATGCGGTGAATGACGGTGACTGGCAGGCGCAGTACCTGAGCCTTGCCGCGGATAATTTTACCAACGGCGGACGTGTTCAGGGCGATAAAGGGCTGGCGGTTACGCTTGATCCTTCCGGCTCAAACGGCATTTTTACCAATCAGGGCGTATTGATTTCCGGCGGTGACAGCCAGCTTTCCGCCGGACGGTTGGATAACCGGGGAACACTGTCCAGCAACGGATATTCAACTATCAGCAGTGCGGCTATTCACAACGACGGCAATGTGGTCGCCACCGATGGACTGTCGTTGAACGGGGAGTACCAAGGCAACGGCTTGCTGTATACGGTGGGAGTATTAGCGCTGCACGGCGACCGCCTTGGTAATACCGGCCGTTGGGAAAGCAGCATCCTGCAATTAACCGGGCGGTCGTTTGACAATCAGGGAACGATCGTGGGTGAACGCGGGCTGGAACTGGACCTGACCGATGAACTTACCGTCGGCGCCGCCGGGCAGTTACTGACCGGCGGTGAACTGCTGGCGAACGTGGGAAGCGTCAGCAATCAGGGATTCTGGCAGGGGAAACTGCTGTCGTTGACCGCGGACGCATTACTCAACGATGGCACGCTGGTTGGACAAAACAGGTTGCAACTGGCGTTGCAAGATAGCTATCAGGGCAATGATCGTTCTCAACTGCTGAGTGACGGCGATACCACCCTGACGGCAAACCGTGTAACCCAGAGCGGAGAGATAGCGGCCAATAACCTGCAACTGAATACCGGTTCGTTGGATAATGCAGGTCGCGTGTTGGGCCTGAATCACCTGCAAATAACCAACCAGGAAGAGATAACCAACCGCAAAAACGGTGAAATACTGGCCAATGGCGACGGGGTGATTAACAGTACCAGGTTCAACAACAGCGGCAGTGTACAAGCGAACGATCTGCGACTTGGCGCTGAGCGGGTAGAAAATCAGGGACGTATCCAGGGCACTTCCGCGCTGTGGCTGCGGGATCTCGCCGATTATATCGGCGATAAAACCAGTCAGTTATTAAGCGGGGGCGCCGCAACCATTCAGACCAAACGAGCCGACAATTTGGGCCTGTGGCAGGCAGATAATCTGACGGTACAGACAGACTCGCTGGTCAATGGCGGCACGCTGGCAGGGTTGAATAGTCTGTCATTTATGGGCCAACAGGTTAGCAATCAAGGCGATATTTTCTCTCAGGGCGCGCTGGTCTTAAGCGGCGCGACCTTTGATAACGCTGGAACCGTAACCGGCATTGGCGGTTTTGACCTGCAATTCACCGATTCCCTGCTTAATCAATCAGCGGGCCGTTTATTGAACGGCGGCGTCGGTAGCATTAACACCGACAAGTTCATTAATCAGGGACTGTGGCAGTCTGACGATCTGCATCTTGTCGCCCGCGAATTGGACAATCAGGGACAGATGCTGGGGGTTAAACAGGCCGCGCTGCGACTAAGCGGCGACTATCAAGGGGCGGAAGATAGTCAGTTGGTCAGCGGCGGTAACGCAACGCTGACGGCGGCTAATATTAATAACCGTGGACAAATTCAGGCGCTGGAGCTGGATGTAACCGCCAATTCGCTAACCAATCAGGGAACGCTGCGCGGTAACCAGAACCTTGATGCGACAGTGAAACATCAACTGAGCAATGCGCAAAATGCCCGGTTGGTCAGCGGCGGTGCGCTGAGCGTTCAGGCGAACGATATTGATAATCAGGGCACGATTAATGCCGCCGACCTTATGCTGCACGGCAATAATGCGCTGAAGAATAACGGCGTATTGCAGGGAGCAACATCGTTACAACTGGAGACGGCTGGAAAACTAACCAACCAGCAGGCCGGGCAGATACTGTCGGACGGCACCGCGAAGCTGAAAGCGGCGGCACTGGATAATGCCGGTTGGCTACAGGGGCGGGAGCTGGATGTGCAAACGCAGCAGTTTACCCAACAAGGCAGCCTGATTGCGCAGGATAAAGTGACGCTGCGTATTCCACAGTGGGTCAATCAAGGGCTGATTCAGGCGCAGCACACGGAAATCATCGCCGATGTACTGGAAAATCAGGGCACCTTACTCGGTTTGACGCAGCTAGCGCTGCAAACCCAGCGTCTGATCAATCAGCAGGGCGGCAAAATCTACAGCGCGCAGGATTTAAGCCTCAAAACCGACGAACTGCAACAAAACGGGCAACTGCTGGCGCTAGGTAATCTGACCGCCGATATCAGCGGGCCGCTGACGTTTACGCAGCTATTGGCCGCCGGGAAGCGTTTAACGCTAAACGTCGCGGGCGATTTCGATCAGCGTGGTACGCTTCAGGGGCAATCGGTGGTGCTTGCCAGCGCCGGGAAATTGACTAATCAGGGCAATATTCTGGCCGGTGACGGCGATTCGCGTATTACCGCTCAAACTGTTGAACAACAGGAAGAGGGCAGTATTCAGGCGGGGGGAAATTTGTCGCTGGTGAGTGAAAGCGATATTCACAATCAGGGGCTGATTGGCACTACCGGTGATTTATTGATGCAAGCGGGCGCGGCGCTGAATAATACCAGCCTGTTATATGCCGGCGGTAATATGCGGTTATTTTCCGATTCGCTCCGCAATGTATTCGGTAATATTCTGGCGGGTAATAATCTGTGGATCCAGCGCGATGAACAGGGCAATGCCAGTAGCGCTGTATTAAATAGTTCCGGTACTATCGAAACGCAGTCTGGGGATATCACGATTACTACCGACACGTTGACTAACCAGCGTGAAGGAATGGTGGTAACGGAGACTAATGCTGAGGTATCTGATAATACTGATTGGATTGGTAAAACGGAGGTGAATATTCCTCTTGGTTGGTTTAATGCGGGTGAATATGTATATATTTATGAACCAACCAGAGATATAACAATGGAGCCTGACTGGGAGTATTATGCTCCTACAAGAGAGTTTTTTTCAAAAAAAATATATCGTTATTATAAAAAAATTGAAGTAAAAAGTCAGGGAGGTAATGGTAATTTAAAATCAGGGAAGAATATGTTTGTAAAGTCTCAGCGCCTGTTTAATGTAGCTTCCAATATAGATTCGTTAAGTAATATATATATTATGGGCTTGCAACTCAACAACCAATCTTTTTATTCAGGTTCATTAAGTGAGTATTTAACTTATGAGTATAATGATTACAACAGATACACATATGATTCAAATGATTCAGATGGTTCATATTACCTTTATGTTGTAAATACCGACCCAAAAGATTTAATAACCGATCTTCCTAAATATATTCCTTACATATTAGTCGGCACCCCAACCTACGAACAAACCATCGGCGAAAGCTATAACGCCATAATTCAGGCGGGCGGCACCATCAGCGCTGATTTCAAAGAAGATATCAGCAATACCACCCTGCAACCGGGCAGCGGCGGTTTTATCCCCGCCACGGTGACGCCGGTACTGGCTTCCACTCAGGCGCTATCGCCGTTGCAGAAACAAACCACGCGCCAGTTGGTGGGCAACGATGCATCGCTCAGCACGGGCAGCGTTGATCTGAGCAATAGCGGCATGGATACCGCTACGTTGGGGCACAACGCCAGCGCGATCGGCTCGACGGCTAAAAATGTGACTTTAAGTAAAGTGACTGAACCCACGTTACAGTCTGGCGTGCAGGCGGAACAGATTAGCGCCGCAACGATAGCGCTGGAAAATGCAGAACCGCAATCGCTAACGAAAAATGATGCGCCAGTGTTGCAAAAACCGGGGCAGGTTGACGCAGAGATGCCCGGTCAAACGGCGCCCGGCGCGGCGGAGACGATCACGTTAAGCAACACGGGGCAGATTCCGGTGCAATCGCCCAGTTTGTCGATTGACGGCCCAACGCAGACCAATATCGAGAAACCTCAATCAGTTACGCTAAATACTGAGGATGCCGCCATTAGTACGGCCATCACACTGGAAAAACCGGGCGAGGTCAACGCTCTCATCACGGATGCGGCAACTACGCCGATAAACATTGAATCGTCGGCGCCGTTCAGCCATCTTTCGGCTTCTGAACTGATGGACTCCATCGGTAACGGTTTACAAGCATTAAGCAGTGATCCACTGGCGGATTATCCGCTGCCCGCGGGCAACAATGGGCTGCTGGTTGTCGATCCAAACAGCGACAGCCGTTATCTGATTCACACCAATCCTAAACTGGAACAGTTGGGGCAGGTGGATAACAGCCTGTTCAATGAATTGCAGGGCATGCTGGGGCAACAGCCAGCGACCACGGTGAAGGTGGAAACAAGTTCGCAATGGACGCAAACGGACAAAGTTTTGGGATCGTCCTATCTGCTGGACAAGCTGAACCTGGATGCCGACCATGATTACCGTTTTCTGGGCGATGCCGAATTCGACACTCGCTATATCAGCAATGCCGTATTGAGTCAGAGCGGAAAACGCTATCTTGATGGTACGGGTTCCGACTTGTCGCAAATGCAAATGCTGCTGGATAACGCAGCTGTCGCGCAAAAAGGCTTAAACCTGCAATTGGGGGTCAGCCTGACGCCGGATCAGGTCGCCAACCTTAGCCAGAGCATCGTCTGGTGGGAAAATATTGAGGTTAACGGGCAAACCGTACTGGCGCCGAAATTGTATCTGGCGCAGGCCGATAAGAATAACGTGCAGGGCAGCGCTATTGTCGCCAATCAGGTTAATCTGAGCGCGGGAGGCAGCGTCACCAATAGCGGTACGATTAGCGCGGTTGAGTTACTGGCTATCGCCAGCGGCGACAAGATTGATAATCAGGAAGGCGGGCTGCTTAAATCGGACGGTAGTCTGAATCTGGTTGCGTTGAATAATATCACCAACAGCGGCAGCCGAATTGAAGGCAATACGCTGCAACTTGCCAGCATTAACGGCGATATCATCAACAAAACCGAATCCCGCGAGTGGCAGACATCCGCGTCTGCCTCCCCGGGTAGTGGAACGGGCTACCTCACCTTTACCGAATTGGCTAAAACAGCGGAAATCAGTGCGGTCAATAGTCTGACGATGGCGGCAGGTCATGATATTCGCAACGTAGCCGCAACGCTGATCGCCGGGCAGGATATGACGCTGAATGCCGCTAACAATGTGTCAATTGAAGCGCTGACGTTGACCAATGATCGGCTGGATCAAAGCCGGAACCGCAGTCAATTGTCACTGAATACGGCGGTTCAGGGAAGTCAGCTGACCGCGGACGGTACGTTGCAAGCCAATGCGGGCAATAACATTCAGATTGATGCCAGCATGATTTCCGGCGGCGCGGGGTTATCGCTGACGGCCGCGAATGATATCCAACTGACCGCACAGCAAACCCTTGAGGAAACGCTGAATCGCAACGGCGGCGGCACGGCGCAGCGCCGTACCCAGGAGAGCGCTTCGACGCAATTGCTGAGCGGCGGCGACCTTGAGCTGCTGGCGGGACGCGATGTGCTGACAGAAGCGGCCAGTCTGAATGCCAAAGGCGATGCCACCCTAGCCGCCGGCCGCGATCTCAACCTGCTATCGGCGGAAGAGGAAAGTTACAGCGGCAACTGGTGGAAACGCCATGCTGACTGGCAGCAAAACATCACGCAGCAAAGTACCGAACTGACCGCCGGAGAAGGGTTGAACCTGCAAGCCGGAAGGGACATCAATCTTCAAGCCGCGCAAGGGATTGCCGGCGGAGCCTTGACGGCGCAGGCTGGTAACGACATCAATCTGCTGTCTGCGACGGAAACACAGCACACTTTCTTTGAAGAAACCAAGGTCAAGAAGAAAGTCTTCTCAAAAACGGTGACGCATACCCTGAACGAAACGTTACAGACGGACGAGAAAGGCAGCCTGCTTTCCGGTGACAGTGTCACTATGGCGGCCAATCATGATATCAATCTGCAAGGTTCGTCCGTGGTGGGAGATAATCAGGTTACGCTGCTGGCGGATAATGACGTCAACACCGCTGCCAGCGTGGAGAACTATCAGCACTACGAAGAGCATACAAAGAAAAAGAGCGGACTTTTCAGCAGTGGCGGCATCGGCTTCACTATTGGTTCCACCTCTACCAGCCAGAAACTGCAAGATCAGGCCGTCACGCAAAGCCAGAGCGTAAGCACCCTTGGCAGCACCGGGCAGTCGGTTACGATTAATGCGGGTAACGACGTCAATATCAGCGGCACGGATATGGTTGCCGGGCAAGATATCGCGTTAACAGGCAACAATGTCACGATCGATCCCGGCTACGATCTGCGCACGCAACGGCAGCAGTTTGAGCAAAAAAGCAGTGGCCTTACGGTCGCGTTGTCGGGCGTGGTGGGTTCCGCGCTGAACAGTGCGGTACAAAGTATTCAGGCGGCGCAAAGCGAAAGCGACGGCAGGCTGGCGTTGCTTCAGGGAATGAAAGCAGGATTATCCGGCTTCCAGGCTTATCAGGCCAGCCAGTCTGACTTGAACGATCAGGGATCTGCGTCATTTGTTGGCGTCAGCATTTCGCTGGGGGCGCAAACATCGCGTTCCAGCCAGACGACGGAACAACAGCAAAGCTTTGGCTCGACGCTGAACGCAGGGCACGATATCGCGATTGAATCCCGTCAGGGAGACATCACGGTAACGGGCAGCCAGCTTAAAGCGGCTAATGACGCGGTGATGAACGCCGCGCAGGATATCAACCTGCTTTCTTCTCGCAACAGTGAAACGCTCAGCGGTAAAAACAGCAGCAGCGGCGGCAATATTGGCGTCAGTTTAGGGATAAGCAACGGCAGCGCCGGACTGAGTATTTTTGCCAATGTGAATGGCTCAAAAGGCCGCGAGACGGGCGCGGGTAACAGTTGGTCGGAAACCACGGTTGACGCGGGCAGCGAGGTTAAACTGGAAAGCCAGCGTGATACCCGTCTGATTGGCGCTCAGGTAACGGGTGAGCATATCGACGTACAAACCGGACGGGATTTGCTGCTGCAAAGCCAGCAGGATAGCGACCGTTATGACGCTAAACAGGTCAGTGGATCGGCCGGCGGCAGTTTCACCTGGGGCTCGATGAGCGGCAGTGGTTACTTCAGCGTCAGCCAGGACAAAATGCACAGCAATTACGACAGCGTGCAACAGCAAACCGGTTTCTTCGCGGGCAAAGAAGGATTTGACATCAAAACCGGCAACCACACCCAGCTTGACGCGGCGGTGATTGCTTCCACCGCCAGTGCGGATAAAAACACGCTGGATACGGGTACGCTGGGCTGGAGCGGAGTGGACAATAAGGCCGAATTCAAGGTAGAACACAGCGGGTTCGGCATGAGCGCCAGCCCCTCAATGAACGGAAACCTGCTGTCAACGCTGGCGATGAACGTACCGTCCGCATTAATGTCGTTGGGTAACAACGGTAATGCATCCAGCACTACCTATGCGGCGGTGAGTGATGGTAGCCTGCTGATCCGGGATAATGCGAATCAGCAACAAGATATCACGACGTTAAGCCGCGATGTGGAGCACGCGAATAACGCGTTAAGTCCGATCTTTAACAAAGAGAAAGAGCAGCAACGACTGAAGCAGGCTCAACTTATCGGTGAACTGGGCGCGCAGGTGATGGATATCGTGCGTACCGAAGGCGAGCTGCGGGCGCAAAAGGCGGCGGAAGCATCAGGAGAGTCGAAGGTTTCACGGCCGGATGATAATGCACCGGCAGACGAATGGGATGCTTATAAAAAAGCGCTGACGGATACCGCGAGCTACAAAACCGCAATGAAAGAATATGGTACCGGGGGTACCTACCAGCGGGCGGCTCAGGCGGCGACGGCAGCGATACAGGCGTTGGCGGGCGGAGATATCCAGAAAGCGATAGCCAGTGGCGCGTCGCCGTATCTGGCGCAGATGGTGAAAGATATCACGATGCCTCAGGGCGAGAGCGGGGCAACGGCCTCGGATATTGCAGCCAATGCGATGGCCCACGCGGTGGTTGGCGCAGTCGTCGCGCAACTCTCCGGGCAGGATGCGGCGGCGGGCGCCATCGGTGCCGCGAGTGGAGAGCTGCTTGCCCGTGTGATAATGGAAAAGCAGTATCCGGGCAAGAAAGCGGAAGAGCTGACGGAAGAGGAAAAACAGTCTGTCAGCGCGTTATCGACGCTTGCCGCCGGGTTGGCATCGGGTCTGGCGACGGGTAATACCGCTTCCGCCGCCAGTGGCGCGCAGGCTGGGCGGAATGCGGTTGAGAATAACTCGCTGAGCGGTGACCAGGCCCGTGAAACGGTGAAACAGGCCGCCGAATCCCTGAAAAATCAGGTCAGGGACAAGCTCGGTGAAGGCACAACTTCTTCCATCGCCAACGCCATCATTAACGGCCTGGCTGATACCGGTGATGCGGCATTAGGTGGGGCGGATTACGCAGCCGATGCGGCAATGGCGTTGGCGTCATGTGCTACCGGGGATAGTTACTGCGGCACGGCGCTGAATGACCTGGCCGGGAAGAACCAAGCGGTAGCGGACAGCGTGAAAGCGCTGATGAGCAGTGAAACCTGGTCGTCGGTGAAAGACACAATAGTACAGGCGTCTGAAGGAAATCAGCTTGCGCTGGAAGCCACGGGCGGGATGCTGGCCGGGATTATTCTGCCGGGGAAGAAAATCCCGAATGTCGTTAAAGCAGTTGATCCAAATATTAAGATAGCTACGGGCGCAACTGTTGGTGATTTTGAAGCCAGTCTATTTAAATTACCCTCTGGAGAACGAGTTGCTATAGTCAAACAAACTGCGGCTAAAGTTGTTGCAGAACATGGAATGATTAAAGACAACAAGCTGACTAAAATGAACAACCGCGATGTGTATCGTGGGACGGATGGAAATCTTTATGCTCTTGATACGCAACATGGGCGTTTTGAAGTAGTTACCCCTCAGGGGAAACATGTCATGGAAGTTAACTTTGCCATGAAAGAAATTCCTGATAGCAAAGATAAATCTGGCGGACATAACTTGAAGGTTAAATGATGGAATATATTAAGCTACTAAATTATCCAGAGAAGTCTATCCGGCGAGGAAGAGTTTTTAGATTGCCTGCGGTGTGGCCATATGAAGATATTGTAGATTTTATGGTAATAGACTTAGCACATTCTCATGGCTTGGTTGTATCTTCTGGATTTAAAGCAGGTTCAATGTTAGTTGAATTACCATCAGAAAGTGCTTCTTCAGAAGGCCATGCTTTAAGTACCGAATGGGTAATTAATAATTGGGCTAAGTGGATCTATCCCGAATGTGCTGTTGAAGACGTTTATATTATCGATCAGTATACAGCAACGGCCTTTGACTAGAATGAAGTAAACCAGCCTGTATTAATCCCGGCTCTCAAAAGCCGGGATTTTTAGTCTGTCAGTCAGAACCGCAGTTCAGTTTCAATGATCAGTTTACCCCGCTTAACGGTGGCTATCATCGGCTGGCTGGTGTTAAAGCCGTGTTCTTCCTGCCACTTGCCGCTGGGTTTAAGTTTCGTACTGGCCGACCTGACGGTGGATGAAGATGTGCATCAGTAAGAAGGGGGTGACGGCGCGGGAAAGGAAGAAAATACTTACAGATACTAATAGATAGTATTCCGTATGGTTGGAGGCAATGATGGCAACCAGTATCGCGTTAAGTCCTTACTTCGAGCAATTTATCCGTGAACAAATCGAGAGTGGCCGCTACAACAATGTAAGCGAGGTCATCCGGGCAGGGTTGCGGGCACTGGAAGAGCGAGAACAGCAGATAAAGCTTGATGCGTTACGGACAGCGGTAGAGCTGGGTGTGAACAGTGGAAAGGGTAAGGATGCTGAAGCGGTGTTCGGGCGTCTGTCGCAGAAATACCGGCGCATGGCTGAAGGTGAGAAAGCGGAATGAAATTGACCGTATCGCCGCTGGCAGAACGGGATATCGAGGAAATAGGTGACTATATTGCGCAAGATAAAGAAGTGAGGATAGAGCGTGTCTTGCACGGTGCGCGAGATATCGACAGTCTGTTCTCAGAGTCGCCGGAAGGTCACAAAAGTTAGTACTCTTCATGCAAGGCCGCAGGGGATGTTGTCCACACCCTTCATGGCGCACCGCTTGCCTTGTTCGGCTAAGGCGCTCCGGCGGTAAATGCCGCCCGGCCAGCGCCAGCAAACCTGACAGGGAAAAAGTGCGGACGTCAATCTTCCGGAGTATTAATCCCGTAGACGGCATCGCGCAGATCGGAAACAAAGCGGCCGGACACCCCTTCATACAGGGTGTTGGTCAAGGCCACGACGCTGAATCCCTGCGCCCGATCAACAAACCATGAGTGACCGTAGGCGCCGCCCCAGCGCCAGGTGCCAACGGATTCGGGAGAGTTGGCCGCCTGCGGATCGCGCAGGACGGAAAAGCCAAGACCGAAGCCCAAACCCGGCGCATCGGGCAGAATCAGCCCTGGTGTTTGGTCGCTCCCCATCTCTTCCAAAAGCGTAGCGGGAAGAAGCGGTGCGCCGCCCGATCGCAGCGTTTCCAGCAGTATCAGCAGGTCATCGGCACTGCCGACCATTCCCGCCCCGCCAGAGGGGAATGCCTGCTGATCCAATACGCGTGCGGGCGAGAAGGTGATGCCAATCGTGTCTTCAACGGAAGAGACCCGCTCGCCTTCCTGCAAGCGGTGAGGTTGTGGTATATCGTTGACATAAGCGGTAGCCAGACGTTCGCTATCACGGGTATAAAAGGCCGTATCGTTCATGCCTAGCGGCGCAGTAACCAGCTTGCGAACCGCTTTGTCCAATGTCAAACCACTGGCTTGCTCAATAACCGCCCCCAGTACGTCAATTGCCAGTGAATAGCCCCAGAAATAGCCCGGTGCGTAGAGTAAAGGGACGCTCGCCAGCCGACGCAGATTTTCTTCCAGCGTAATACCCGCCGCATCCATACCGTCGGAAACGCCAGCAAGCGCGTAAGGCCCTTCGCTATCGCTCTCTAAAAATCGATAGCCTAGTCCGGCGGTATGGCTGAGTAACTGTCGTGGGGTAATGGCGGGAATGGCGCCATCCGCCAGACAAGGCTGAAAATAGGGCAGCCATTGGCGGATATCTTCATCCAGTGCCAGCCTGCCTTGCGCAACCAATACCATTGTCGCCGTCGCGACAATCAGTTTACTGACGGAGGCGAACCGAAATAATGCATTCTCGCGCATGGCCTGTCCTGCCTCGCGATCGGAAAAACCCGCCGCCCGGCGATACACATTTTTCCCATGACGATTTATTTTCACTACGGCACCGACAAGCCGCTGTTCGTTTAACGCTTGCTCAATGACCTTATCCAGACCGGCTGACCACCGTTCGTCAATGGCATCTGACGGCATTAATGATGATGTTGTATTCGGCATACCCGATTCCTTATTCACTCAACGGCAGATGATTGACAATGTAGAGGACTAGGCAATCAGGAAAAAGCGGGGTAGATTTCCATTATCTATGGACGTTTTTGTCCGCAATGAGAGCCATATGGATAGTCTGAGCAGTCTTACCGTATTTGTACACGTCGCGGAAACGCGCAATTTTGTGATGGCAGGACGCATACTGGGCGTATCGGCATCGGCGGTGGGGAAAAGTGTGTCGCGACTGGAGGCCAGACTGAGGGTAAGGTTGTTTCATCGCAGTACCCGCAGCATGACGCTGACCGCTGAAGGGATACTCTTTCTGGAACGGAGTCGGCGCATTCTGGCCGAGATGGAAGCCGCCGAGCAGGAACTGTCGCAGGCGACAGAAATGCCAAGTGGACGTTTGCGGGTCAGTCTGCCGCCGGTGAGCACGTTGGTGCTGCCGACATTGGGTGAGTTTATGCGTCGGTATCCGGCGATTGAGTTGGATCTTGATTTCAGCGAGCGTCTGGTTGATGTGGTGGAAGAAGGATTTGATGCCGTCGTGCGTACGGGAGAATTGACGGACTCCCGTCTGTCAGCTCGTAAGCTGGGCGAGTTTAATATGCTGTTAGTGGCATCGCCTGCCTATCTTGAACAACGCGGCACGCCGCAGGAACCGACCGATTTGGCACAGCATGTTTGTCTCCACTATCGTTTTCCAAACAGCGGAAAGCTGGAAATCTGGCCGCTGCGCAATGAGCCTGACCTGCCTATTCCCATTTCAATGGTTTGCAATAATATCGAGACTAGAATGTGCTTTGCATTACAAGATCTGGGCATTGCCTGTTTGCCCGATTTTTCCGTACAGAACGAATTGCGGGAAGGATCGTTACGTACCGTGCTCGATAACCATGTTGCACGCACGGTAGGATTACATGTCGTCTGGCCATCGGGGCGTTATATCACGCCGAAGCTCAGAACGTTTATCGATTTCCTCAGTGAACACGTTTTTGCGACGACTGAAAACCACTGCCCCAGACGCAGCAATAACGTGACGTAATAACCAGAGGCCTAATTCATTCAATCACCCCCTGTTTTATTCGCCGTAAAAGGAACTTATGTTCGCATTCTGCCACGTAATCTCTGATGAATGAGGCAGCAGGGTGGAAAACAGCATGGTGAATCGTATAGAAGGAAGGGGCAGCAATTGGTTGGGAGCCGTTTCCCATGATGTTGCCAACGCCGCGCTGCGCGAGCCGGCGACGGTGCCGCAGGGGAAGGCCGCCGGTTCGCGGACAATCGATTTTGGCAACACGCTTTCTCCGCTCTGCCCTGAAGGAGCTTCCGCCGGGAAGCTGAATCAGCGTGTTTCCGTGGGTTCCTCGATGCCATTGTTGTCGACTGAAGAATTGGCGACAGGAAAACTGCCGACAGCGGCAACGCCGGCCGTCATCAGCAAGACGCCGGTTGCCAATCTTCATGCGATAGATCAGTCCAAATACAGTAACCCTGAGGCGTTGGAAAAATGGGCGGGATTGCTGAGCGACTTGCCGGAAAAGGAAAGGGAGAGTGCCGCAAAAGAATTAAATCGTCCGATAGCGGCGGCCAAAATGCTGCGGGACGGTGGGAAAAACGCGGAAAACGCACTGGCTTATATTCGTGAAAATCCGGCGCTGTACACGGCAATGGATACCAGCAGGGATGGCGGCGTTGCGGATGGCTTTATCTCAAACAGAGATATCTCTTCATTTGTAAAAAATATGACGCACCGGGCGGAGGATGCGGCGAAAACCGTCAGTGACTATGTCCGCCGTCACCCTGACGCCGATCCCCAGGCTTTACGTCTGGTGCAATCCTCCGCTCTGCTATTGGCGAATGAGCCTTTGCTTCGGGCGGCCGATCCCGCGAAATCGGCGACGCACGCCTCTCCGATCAAAACGGATCGAACCGCGACGCTTACCGACCTTAACGCGGTGGTAAAGGATAATCACACGCTTTCCCCACAGCTTAAGGCCGCTGCTAAACTGTGGTCGCATCCCGGTTTATTCGGTTTATTGGAACATGCCGATGTGAAGGGTGAGAAGTTGGCCAGAGTCGCGCATGATGGCAAGCTGATGATGAAAGATATGATCAGCTGGATTAACGAACAGGCGCCAGCCAGCCGTGCGGAAGTGGACGATACGCTGCATAATGCCGCGACGTTGGGGCTGGCGGAAAAAACGGACATCAGCAGGCTGGATGAAGATATTTTTGCTTCGCCCCAGTCATACAGCGCTGCGCAGAAAGCCGCCACACTGGTGAAGTTGCAACAGACGCTTGAGCAGGTCATCGCTGGTCGCCAGTATCGTGATACGTCAGCGACGGAACGGGCGCTGAACCAGCGTATTGATCAATTACAACAAGACCGCGGCGTCATTCAATATTTCGGGCAGGATGTGCCATGTGAAATACAGCGCATCATGTTATCCGATCCGGTTTTGGCGCAAACGTACATCAATCAGCCCCGTCATTCTTCATCACCGGCGCAGGGGAGAGCTGCGGGGCTTGAACCGTCCATGTCGATGTCGCAAGGCGCTGCCGGCACGGGGATGAAAAGTGAAAATCAATTGGTTAAAGATACGGCGCGTCACGTGATGGATTTCAGCAAGGCCTCGCTGCATGCTGATAATCTGGCCCAATCCGCAGGCGGTAAAGTCGCCATCGGGCTGGCGGGGAAAATGGGATCTGCGATAGCCGGACGTGTGGTGGGGGCGGTTGCGGGTGAAGCGGCCGGGGCTGCGGCGGCCACCGCCGTCGGCGCGGCCGCAGGGCCTGTCGGCTGGGCCGACGGCGGGGCGTTGAGTCTTGGTATGGGTATTGCCGAGTTGGTCAGTTTTTTCAATGCGAAAAGCAAACTCAAAAATCGACGAGCGGATTTTGCCAAAACGGTTAATCCGACACTGGAACAATTCAATATCGCCAAACCGCGTTGACATCACCCTGTGGTGATGCCGCGATGAGAAACTATCCTGGGCGTGTGGAAGGCTCAGGACGCTATTGGAGCGCTTCTTTGATTAATTTTGTTGCACTTTCAGTGAGGAAGGCGCCGTTCGTGGGGGGATTGGAGGTTTTGATGCGTCGCTTTGCACGCGCTGCTGATGCAGCGCCGCTTCGGCCAGCTGTGCAAAGTAGCGAGCTGCCGGTGCGATGGCGCGCTCATCCGGGTTGAACTGTGGATGGTGCAACCCAAACTCGCTTCCTGAACCAATACTGACAAATGTCCCCGGGATCTGCTGGAGATAGAGGGCGAAGTCTTCACCGCTCATCTGCAACTCGGCGTTTTCTACCTGATAGCCCGCATCCTGAGCAATTTTTTTGCTGAAATCGGCCCAGAAGTCGGTATTGACCACCGATGGCGGGCCCGGTTGCCAGTGCAGCTCGGCCCGGGCGCCCAATGCAAGCGTGATCCCCTGGATCAATTGCCTGATTCGGGCTGGAATCTGCTCCCGGATCTGGGTGTTATAGGTTCGCACGGTGCCTTCGAGTTCCACGGTTTGCGGCAGTACATTCCAGGTGTTCCCGCCGTTAATGCGTGTCACGCTGATGACCAGCGATTCGAGAGAGCTGAAGCTGCGGCTTGGTAATGTCTGTAACGCATTGACAATGTTGCAGGCCGCCACAATGCTATCAATCCCTTCCTCCGGTTTGGCGGCATGGGCGCCTTTGCCGGTTACGTGGATAGAAAAACGATCGACATTGGCATAAAACGGACCGCCCCGGGTGGCAAACGTACCTGCGGGTAAATCCGGGGCATTATGTAAGCCGAAGATGGCAGAAACGTCCTGCAATGCGCCTGCCTGAATTAAATGTTTTGCGCCAGTTGAGACTTCCTCGGCAGGTTGAAAGAAGATGCGTACTTTGCCGGGGAGCCGGGTTTCATATTTCTTCAGTAAACAGGCCGCGCCTAACATCACCGCCGTATGAAAGTCATGTCCGCAGGCGTGCATAACGCCGGGGTTTTTCGAGCGAAAAGGGAGGTCGGTCAGTTCTTCAATCGGCAGAGCGTCAATATCGGCTCGCAACGCGATAATCGGGCCGGGCCCGTTACCCAGCTCCGCGACCACGCCGGACGTTAACGGCAGCGGCAACAGGGGAATGCCTTTATCTTGCAGCCAGTTGGTAATGCGGGTGGTGGTTTGATGTTCCTGATTGGAAAGTTCGGGGTATTGATGTAATTCTCGTCGCCATTCAATGAGCTGCTGCTCGAATGAATCGTCACTACAGACCTGGATATCAACCATATCGCCAAACCTTCTTAATATTAAAATACCCCTGCGGCGTGAAGAACGGGGTAACGAATATGCTTAAAGGTAGTGGAGAGTGGTTCAGAGGATAAATACCGTCTGGTTATATTTCATAGCGGATTATCATGAACGCAATATTCTGCATTTCTGTCTATCATCAGTATGATATGTTGACTTACGGCCACGGCAATGAAGGGCAAGCCATCAGACAGGAACAATCCGCGTGAAGACGATTCGATTTGCAGCGATCATGCTGGAACACAACCATATCTATGATATGTGCCGTCAGTTGGTGGACGCCGGGGCGGAGCTGGTTTCGGTTTTCGATCCCGATCCTGCCAAGCTGGATATTTTTGTCGCGAAGTTTCCTGATGTCCGCGTTGTTGATTCCGCGGAGAAAATTATTGCCGATCCGACCCTTCAACTGATTGCCAGTGCGGCGGTGCCGTGTGAACGAAGCGATCTGGCTCTGCGTGTGATGTCGGCAGAAAAGGATTTTTTCACGGCGAAGCCGCCGCTGACCACGTTGGCGCAGTTGACGGCGGTGAAAGCCATGGCGGAGAAGACCGGCCGGAAATTTGTCGTGTACTTCAACGAGCGCATTAATGTGGACAGCGCGCTGTTTGCCGCGGAATGGGTCCAACGCGGAGAAATTGGCCGGGTGATCCAGACGATTGGCGTCGGACCTCATCGGGAACGAGGACAGCGTCCTGACTGGTTTTATCGCCGGGAACAATATGGCGGCATTCTGTGCGATCTGGGCATCCATCAGATCGAACAATTTCTTTATTTCACCGGCAATACCGACGCCCGTATTGTTGCCAGCCAGACGGCGAATTACCACCATCCCCGGACGCCTGATTTTGAGGATTTCGGCGATGCCATGCTGCTGGGGGAGAACGGCGCCACCGGTTATTTTCGCTGTGACTGGTTTACCCCCGATGGCTTAAGCGTTTGGGGCGATGGTCGGCTGACGATATTGGGTACGGAAGGCTACATTGAAATAAAGAAATATGTCGATATCACCCGTGGGGAAGGCAACATTGTGTATCTGGTCAATCCGCAGGGCGAACAGCGTTTTGTCACTGCCGGCGCGGTAGAGCGTACGTTCTTTAATGCGCTAATCCACGACTGCCTGCATCGAACCGAAACGGCGATGGCGCAATCTCACGTTTTTAAGGCCGCGGAGCTGGCTATTTCCGCCCAGCGCCAGGCGAAAAAGATTGTCTGACGGGGCTCGCGTTTCCCCCTGACCGATAAGGTTTGAACGCAATCAATCCTGCCGTCAATTCCGGTAAAAATCCCGCTATCTGATGACCTGCCGCCGCGATGAAAGTGTGTTGGCATTCATAACATCCGCCTGATTCCCCCTGTCGCTTTTGTCTCTTTTACAACAATTGGTCACGTTATTGTTCCTAACCACTCGTGAACCGTAAAGCGTTTTTTATTTTTTATCATTAATAATCAATTGGTTGGTTTGTTCTTTGAGTGTGGTATGTCCCCTGCAATATAAACAGGGACATTTACTGGACAAGAGGAAGACACCATGGCAATCCGTCAGTGTGCAATTTACGGCAAAGGTGGGATCGGTAAGTCCACCACCACGCAGAATCTGGTGGCGGCGCTCGCCGAACTGGGTAAGAAAGTGATGATTATCGGTTGCGATCCGAAAGCGGATTCAACGCGTTTAATTCTCCATGCCAAAGCACAGAACACCATTATGGAAATGGCCGCGGAAGTCGGCTCCGTTGAGGATCTGGAACTGGAGGACGTGCTGCAAATCGGATATGGCGGCGTGCGCTGCGCCGAGTCTGGCGGTCCAGAACCCGGCGTAGGTTGTGCGGGTCGTGGGGTGATTACCGCCATCAACTTTCTGGAAGAGGAAGGCGCGTATGAAGACGATCTGGATTTCGTGTTTTACGACGTACTGGGCGATGTGGTCTGCGGTGGTTTCGCCATGCCGATCCGTGAAAACAAGGCGCAGGAAATCTACATCGTGTGTTCCGGAGAAATGATGGCGATGTATGCGGCTAACAACATCAGCAAGGGGATCGTGAAATATGCGAAATCCGGCAAGGTGCGTCTGGGCGGGTTGATTTGTAACTCCCGTCAAACCGATCGCGAAGATGAGTTAATCATCGCGCTGGCCGATAAGCTGGGTACGCAGATGATCCATTTTGTGCCGCGCGACAACATCGTTCAACGCGCAGAAATTCGCCGTATGACGGTGATCGAATACGATCCGACCTGCAAGCAGGCGGATGAGTATCGCACGCTGGCGGGCAAAATCGTCAACAACACCAGAATGGTCGTGCCGACGCCTGTCACCATGGATGAACTGGAAGCCTTGTTGATGGAGTTCGGGATTCTGGATGAAGAAAACGAAGCCATTATCGGTAAAACCGCGGCAGAAGAAGCGGCGTCCGCCTGAGGAGTCATCATATGACAGACACCATTACGCAACAAAATCAGGCGCTGATTCAGGAAGTGCTGGAGGTTTTTCCGGATAAGGCCCGGAAAGAACGCGCCAGACACATCATGACGGTAGAGGCCGGGATGGAATCGGTAGGGAAATGCATCACTTCCAACCGCAAATCCCAGCCAGGGGTCATGACGGTACGCGGCTGCGCCTATGCCGGTTCCAAAGGGGTGGTTTTCGGGCCGATCAAAGACATGGCGCATATCTCTCACGGCCCGATAGGCTGTGGGCAATATTCCCGCGCCGGACGGCGCAATTATTACACCGGTATGAGCGGTATCGACAGTTTCGGCACTATCAACTTCACCTCTGATTTTCAGGAGAAAGACATTGTGTTCGGCGGCGATAAAAAGCTGCGTAAGCTGATCGATGAACTTGAACTGCTGTTTCCGCTGACCAAAGGGATCAGCGTGCAATCGGAATGTCCGGTGGGGCTGATCGGCGACGATATTGAAGCCGTCGCGCGTTCAGCGAAAGAGGCGATCGGTAAGCCGGTCGTCCCGGTGCGCTGTGAAGGTTTCCGCGGGGTATCGCAATCGCTGGGGCACCATATCGCCAACGATGTAATTCGTGATTGGGTCTTGCCGGCCCGCGACGACCAGGAATTTGCCGCCACGCCGTATGACGTCGCCATTATCGGTGATTACAACATCGGCGGCGATGCCTGGTCTTCCCGTATTTTGCTGGAGGAAATGGGGCTGCGCGTGGTGGCCCAGTGGTCGGGAGACGGAACGTTAGTGGAGATGGAAAACACCCCAAAAGTTAAACTCAATCTGGTGCATTGCTATCGCTCCATGAACTATATCTCTCGTCATATGGAAGAGAAATACGGCATTCCCTGGCTGGAGTACAACTTCTTCGGGCCGACGCAGATCGCGGCTTCGCTGCGCAAAATCGCGGCGCTGTTCGACAGCACGATCCAGGCGAATGCGGAAGCCGTTATCGCCCGCTATCAGGCGCAAACGGATGCGATTATTGCGAAATACCGTCCGCGTCTGGAAGGGAAAAAGGTGTTGCTGTACGTCGGTGGGTTACGTCCCCGTCATGTGATTGGCGCTTATGACGATCTTGGCATGGAAATTATGGCTGCCGGCTATGAGTTTGCCCATAACGACGACTATGACCGTACCTTGCCGGAACTGAAACAGGGCACGTTGCTGTTTGATGACCTCAGCACCTATGAGTTGGAAGAGTTTGTCAAACGGTTGAAACCCGATCTGGTGGGATCGGGGATCAAAGAAAAGTACGTATTCCAGAAGATGGGGATGCCGTTCCGACAAATACATTCCTGGGATTACTCCGGCCCCTATCACGGCTACGACGGTTTTGCCATCTTCGCCCGCGATATGGATATGACGCTGAATAACCCGTGCTGGAAACAGCTGAATGCGCCCTGGCTGAAATCCGCCTGAGGCCTGACGACCCGTTTATCCCGTTAGTTCACCGATTCGTGGCGCGGGAGGAGTAATACGATGAGCCAGAATACAGAGAAGGTAAAACCCTGTTATCCGCTGTTTGAGCAGCCGGAATATCAGGCGCTGTTCGCCAGCAAAAGCGAGCGGGAAGAGTCACATAGCAAGGAGCGCGTACAGGAAGTCTTTGCATGGAGCACGACGCCGGAATATGAAGCGCTGAATTTTCAGCGTGAAGCACTGACGATTGATCCGGCGAAAGCCTGTCAACCTTTGGGCGCCGTGCTGTGCTCCCTGGGTTTTGAGAAAACATTGCCTTATGTGCATGGTTCTCAAGGGTGCGTGGCCTATTTCCGCACCTATTTTAACCGTCATTTTAAAGAGCCGGTAGCCTGTGTCTCTGACTCAATGACGGAAGATGCGGCGGTATTTGGTGGCAATAACAATCTGAATCAGGGGTTACAGAACGCCAGCGCGCTGTATAAACCGGACGTGATCGCCGTTTCCACCACCTGCATGGCGGAAGTGATCGGGGATGATTTGCAGGCCTTCATCAGCAATGCCAAAAAAGATGGCTTTGTGGATGAGTCCACCCCGGTGCCTTACGCCCATACCCCGAGCTTTATCGGCAGCCACATTACCGGCTGGGACAATATGTTTGAAGGGTTTGCCCGTACCTTTACCCAGAGCGCGGAAAACTATCAGGTTGGCAGCAACGGCAAGATTAATTTGGTGACGGGATTTGAAACCTATCTTGGCAACTATCGGGTTCTGAAACGGATGATGGCGCAGATGGCGGTGGAGTGTTCGCTGCTTTCCGATCCGTCAGAGGTACTGGATACCCCGGCTGACGGTCATTATCGTCTCTATGCCGGCGGGACGACGCAGGACGAAATGCGCGACGCCCCTAACGCGATTGATACGCTGCTGTTGCAACCCTGGCATTTAATCAAAACTAAAAAAGTGGTGAAAGAAGACTGGGGACAGCCGGGAACGGAAGTCAGCGTACCGATGGGGTTAGCGGCCACGGACGAATTTCTGATGACCATCAGTCAACTGACGGGAAAACCGATTCCGGAATCGCTGGCGCTCGAACGCGGGCGGCTGGTTGATATGATGCTGGATTCCCATACCTGGCTGCACGGCAAACGCTTCGGCATTTATGGCGACCCCGATTTCCTTATGGGACTCACCAGGTTCCTGCTGGAACTTGGCTGTGAACCTGCGGTGATCCTCTGCCATAACGGGAACAAGCGCTGGAAGAAGGCCATGGATAAAGTGCTGGAGACGTCGCCCTATGGCAAAGACAGCGAGGTGTTCATCAACTGTGATCTGTGGCATTTCCGGTCGCTGATGTTTACCCGCCAGCCGGACTTTATGATTGGTAACTCGTACGGCAAGTTTATCCAGCGTGATACGAAAGCCAAAGGCGATCGGTTTGAAGTTCCGCTGATTCGCATCGGATTTCCGATCTTCGATCGTCACCACTTGCACCGGGCAACCACCTGGGGCTATGAGGGGGCGATGACGATGCTGACCACGCTGGTGAACGCCATACTGGAAAAACTGGACAGCGACACGATGGAACTGGGTAAAACCGATTACGGTTATGACCTGATCCGCTAACGACAAAAGCCCTCTGTCTATTCATACAGGGGGCTTTCGCCGATCTACAGGAGGACGCATGGCCAACATCATTCTCCGTCAGGGCGCTGACGGTCTGCACTGCTATATTGCCAAAAAAGATCTGGAGGCCAGAGTCACGTTTCTGGAATTCGATCGGCCAGATTGCTGGGGCGGTCGCATTGAGCTGGAAGGGGGGCAGGACTGGTTTATCGCGCCATTAACGGCAAAACCTGCGTTTCCTGTCACGCTGCGGGCGAAAAAATGTGACAACTGACTGTCGATCACGATTTTTTGATTATGACCACTACCGGAGATGCGCATGAGCCTGACTCGGGATGATTTACTTTTCTGGCGGCTGTTTGCTCTGGCTCAATTGTTGCCGGAAATTACCCCCGCCACATTGATTAAATGGCTGGAAACGACCTGCAATGAAGCGCTAACGCTGGAACGTCTGTCGTCGCTGTCGCTGGATGAACTTTCCCGCCATGCGCCATTGGGTCATGCCGCCCTGAGTGTGGCGCGCTGGCAGCAAATTATGGACTGCCTGAATGGCAATCTGCCCCCGCATTTGACGGAACAGTCGGAACGCTGTCACGGTCAGCAGTTGCGGGTGGCGTTTGCTTCCAGTAACGGACTGACGGTAAACGGTCATTTCGGGCAGTGCCGTCTGTTTTTCATTTACGCCTGGGATCGGCAAGGCCCGTTTCTGAGCACCTTACGCCGTTACCAGCCGAAAGAGGAAGAAGATGGCAACGAAGGACGGTTACAGCTACTGACGGATTGCCACCTGTTGTTTTGTGAATCGATTGGCGGCCCGGCCGCGGCGAAAGTGATTCGGCGCAATATCCATCCGATCAAGGTTCCCGTCGATACCACGATTGATGAACAGCTTCAGGCGTTACAGAACATGATCGCGGAACATATGCCGCCGTGGCTGGCGAAACGTTTGGGGAAAGATAACCCGCTGCGACAGCGGCAGTTTGGGTTGTAACCCGGATAGAAGCGCCCGCCGGAGATATGCAGGAAGCACATCTCCGGCTTTCACGGTATCCATACGGCTCATCCAGAAGATGCCAGCGGGAAACCGCCTTTTGCCCTGTGTTTCTTCCTGTGGTTAGTGATGGCTATCGCCGCCCCAGTTTTTCAGCTTGGAGGTTTTACCAATTCCCGGGTTTAAGCTATTGGTCGGATCATTATGCTGGTAGAACGCCTTTAACTGAGGCTTGGCCTGATACAAATGCCCGACGTTATGCTCGGCGGGGTACTCTGCGCCGCGTTGGTCGAGCAGGGCCAGCATTTTCTCTTTCAGCTTATGCACGTCAACGCCTTTCTTCACAATGTAATCCTGATGGAAGACATAGCACATGAAGTGGCCGTAATACAGACGGTGTACCAGCATATCGTCGAATTCCGCCGGCAAGTGCTCAAACCATTCCTGATCGTTACGTTTCAGGGCGATATCCAGCGGCAGGATGTTTTCCACCTCGTCGCTATGTACTGCGTGATAGCGAATCGCGGCGCCCGCCGCGGCAAACCGGTGCAGAAAGGCTTTGGCGCCTTCTTCCTGCGTGCAGACGAAAAATTCACCGTCGGCGTCGCGAAAATACTGCTCCAGCCACTGGCGAGCCTCTTCAATGCCGTTACCGGCCATTTTCAGCATCAGATGGTGTTCAAAACGATCGCGATAGGTTTTCAGGCGCTCAGGCAGATGGGAAGGCAGCAGATGGCAGAGGCCCTGCATGGTGCGATCCACCAGATGCGACGGCAGAAAGGGCACTTTGCCAAAGAGGGCGTCCATCCTTCCTTTCAGATTAAAAAACAGGGGCATTTTATCGGTACCCAGCTTGTCGATCATGACAAACGTGTCTTTACCGTATTTTTCGGCAATATCGAAAATATCGCGATGCATATATTCACCCGCCACCGGCAGGTTGTTAAAGCGGGAAAGGATATGACGGCGCAGTTCGGTCAACACCTGGGGTTGATTGGTGCCGATGTAGAACACCTGCTGGGATTTTTCCGCCGGGAACGTATCCAGACGGACGGCAAAAACCGACAATTTCCCGGCGCAGCCGGCGGCTTCAAACAAGCGTCGCTCATCGGCATTAAAGCGCGATGGCGTATCCGCATCGACATCACGGATACGTTCGGCATATTCATGGTCGGATGCCTGACGTTCGTCGTGGATCACATCCTGCTCGCGGTATTGCTGTGACTCCAGACGGGTCAGAATCTCTTCCGGCGTGTTGCCCAGATCGATCCCCAGATGATTAATCAGTTCCACCTGTCCCTGTTCATTAACCCGCCCATAGAGCGCCATTTCGGTATAGGCCGGGCCACGATGCACCAGTGAGCCGCCGGAGTTGTTACAAATACCGCCGATCACGGACGCGCCGATGCAGGAAGAGCCGATCACTGAATGTGGTTCGCGGCCCAGCGGCTTCAATATTCGCTCCAGATGCCATAGCGTACTGCCCGGCAGCGCCACAACCTGTTGCCCCTTATCCAGCAGCTGAATTTTATCCAGCCGCAGGGTATTGATGATCACAATTTCACGGTCGTATCCCTCACCACTCGGCGTGGAACCTTCTGTCAGACCGGTATTGGCCGCCTGCATCAGCACGATGCGGCCCGCTTCAATGGCGGCTTTGAATACGTTCCACTGTTCGAGCAGCGAGGCGGGGAATACCACTGCCAGCGCCTCGCCCTGACCCGAACGGAAACCTTTGCGGTAACGCTCCGTTTTATGTTTATCGGTGAGGATATGAGATTTACCGACAATGTCGGTCAGCGTGTGAATGAGGGTTTGGGCACTGACGGAGGCGGTGACGGGGGAAGCATAGTCCTGCATGACGGGTTGTCCTGTTAATGAATCCAATAGATGCGATAAAAAGCATAGCGTTTACTGTGGATCTTGCTTGCCGGTTCTTTCTCCTCGGATGATGGGGATTGACAATCATTGTGGGTTTTGTCGCACAACCTACAATGATAATTTATTAAAAATCAATTAAATACCCTATGGCGCGCCAATTGCAATGTTCTTCATGCAGTCACATTAACCGTGCCGAGGTAAGTAATGAGAAATAGCGAAATCGTGGCGTTAATGGATCAGCCGGCCTGCGATCATAATGGCGGTCAGAAATCTGGTTGCAGCGCCCCCAAACCGGGGACGGCGGCAGGCGGCTGTGCGTTTGACGGTGCGCAGATCACATTGTTGCCGATTACCGATGTGGCCCATCTGGTTCATGGCCCCATCGGGTGCGCGGGCAGTTCCTGGGATAACCGCGGCAGCCATAGTTCCGGACCACAGATTAATCGTCTGGGATTCACCACCGATATGAGCGAGCAGAACGTGATTATGGGACACGGTGAACGCCGCTTGTTCCACGCTATCCGGCATATTGTTGAACGCTACAGCCCGGCGGCGGTGTTTATCTACAATACCTGTGTTCCGGCGATGGAGGGCGATGATATCGAAGCCGTGTGCCGTGCGGCGGAACAGGTTAATCATATTCCCGTCATCGCGATTGATGCCGCCGGGTTTTACGGCAGCAAGAATCTGGGTAACCGCATCGCGGGCGAGGTCGTGGCGAAGAAGGTGGTGGGTCAACGGGAGCCTGCGCCCTGGCCGGCAGATTTCGCCATCCCGGAAGAAAAAGGCCACAGTATTGGTTTAATCGGCGAGTTCAATATTGCCGGAGAATTCTGGCATGTCCTGCCGTTGCTGGATCAGTTGGGCATTCGCGTACTGGGTAGTTTATCCGGTGATGCCCGCTTTGCCGAGCTTCAGACCTTGCATCGCACCGAAGCCAACATGCTGGTGTGCTCGCGGGCGTTGATTAACGTCGCCCGCTATCTTGAACTGCACTATGGCACGCCCTGGTTTGAGGGCAGTTTTTATGGCGTCAGGGAAATGTCCGCCTCATTGCGTACGCTGGTTGGTTTACTGCGGGACGACGATTTACAGGCCCGCGCCGAAACGCTGATCCAACAAGAAGAGCGGGCGGCCAATCAGGCGCTGGCTCCTTATCGTCAGCGTCTGAAAGGTAAACGCGCGCTGTTGTATACCGGCGGGGTGAAATCCTGGTCGGTGGTGTCGGCGCTACAGGATCTGGGGCTGGATGTGGTTGCTACCGGAACGAAAAAATCGACGGAAGAGGATAAATTCCGCATTCGCGAACTGATGGGAGAGAACGCGATCATGCTGGATGACGGTAATGCCCGCCTGTTGCTGGATACCGCTTACCGTTACAACGCCGACATTATGATTGCCGGTGGCCGCAATATGTACACCGCCTACAAGGCTCGCCTGCCATTTCTGGATATCAATCAGGAACGGGAACACGCCTTTGCCGGGTATCAGGGCATCGTGACGCTCGCCCGCCAGCTCTGTCTCACGCTGGAAAGCCCCATCTGGTCGCAGGTCAGTCGCCGGGCCCCCTGGCAACACTGAGTAAGGAGAAATTCAATGGCTCAGATCCTCAAGTCAGTCAAACCTCTGGCGACCAGTCCGATTAAAAGCGGACAGCCGCTGGGCGCCATTTTAGCCAGCATGGGACTGGATGGCTGTATTCCACTGGTTCACGGCGCACAGGGATGCAGTGCCTTTGCAAAAGTGTTTTTTATCCAGCATTTTCATGAACCTATTCCGCTGCAAACAACGGCGATGGACCCCATTACCACCATCATGGGGGCGAACAATAACGTATTGACGGCGTTGTCGGTACTGTGCGAGCGCCACAATCCGCGGCTTATCGTGATATTGAGCACCGGCTTGTCTGAAGCGCAGGGCGCCGACCTCGCGTTTGCGTTACGCCAGTTCCGTACCGAGCATCCCAAATACCAGTCTGTCGCTATTGTCACCGCCAGTTCGCCGGATTTTTATGGATCGATGGAGAATGGCTATGCCGCGGTGTTGGAAAGCGTCATTGAACAGTGTGTGCCGGCGACGATGCCGAAAGGGATACGCAAAAAACGAGTGAATCTGCTGCTGGGGCATATGCTGACGCCCGGCGATCATGAACTGATCCGCAGCTATGTGGAAGCGTTTGGCCTGCAACCGATCGTGCTGCCGGATTTGGCCGGATCGCTGGATGGGCATCTGGCCGAAGGGGATTTCCTGGCGCTCACGCAGGGCGGAACATCGGTACGTGAACTGGAACAGATGGGGCAGAGCGTTTCCACGATTGCCATTGGCGTTTCGCTCCAGCGGGCGGCCCGTCTGTTGGAGAACCGCTGTCAGACGCCGTCATTCTGGATGCCGCATCTGATGACGATGGATCAATGCGATCGCTTTATCCAGCATCTGCAAATGATCTCAGGGCGGGAGGTTCCCGCCTGGATCGAGCGCCAGCGCGGCCAGTTGCAGGATGCGATGATCGATACGCATGTCTGGTTGCAGGATAAACGACTGGCGATTGCGGCAGAGGGCGATCTGCTGGCGGCCTGGCTGGATTTTGCCATCAGTCAGGGGATCCGGCCACAGTGCGTGGTCGCCCCGGCGAATCAGCCGGGCTTATCGTCACTGCCGGTCCCGGAAGTCCAGATTGGCGATCTGGAGGATGTGGAAGACAGACTGCGTGCTCAGCGGATTGATTTGCTGTGCGCCAATTCTCATGGGGCGCTACTGGCGGAAAAATACCACTTGCCGCTGATTCGCATCGGTTTTCCGTTGTTTGACCGCATCGGCGAGTTTCGCCGTTTGCGACAGGGATACAGCGGTATTCGCGACACGTTGTTCGAGCTGGCTAATGCCATGTGTCAGGCGCACCGCGAAATGCCCGTTTATCATTCGCCGCTGAAGCAGGATTTTTCACTGACTCCGGTTCAGGACCCCGTCATGGAGGAGCGGCCATGAGGCATTTAGCCCGTCAATTAGCCATTCCCTGCGCCGATAGCTGGATCATTCGTATCGCATTTGCCAGCGTCGATCTCCGCGTGGTCGATCAACATTTTGGCTCTTCGCCCCGGCTGGCGATTTACGGCGTTCGCGGTGATGAAGTGCAATTGCTGGAAGTCGCCGATTTCACCGTTTGTCAGGGACACAACGAAGATAAGCTCATCAGTCGCATCAACGCGGTGGAAGGATGTTTTTCGTTGTATTGCACCGCCGTTGGGGAAACGGCTTTCCGCCAACTGCTGGGTATCGGCGTACGCGCGGTCAATGTACAGATGAATACGCCGATTGCCATGCTGCTGGCGGATGCGCAGGCGCTATGCGACGACGGACGCATTAGAAAATCCCCACGGCAGAAAGACCGCAACCGTTTTAACGTCATGATGCAGGAAAGCGGGTGGTATGAGGGGGACTTGTAAGCAGTGCGACAAAACCGACAATTGCCGCTGTTTATGTCGCAGGTCAACCACCGCGTTAAACGCTATCTTGCTGATAAAAAACATTTTTGTGACTGGTATCACATTTGCAGAATGATAAATGACAGCTACAGGAGCAAAACCATGATGCATATCGATGCGATGACGCTAAATCAACTCCGTCTACGTCAGCAGCAGCACGGACAAACCATCGCCGGGCTGGCGCTGGTCGTCAGAGGGGATGCCTGCCGGGGCTGGTCATTGCAGATGATATGGCGTTCCCAGGCGTTACCCGGTGAAGAATGCCGTGAAATCGCAGGGTTGCGGCTATTGGCTTCTGCGCCGCATTGGCAACAGTTGGCGCAGGCCCGTATCAGTTCGGATACGCAGGGCGTCTGGGTCGAATTTCAACCTCTGGGATGCCGATGTGATAGTGGTTCATGCGAAGTATCAACAGCATAAGTCGTTTATGAACGGGAGTAGTGAGCATGTGGAATTATTCTGAGAAGGTAAAAGAACATTTCTTTAATCCGCGCAACGCCCGTGTCGTCGAGCAGGCCAATGCGGTAGGCGATGTCGGTTCTCTCAGCTGTGGTGATGCTCTGCGACTGATGTTGCGGGTCGATCCCGATAGCGAAGTGATCCAGGAGGCCGGATTCCAGACCTTCGGCTGCGGCAGCGCCATTGCCTCGTCATCCGCATTGACCGAATTGATAATCGGCAAAACGCTGGAGGAGGCCGCGCAGGTCACCAACAAGGACATTGCCGATTATCTCGACGGCCTGCCGCCAGAAAAAATGCACTGTTCGGTCATGGGGCAGGAGGCCCTGCGCGTCGCGATTGCCAACTATCGTGGCGAAACGCTGGATGACGATCATGAGGAAGGCGCATTGATCTGCAAATGCTTTGCCGTTGATGAAGGACAAATCAAACGTGCGGTGCTGACCAACGGGCTGACGTCGCTGGAAGAGGTGATCCAGTACACCAAGGCGGGCGGAGGATGTACCGCCTGTCACGAAAAAATCGAACAGACGCTGAGCGACATTCTGGCTGCGGCCGGCGACCGGCCGGCTGTTGAGAGCGTAAAAGAAAAGAGTCAGCAGTGGCTGGCGGTCGAAGACGTTATTGCCGGGCTGCGCCCGCATATCCTGATGGATGGCGGTGATATCACGCTACTGGACGTGACGGAAAACGAAGTGCGGGTTGCTCTGTCGGGAAGTTGCCATGGCTGCATGATGACGGATATGACGTTGGGCTGGCTCCAGCAGAAACTGCTGGAACGGCTGGGCTGCTTCATTCGTGTTATCGCCGATGATCCGGTTGTCGCCGGATAATTATTCATTCTTCAGCCTTCAAGGAATGCGCACAATGAAACCCATTTATCTGGATAACAATGCCACTACCCGTATTGATCCGATGGTGCTGGAAGCCATGTTGCCATTTTTGCAGGACCAATATGGTAACCCGTCATCCATCCACGATTTCGGCGAACCTTCCCGCCGGGCGCTGGCCCGTGCCCGTGAACAGGTCGCCAGCCTGTTGGGCGCTCGCTATGACAGCGAAGTGATTTTTACCTCTTGTGCGACGGAAGCCACCTCTACCGCGATCCTTTCGGCCGCGGAGGCTTTTCCGTCCCGTCGCGAGATCGTTACCACCGCCGTCGAACATCCGGCGACGCTGGCGGTGTGCGAACATCTGGAACGGCAGGGATATAAAATTCATCGGCTGGGCGTCAACGAGCAGGGTGCGCTCGATCTGGATGTGTATCGAGCCTTACTGCATGACGGCGTGGCGCTGGTGACGGCCATGTGGGCAAATAACGAAACGGGCGTATTGTTCCCGATTGAGCAGATGGCGCAACTCGCCCATGAGCACGGCATTCTGTTTCACTGTGATGCGGTGCAGGCCGTCGGGAAAGTGCCGATTGCCGTCGCGGACTCCGGGATCGATATGCTTTCCTGTTCGGCGCATAAAATCCACGGTCCGAAAGGCACCGGCTGTCTGTGGCTGCGGCGCGGTACTCGTTTTCGTCCGCTGTTGCGCGGCGGGCATCAGGAGCGCGCTCGGCGGGCGGGAACGGAAAATATTGCCGGTATTGTCGGGATGGGCATGGCGAGCGAATTAGCCGCGCTGCATCTGCCGATGATGATGACCAGCATTGCGCCGCTGCGCGATCGGCTGGAGGCGGGGTTGCAAGCTATCGCGGGTACCCGCGTGATGGGCGGCGAACAACCGCGCACGCCGAATACGCTTAATATTGCCTTTGAGTTTATTGAAGGTGAAGCCATTTTGCTGATGCTCAATCAGGTCGGTATCGCCGCCTCCAGCGGCAGCGCCTGTACCTCGGGTTCATTAGAGCCGTCCCATGTGATGCGGGCCATGGACATTCCGTATACCGCCGCGCACGGCAGCATTCGTTTTTCACTGTCGCGCTATACGCGCGAGCGGGAAATCGACTATGTCCTGGCACAGTTGCCTGCGATCGTTGATCGGTTGCGCGCCCTGTCCCCGTACTGGCAGCAGGATAAACCCGGCGCGTTCATGCCGGCCTGGGGCTAATCAGGGAGGTTTCGCTCATGCAACCCATTGTCATTAACGACACCACGCTGCGCGATGGCGAACAAAGTCCCGGCGTCGCGTTCAGCGCCGATGAAAAGCTGGCTATTGCCTCCTCATTGGTCAAGGCGGGGGTGCCTGAGCTGGAAGTCGGCACCCCGGCGATGGGGGAAGAGGAGTGCGCGCGCATTTATCGCATTCGCCAGACGTTACCCGACGTCACCCTGATGGCCTGGTGCCGGTTGAATGAGGGAGACATTCGGCAGGCGGCGGCATTGGGTGTGAACTGGGTGGACATCTCGCTGCCCGTTTCTGCCTGTTTACGGCAGTACAAGGTCGGTTTGCCATGGCCGGATATGCTGCGGCAATTGGGGGAACTGACCCGGTTTGCATTATCGCTGGGGCTGCGTGTGTGTATCGGGGGCGAAGATGCCTCGCGCGCCAGTGAAGAAGATTTGGCGGCCGTTGCGCAAACGGCCCGTTTATCGGGAGCACAGCGCATGCGTTTTGCCGACACGCTGGGGTTACTCGATCCGTTTTCCGCCTTTCAGCAAATTCAACGGCTGCGGCGCTATTGGTCCGGCGAACTGGAAATTCATGCTCATAACGATTTTGGCATGGCGACGGCGAATACGCTGGCCGCGGTGCGAGCGGGCGCGACACACGTCAGCACTACCGTTTTAGGGTTGGGAGAGCGGGCGGGTAACGCTGCCCTGGAGCAGGTAGTGCTGGCGCTGTCACACACGCAGCTGGGCGATACGCACATTGACGCCACACGGCTACCGGCGCTTTGCGAGCAGGTTGCCCGGGCTGCGGGCGAAACCATCCCCTATCGGCAGCCGCTGGTCGGCGAACGGGTATTTACACATGAATCCGGTGTCCATGTCGCCAGCCTGCTGAAAGATGTCGAAAGTTATCAAAGCATCGCCCCGCAGATACTGGGGCGCCAGCATCAACTGGTGCTGGGGAAACACTCCGGGCGGCGGGCGCTGGAAGCGATTTTCTCGCAGCTTGGTCTGACGGTGAATGACACGCAGATCCCGCTGATCCAGCAGGCGCTACGGACGTTCGCTGAAACCGGTAAGCGTAGCCCTACCGCGGATGAGCTTTGCCATCTTTATCAGGGGCTATCGGAGATACCGACGCGGGCGCTTAACGTGGTCTGAGCGTCGATAATGCGCAAGTGATGTATCGCGGTGGGGTAAGCGAGTCTAAGAGGTAGCGTTATGGATTGGTTTGATGAACTGCCCGGCGTGAGTCAGCTGGAAAGCGCCGAGGATTTTCTGCGTTTTTTTGCAATCCCTTTTGATGCGCAACAGGTGCGGGTCCGGCATCTGCATATCCTGCATGCCTTCAGCCGCCGTTTGCGGCAATACCGTCCTGCGGAAGAACCGCCGATGCCCCCGCAACAACGCCAACAGTTTCGATTGGATCAGGTGCGGACCATGTTGCAGGAAAGTTATCTGTTCGTCGTCAGCGGTGAATTGCGTGAACGTTCAGAGTTGAAAGTATATCAACGTACCGTCCGCTGTTTCATTCCCTGGCTATTACTGGATGATGAAGGAGACGTAACATGAAACCCCGGTTTGCGTTTGGTGAGGCGGTGCGGGTGATCAGGAGCGTACGTAACGACGGGACGTTCCCGAACAAAACACGCGGCGAGCTGCTGGTGCGGCGCGGCGCCATCGGCTATGTGCGCGAATGGGGGACGTTTTTGCAGGATAACATCATCTATCAGGTCCATTTTATTGATGATGATCGTATCGTCGGGTGCCGCGAACACGAGTTGATTCCGGCCAGTGCGCCGTGGGTTGAGGGCGCGTTTCAATATGGCGACTGGGTTTCCGCCTCGATGATTCTGGCTACCGATCACCATATCCGCGTGCAGGCCGGGGATGTCGGTCAGGTCATGGGCGTTGAACACGACACATGCCCGATGCAGTTCATCGTCCTGTTTGGCGGGACATTGTTGCAGGTACCGGAACACGCACTGGAGGCCATTGATCATGACGGCCTGTAATGTTGAAACGCTTCCCATGTGGCAGCGTTATTCCCGTCTGAAGCTTTCCTTATCGCTGCATCAGTGCCTGCCGTGGCAACAAACGGAAGAACAGCAGCGTTTATTTGTCATCCAGTTGGCGCGCCAGTGGAAACTGGAACGCGCCATCAGCGAACGGGCGGAGCAGCAGGGTATCCGGGTGGACGAAAACGGCATCATGAGCGCGCAATATGTTCTGCGCACGTTTTTCGATGATGAACCGTCCTGGCTGGCGGCGTTGCAACATGCCGGTATTGATGACGCGGGGCTGCGACAGGCGCTGGCGCATGAAGCGACATTAACTGCCGTGTTGGATGCGGTCGCCGGGCAGGCGCCGCCGGTCAGCGACGGTGAGGTTGAAACATGGTATCAGCAGAATGTGCATCGCTTTCAGCAACCGGAGAAACGTCTGGCGCATCACTTGCTGCTGGTGATTGACGACGCACAGGCGGATTCAACGCGGGCGATCGTAGCCGACCGCATGGCGGCGCTGCAACGTCGGTTGCAGATGGACCCCCGCCGTTTCGCCCGCCTGGCCGTGCGTTTTTCCGAGTGTCCGACGGCGCTGGAAGGCGGCAAACTGGGGTGGATAAAGCGCGGCATGCTTTACCCGGAATTGGACGCCATGCTTTTTTCCATGCGGACGGATACGCTCAGCCCGATCGTGGAAACGGCAATGGGGCTGCATATTCTATGGTGTGAAGCTATCCAACCCGCAAGCGAAGTCCCCAAAGCGCAGGCACTGGCGCAAATCCGCGAACAGTGGCAGGAGACCCGGCGCCAGCAGTACCAACGCCAGTGGCTGGCGACGATCGGCGCGCGGTAAATGCGGCCATCACGCTGCATATCAGCGTCGAGGCCCAGTGAATCTCTTTAAAAAAACAGTGTGATGCCTGCCAGGGCAGGCACGTTCGAGGCGATAAAATCAGAATGCGGCCTGAAGCTGACTGACCCATTGTGCCACCCGCGCCTCCGTCAGATCCTGCTGATTATCCTGATCCAGCACCAGACCGACGAAACTGCCGTTTTCCAGCGCGGAGGAGTCGGTAAACGTGTAACCTTCGGCCGGCCATGTGCCGATGATGTTGGCGCCGGCTTCACTGACGATGTCATAGAGCTCACCGAGCGCGTTGACAAAGGCATCGGGGTAGGCGACCTGATCGCCGAGTCCGAACAACGCCACGGTTTTACCGCTGAGATCGGCATTGGCCAGATCGTCCGCAAATTCGGCCCAGGACTCACTCATACACTCGGCGTCCAGACCGGGAAGTTGACCGTCGCCCAGCGTAGGCGTGCCAAGGATCAGCACATCATAAGCCAGCAGATCGTCAACGGAGGCGCGATTGATGTTCACGGGCTCAGCCGCCTGTTCTCCCAGTTTCTGTTTGATCAGTTTGGCGATCTTACGGGTTTTGCCGGTATCAGTACCGAAGAAAATGCCGATAGTGCTCATGGTTTATATTCTCCTTAAAAGAATCTCAGAAAAGGACGGTTAAATTACGCTTCATCGTCGTCCGCCTCTTGGGCGGCACGTTCAATCGGCAGGTAGATTTCTACCCGATCGCCTTCATGTACTTCACTGTCGGCGGGGCACAGACGTCCAAAGACGCCCATGCGATGCACATCCGGATCGAGCCAGGGAAACAGCGCCGGCAAAGGGGATGCCAGAAACGCCTCGCGTAAGGTGACGGGCGCGGGCAGATCCATGTCGATACAACGGCTTTGGTAGCCGTTGGCATGCGCGATGGTGAATTTCATCCGTGGCAGCCTCCGCATCCGGCGCCGCAACCCGGACTGGCGCCGCCGTCTTTCTTCAGTACGTCAGTGCCGTAGCGCCACACCTTGACGCCGCGAATGCCTGCCAGCACCAATCCCATCACCACAAAACCGCCGGGGGGCAACAGCATCAGCAGAAAACCGTCATAATCGGGCAACAGATGCATTTCCAGAAAATGAAATTGCGGACCGAGCAGCAGCTCCGCGCCGCTAAACAGCGTTCCGCTACCGATAATCTCGCGAATTGCCCCCATTGACGTCACCCCAAGGGTAAAGCCCAACCCCGTCGCCATGCCGTCCAGCGTGGCGGCGAACGGCGGATTATGGGCGGCAAAGGATTCCGCCCGGCCCAGCAGCGCGCAGTTCGCCACGATCAGCGGAATAAACAGCCCAAGAATTTTATGCAGGTCATGCATCCAGGCGTTCATCGACAGATCGAGCACCGTCACCAGGCTGGAGATGATCAGGATATAAACCGGAATACGGATCTGATGCGGCGTCAGATGCCGGAGCAGCGACACCAGCAGATTCGCCCCCACCAATACCGCGGTGGTCATGATGCCCATCCCGAAACCGTTGGTGGCGGTGGTGGTCACGGCCATCAACGGGCACAGACCGAGGATCTGTACATAGGTAATGTTATTGGTCCAGATGCCGCTGACGAGAATGTCACGGTAGGCCGGACGCTCCGCCGGCGGTGTTGCCGTTATTTCACTCATGGGATTTTTCCTCGCTCAAACCAAGCAATTCAGCACGATGGCGCTGGAACAGTTGCAGCGTCTGGTGTACGCCCTTCACTACGGCGCGCGGGGTAATGGTGGCGCCAGTGAACGCATCGAAATCGCCGCCGTCTTTTTTAACGTGCCACTGTTTTTCAGTGGTGTTTTGCAGCGATTTGCCATTAAACCCCAGGATCCAGTTACCGTGGCTCAACTCGATTTTGTCGCCCAGCCCTGGCGTTTCCGTGTGGGAGATCACTCGCACGCCAGTCAGTTCACCGTTGGCATCGATCCCGATCAGCAGGCTGATGATGCCGCTGTAACCTTTCTCGCCGCCGAACATTACGACGCCGCTGGGATTGCCTTGCCGGGTGGCCCGATAAACGCGCACCGGCGCGCCGTCCAGCGTTAATGTGACTTCGCTGCCGCTGAGTGGATTGTCATGCAGCGCGTCGGGGAAAACCGCCGCGAGCTGGCGCTGGGTATCCTCCTGATGACGCAGTTCAATCTCGGTATAGGTTGCCCACCAGGCCCCGGCAATCATCAGGCTGATTAGCAGGGTAAAGGTCCCGAGCAACAGACTCAGATTGATGGGATGGCTGCGCGGCGGCCAGCGCAGCCCGGAGTCTAAAGCGGAGGCCATTGTTATTTCTCCTTCTGTGTCCGATAGCCATAGGCCCGCGGACGGGTCCAGCTATCGATCAACGGGGTAATGGCGTTCACCAGCAGGATGGCAAAGGCGACGCCTTCGGGATAATTGCCAAAGCTGCGAATGGCCCAGACCAGAAAGCCTGCCAGCGCGCCGTAATACAGGCGGCCAAGTGGACTACCGGGGCCGGTGACCGGATCGGTGATGATAAAGATGGCGCCGAGCATCAACCCGCCGGTCGTGAGCTGCGCCAGCGGCGGCAAAATGGATTGCGGGGCGATAAACCACTGGATCAGCCCCGGCAGCAGACAGCCGATCAGCATGGCGACAGGGGCATGCCAGCTGAACACCCGCTGTTGCAATAACCACAGGCCGCTCAGTGCCAACAATAGGGTGGAGGTTTCGCCGAAGCTGCCGTTATGGGTGCCTATCAGCGCGTTTTCCCATGAGAACGTGGCCGATGTGTGTTCTCGGAACGCACCGAGCAAGGTGGCGCTGGTGGTGCCATCGGTATGCAGGGAATAGACCGCGCCGTTCCAGAACTCGGTAGGCTCGATCCAGTGCGTCATTTGTACCGGAAAGGCAATCAGCACCACGACGCGCGCCAGCATGGCCGGATTGAACAGGTTTTGCCCCAGTCCGCCATAAATATGCTTACCCAGCAGGATGGCGATCGCAGAGCCGAACGCGCCCAGCCACAGCGGCGCATGAGGGGGCAGGCTGAGGGTAAACAGCAGGGCGGTGAGGAGTGCGCTGCCGTCAAATACATGACCGAGCGACGCCGGGTTGGCCCGCAGGCACAATGCTTCACACAGCAATGCCGCGACGATGCTGGTGAACATCAGCATCAACGCGGGAGCGCCAAACTGGATAATCCCCAGCAAAACCACCGGCATCAATGCCAGATTGACTTTATGCATCAGGTTCTGGGTACTGAGTCCCTGATGAACATGAGGTGACGTCAACATGCGGAGCCCTCCATCGGCGCATCGGGTGTCGCGCTACGGCGTCGGGACGGTCTGGCCGCTTTCGCCGCTGCTTTTTCGGCGGCCTCGCGGGCAAGGCGTTCCTGCCGCCGCAGGCTGTTGGCGCTGGCGCGCTGTAGTTTATTATCCCGGCGCTGTTCCAGCCGTAATTGTTGTTGTCCCCAGTCGAAAAACTGGGTCAGCGGCAGAACGGCAGGGCAAACCCACGAGCAGGAGCCGCAAAGTAAACAGCTGTTCAGCCCCAGATCGCGGGCGTTATTCAGTTCGTCGATCTTCAGTTCGGCCAGTATCGCCAGCGGCGGCAGCCCCATCGGACAGGCATCCACACAGCGACCGCAGCGTAAACAGGCGCTGCTGTGCGGCTGGGGAATTTCATCTTCGGTCAGCAACAGCAAACCGCTGGTGCCTTTAGTGATGGGGGCATTGAGATCGGTTGTCGCCCGCCCCATCATTGGTCCCCCCAGGATCATCCGGGCCGGCGTGCTTTTTAGTCCGCCGCAGGCGGCAATAATGGTGTTGATCGGCGTGCCGATCGGCACCAGCAGGTTGCCGGGCTCTTCAATCGCCCGGCCGCTGACGGTAATGACCCGATGGGTCAGCGGCTGACGGAAGCGGATAGCATGGAAGATGGCAATACAGGTGCCGACGTTCTGA
The DNA here is from genome assembly GCF_003115815.1 of Brenneria roseae subsp. americana. NCBI lineage: Bacteria > Pseudomonadati > Pseudomonadota > Gammaproteobacteria > Enterobacterales > Pectobacteriaceae > Brenneria > Brenneria roseae. Next base: position 129,326 of record NZ_QDKJ01000006.1, on the reverse strand, counting down.
ACCAGTACGCCCATTTCCGGCGAGCGTTTGTTATGGGGGATCTGCTGCCCGGTTACCGCTTCTATCAGCTGCTTGGCGGAACCCATGGGATAGAGGGACGGCAGCGCAACCACATCGATATCGGATTCATCCTGACACAGGCGATCGAGACGCAGAATGGCCTCGCGTTTATTATCTTCAATGCCGATATAGACCCGGCGGGCCCTGGTCAACTGCTGGAGATAGCGGATCCCGCCGAGCAAAAATTCTGCCTGCTCCTGCATCATGCGTTCGTCGGCGGTGATATAAGGTTCACATTCGCCGCCGTTGATGATCAGGTACTTGATTTCGTGACGCATCGCCAGCCGGATTTTATCCGCTGCCGGAAACATGGCGCCGCCCATACCGACGATACCGGCCTGGGCGATGAGCGAGAGCATTCTATCGGTGCTGCTGTCTTCCGTGGTTGCCAGCCGGCTGGCGTTTGATGTGGCCGGCAGCGTTCGCAGTTGAATATATCCGGTATCCCCGGTCACGATTTCCGTCACCAGCGCCTCTGCCGGGCTGTGCACCGGTGCGGACATCCGGCCAAACGGCTGGGCCAGACACTGACCTGACGTGACGGTGTCACCAATCTTTACCAGCGGAATAGCGGGCGCGCCGGTGTGCTGGCGCAGCGGCAGCGTCAGTTTCTCCGGCATGGGAAGCGGGCGAATAGCCAGTCCGCGGGTTAAGGATTTATGGCTATAAGGACGGATGCCGCCGTGGGGCGTCGTGAGGGCTTTAAGCATAGCTGGGCTCCTGTCGCGGCGCGAAACCGGGTTTGGCGACAATGGGGGTAAGATGCGGATCGGCGTAAAGGTGAATGGCGTTTTGCGGACAAATGTCTATGCAGGTGCCGCAACCGGTACAGTCTTCACTGAGTACGCCATGTACTTGGCGAGTGGCGCCAATAATCGCATCGAAGGCGCACTGTTTTGAGCAACGGCCGCAGCCATCACAGTCCTGGGGGTTAATCATCGCCACCATCGGCCCTTTAACGCTGTCCTCGTCCAGACTGATGCCCATCAGGGCGGCAATGCGCTGCGCGACAACGTTGCCGCCGGGAGAGCAGATGGTAACGGCTGCTTCGCCGCTGGCCATGGCGACCGCGGCCTGACGACAGCCGGGATAGCCGCACTGACCACACTGTCCGCTTGGTAGTAACGCCACAATGCTATCAACCATCGGGTCACTTTCTATTTTCAGGTAGATTGCGGCATAACCCAGCAATGCGCCGATCATCGCGGAGATGAGCGGAATAGCGAGTAAAGTCAGTATCAACATCTCCGTCTCCTTATGATGACAATCCGGCAAAGCCGGTAAAGGCCAGCGCCAGAATACTGGCGGTAATAAAATTGAGCGGCGTACCTTTGAACAGCAGCGGCGGGAGGGCGCTGGCCTGCCGCTCTCTCAGCCCGGCAAAAATAATCATGACCAGCGAATAGCCCAGCGAAGCGCTAAAACCAAAGAGTACGCTGTGCGTAAAGCTCAGTTGATCCTGAAGAACCAGCAGCGCCACACCGAGCACGGCGCAGTTGGTGGTAATCAGCGGAAGAAAAATACCCAGTGAGCGGTAGAGGGGCGGGCTGTATTTTGCAATCACCATCTCAATCAACTGTACCAGCGACGCAATAACCAGAATGACGGACAGCAAACGCAGGTAAACCAGATCGAGCGGAGCCAGTATCCAGAATTCAATCACCCAGCCTAATGCGGAACCCAGCGTGATGACCACCGTGGTCGCAATGGATATCCCCACGGCAGCCTTGACCTGATTCGTTACGCCCATAAAGGAACAGAGCCCCAAAAAGCGCGCCAGTACGACATTGTTGACCAGAATATTGGCCAGCATGATTAACAGTATCTCTTTCATTGATCCCCCACAGGTCGAGATTCCCAGAGGGGTATTGCGAAAGGCGTGCCAGCTTGTTCTGGTCAATAAATGGGCAATCAAGGTGCAAAAAGCTGCGCCAAAAGTGGGCAACACAGGAGTGGGTAATAGCGTGATACCGATCACAGGCAACGAGAAAAAGGGCAATAGCGGTAAAAACCCACACCATGATCAATGTTTTTGCGATTTCTTCGCAGAAGGGAATAAATCTTGCACTTTCCATAAGGGTATTTCATGTCGTTCGATGTCTGTTCCGCAATCTGACAATTTGTCATGAAGCCGACAGAACGCGTTATGCAAACCGGAGGGGCCGGGATGAGTTCATCGTTAGTCTTGGATGATGTGCACCTGATTACATCATCGCTGGGAGGAAAGGGGCTGCATGCGGCGCTCTTTCATACGGCCGTTGAACAGTCTTCAGTGGCGATTTCTATTACCGATCCTCGGGCAAATATTGTGTATGCCAATCCCGCCTTTTGTGAACTGAGCGGCTACGCGCTGCATACATTAATGGGCGCCAATCATAATCTGCTCTCCAGCCATCAGACGCCCGTTTCGGTATATCAGTCTCTGTGGGAGACGATTTCAGGCGGCCATTCGTGGAGCGGTCAGTTGATCAACCAGCGCAAGGATATGTCGCTCTATCTGGCCGAAATCACGATTTCCCCTATCTTCAATGCGCAGGGGGAAATCGAGCATTATCTGGGAATGCACAAAGACATCAGTGAGCGCTACGCGCTGGCGCAGCGGGTTCGTAATCAGATGACGCTGATTTCCGCCGTCCTGAATAACATTCCGGCGGCCGTTGTCGTGGTGGAAGGGCCGCAAAGCATCGTGATGGACAATCTGGCTTATAAAACGCTCAGCGCCGATTGTGACGGACAGGAACCGCTGGTGTTGCTGGATTGCCTGAATCGTACCGAGCCTTCGGCCATGACGCCGCTGGTTATTCGCGGCGTCCAGCGATGGTTCTCGGTGAGTTGCTGGCCGCTGCACGCCGTCAATGAAGAAGCCAGTCTCTACTTTACCGACAGCGCGCCGCCACGCCAGTTGGTGGTGATTGTCGATTGCACCGAGCAGCAGCGACAAATGACGCAGGAGCGGCGATCCCAGCTTGAGCGTCAGATTAGCGTCAACAAAATGATGGCGGCGATCCGTGAAACGCTGGATGCCGCGTTAATTCAGCTCAGTTGTCCGTTAAACATGCTGTCCGCCGCGTTGCGGCTGAATCCCGATGTCGATAATGTCGCGTTGCGCACGGCGTGGAACGAAGGGAAAGACGCTATCTCGCGTCTGACCGCGTGTCGTCCGACCTTGCATCAGGAATCGCAGGACAGTATTTCGCTCACCGCCATGATGACGGATCTGGCCGATATTTACCGGTATCGCATAGGGCGGGCCGGCAAGCTGGAATGGTCTTGTTCCGCGCCCGATTTAACCCTGCGCAGCCAGCGAACGCTGATTCTGACCGCATTGAGTCTGTGGCTCGATCGCTGTCTGGCGTTAACGGGAAAAATACACGATGACGTGACGATCGCGATTCAGGTCAGGCAGCAATGCCAGCAATTGTACTTTAGCGTCACGGATAACCTGCCGCCTTCTGTGCAGGAGGCGGATCGCCCGATGATGGAAATATTGGCAACCGGACAATGCATGGAGCTGCGCCTGATACAGATGATCATGTCGCAACTGCGGGGGTCGGTCACCACCGAACAAACGCTATCCGGCAGCACATTGATGACGCTCATATTGCCGATTGACGGTTTATACCTCACCACCGAAGCCCTGGGAGGATAAAAAATGGCACATTTCCCGACGACAGAACAGTTTTCCCGGCGTTTGGATTTACAGCAACAGGTTGTGGCGCTACATAAAATCAGCGTGGCGTTGAGCCATTCGCTGGATGTGCAGCATACGCTGGAAGAGATGATCCAGGCGTTGCACGACCATGCGTTTATGCAATACGGCATGGTCTGCCTGTTTGATAAAGACCGCGCCGCGCTGTTTATCGAAGCGTTGCAGGGAGCGGGGGCGCAGGTGATCAAAGGAGGACGGGGTGTCCGCTATCGGGTCGGTGAGGGAATTCTGGGAACCGTGATGAGCCAGCGGACTTCGCTGGTGTTGCCCCGGGTATCGGACGATCCGCGCTTTTTAGATCGCCTTAACCTCTATGACTATGCTTTGCCTTTTATCTGCGTGCCCATTCCCGGCCCGGATGGCATGCCGCTCGGGGTATTGGCTGCCCAGCCTATGGAACTGCATGAGGACAGATTGCCTTCCAGCACCCGTTTTCTGGAAATGGTGGCGAATCTGATCGCCCAAACGGTCCGGTTAATCGGTCATGCCAAGGGGGAGAACGAGGCATTGCGCAGTGAACGCGACAGCCTGCGCCGAAAAGTTCAGCAGCAGTATGGTTTTGACAATATCGTCGGTAAAAGCCAGCCGATGCGGCATATCTTCGACCTGATGCGTCAGGTGTCGCGCTGGGATACGACGGTGCTTATCCGGGGAGAAAGCGGTACGGGTAAGGAGATGATCGCCAACGCCATTCACTACAACTCCCCACGCGCCGGAACGCCATTTGTGAAATTCAACTGTGCGGCCTTGCCCGATTCGTTGCTTGAAAGCGAACTGTTCGGCCACGAAAAAGGGGCGTTTACCGGGGCGGTCAAACAGCGTAAAGGGCGTTTTGAACTGGCGGATGGTGGCACGCTGTTTCTGGATGAAATTGGCGAAAGCAGCGCATCGTTTCAGACCAAACTGCTGCGTATTTTGCAGGAAGGCGAAATGGAGCGCGTCGGCGGTGATGAAACGCTGCGTGTGGATGTGCGCATTATCGCGGCGACCAACCGGAATCTGGAAGATGAGGTTAGAGCCGGGAATTTTCGTGAAGACCTCTATTACCGTCTGAATGTGATGCCGATTTTTTTACCGCCGCTGCGCGAACGGCTTGAGGATGTACAGGATCTGGCCCAGTTTCTGATCGCCAAGCTCAGTAAACGGCAGGGACGGGAACTGCATATCAGTGAAGGCGCAATACGTTTACTGATGAACTATGACTGGCCGGGTAATGTGCGCGAACTGGAAAACTGTCTGGAGCGTGCGGCGGTAATGGCAGAGGACGGATTGATCGACCGGGATGTCATTTTGTTTAATTACAAAGAAAACGCGCTGGCGCCGTTCAATCGCAACAGAATCGCCAGTGACGTTGTCACGAATATGAACCATGAACCCAGCATTGAAAATATTCAGGATGAGCGGCAACGCCTGATTGCGGCGCTGGAACGCACCGGCTGGGTACAGGCCAAAGCCGCCCGCCTGCTGGGGATGACGCCGCGTCAGGTGGCGTATCGTATTCAGATTATGAATATCAATATGCAGAGAATGTGAGCTATCCGGCTATTTCTTCCTAAGCGTAATTTACGCCGGGAGAATCAGGGAATGTCGCATTCAATACATTGTCGGACAATGTCAGTTATGGCGCAGTGGGGATAAAACGCATAACGCTTTATTTAATAAACACTTTTAATTTTTCTCCGCCCGGCATGCCGTTTGCAAAAAAGAAGTGAAGTCGCTCATTACTGAGGTTAAGCATATGACAGACAACGCATCTTTTTCAGGTAAACGGTCATGCGGGCCGATGAATACGGCACATTTTACCCCTTTGCAGTCGGATAAAGTGTCCCGTCACCCTTGTTACTCTCCGCTGGCCCATCATCGCTACGCCCGGATGCATTTGGCGGTGGCGCCCGCCTGCAATCTGCAATGCAACTACTGTAACCGCAAGTTCGATTGCAGTAATGAATCCCGCCCCGGCGTTGTCTCGGAGCTTCTGTCGCCAGAACAGGCGATTGCCAAAGCGAAATATGTCGCGTCGCAGATCCCGCAGCTATCGGTGATTGGTATCGCCGGGCCGGGCGACCCGCTGGCCAATATGGCCCGCACGTTCAAGACGCTGGAAGGATTGCGGGCGGAATTGCCGGATATCAAACTGTGTCTGTCAACCAACGGCCTGATGCTGCCGGATGCCATCGATCGACTGGTGGATATCGGGGTCGATCATGTCACCGTTACCGTGAATGCCATTGACGCGGTGATTGCCGAAAAAATCTATGACGGCCTGTGGTACGAAGGCGACAAACTGAATGGGCGTATCGCCGCCGATCTGCTGATTGAACGGCAGGGCGAGGGCATTCGTAAACTGGCGGAGCACGGTATTATGGTGAAGGTGAACTCCGTACTGATCCCGGAAATCAATGCCGCGCATCTTGGTGACGTCAGTTTGCAGGCGCGGCAGTGGGGAGCGGTGCTGCATAACGTGATGCCGCTGATCGCAAAACCCGAACATGGCACCCGATTTGGTCTGGAAGGCGTGCGTGAACCGGATGCGGAAACGCTGGGGGAAGTGCGCAGTCAGTGCGGACGGCATATGCCGCAAATGGCGCATTGCCAACAGTGCCGCGCCGATGCGATAGGGATGTTGGGGGAAGACCGTAGCCAGGAGTTTCCGCTGGCGTCATTACCTGAACGGCAGGAGTCCTGGCTGCCGGCGCTATTTCGCCGGGCGAGCATTCAGGCCAGCATCGCGTCGCAGGGAGAATCGGAAGAGCCTGATGCCTGTCTGGTGGCGGTTGCAACCGGACAAGGGGAAATCATCGATCGGCATTTTGGTCATGTGGATCGGTTTCATATTTTCAGTATTTCCCGCGCGGGTATTATCCCGCTGGGTGAACGCTTCACTCAGCGCTACTGCAAAAGCCCGACGGACTGCGAGGAAGGTGAGCCGGAAGAGCGGCTGGATCAGCTCGTTGCCCTGCTGGCGGATGTCAAAGCGGTATTTTGTGTCCGTATCGGGCTGACGCCCTGGCAGCGGTTGGAAACTGAAGGTATCGAACCTTGTGTGAGCGGCGCATGGCAGCCAGTACGCGAAACGCTGGAACAATGGCGGATGCAGCGTGCCCGGTTGGAGGTCAACCAGCAGGGGGTGGCATAATGACAATCGCACCCACGCCGCTGGCATGGCTGCGCTATCTGGTCGACAATCATCTGGCCGGTGTGGCGCGCTTTCCTGCGCAAATGAATCTGAACGATGACGACTGGCAACGGCTGCTGCGGCGAGTGGGACGTAAGGCGGCAGAACGTCCCGCGGCATTGGATCAGCAGGATGCCTTGCTGAGTATGTTACTGCGGCCACGCCAGCAGGAATGCGAACAACTGGCGAATTGGCTTTTGCAATATATGGATGAAGAAGCGGCGCCGATGCACTGGTTAATTGCTGGCGCATCAATGAGTTTCAATCATCTATGGCAGGATTTAGGGCTGGCGTCGCGGGCCGAACTGCGTGAGTTGATGAGCATCTGCTTTGCGCCGCTGGTTGAAATGAACACGCAGAACATGCGCTGGAAAAAGTTTTTCTATCGTCAGGTGTGCCTGTCACGGGATGGGGAACTGATCTGCCGATCGCCATCCTGTGAAAGCTGTAGTGAAGTTGAGCTCTGTTTTGCGCCGGAGAAATGAAAGCGGATTGCCTGGGAATTTTCGCATTGGGAAAAATCGCATCACGTTACTCATGATCCCCCGCGTCACTGACCATCCTTATCTGACGGCGCAATATAAAAAGGCCCATTCTGTATGGAATCCCTGACCAGCAGATCGGAAGAAAAGGTATTTTCCTTTGAAAAATACCCACCGTCCAGCATGGATACCAATCGGTTAATCACTTCACTGATCATATCGCTGACTGGATCTTTGACGCTGGATAGCGAGGGTTTCAGGAACGGCGCAGTCGGAATATCATCAAACCCCACAATTGAAATCGTATCCGGTACGGAAATACCGATTTCGCTTAACTTTTTCATCGCGCCAATCGCCATATCATCATTGCTGGCAATCACCGCGCTGAACGGCACCTGACCGGCGAGCAATGAGTCAATGGCGATAGCACCGCTGGCGGGTGTCCATTTTCCTTTAACGATGAGGTTATCACGCACCGCAATATTGGCGCTGGACAGAGCTGCTTTGTAGCCGGAAAGACGCTCAATTGCGGTCGGCGAATCCAGCGATCCGGTAATAAACGCAATATCCCGATGCCCCCGCTCAATAAGGTATTGGGTCGTCTTGTAGCTGGAGCCTTTATGATCACAGTAAATACAGTGACTTTGATGCTTCCTCAGTTTTCTGTTTACCACCATTATCGGTTGTTTGTGCTTCTCGATAATCTCGTCCATTTCATCCACCGTTAAAAAACGCGGGTAGATGATGATGGCATCGCAGCGTAAATCCAGCAGGAATTGAATGGCGGCTTTTTCCTCTTCGGCGCTGTGCTTTCCATCAACCAGAATCAGTTGGCGGCCATTGTCTTCCAGTTTTTTCGCCGCCTGAGAAAGCAATTCATTAAAGTAGCTGCCGTTGTACAAGGTATTGGTTACCACCAGACCGATGCACTCCGACTTGCTGGTCGCCAGATTCCGCGCCAGTAAATTGGGGCGATATCCTGTCTCCTCAATGGCTTTATATACCAGCGTTTTGGTTTCTTCGCTGGTATACCCTTTACCTGACAGAACACGCGATACCGTGGCTTTCGATACGCCCGCTTTCTTTGCCACTTCCTGCATGGTTGACATGTGACTTCCTGAATCCTGGGAAATTGCGCCTATTCTACACATTTTGGGAATAAGGAAGCATGCCGTGTCTGACGGAATGTTGCACTTTCATGAAGTATTTCGTTAAGCCGATTAAATGTCGATCCCCATCACAAAATAATAATTAAGGTTATTTTTTTATTGAAATGTTAGTTCAATATCCACATTCTCATGTGGAACCGGTTACCCATCAGGATTTCATACCACGGAAGGTAACCGGGGTGTCGGAATAAATATATTCATAACATTATGAATTTAAAAAATAAATGTACGTTTATGCCAGCAAAGACTGATTCTCGATGGCTTTGAGTCGTTTGTTCAGCCTGATGTAGCAAGCGTCATTACGAGAGATTCCTTATCCATGTCAAAGAATTATGCGGCAGTATCACGATCGATAGTCGATGCCATCGGTGGTGCCAGTAACGTAGCGGCGGTGACGCACTGTATGACGCGTTTGCGCTTTGTGCTTAAAGACGAGAAGGCCGTTAATATTGCGGAGTTGAAATCCATCAGCGGCGTGCTGGGCGTGGTGAAAAATGATGACCGGTGTCAGGTCATCATCGGCAATAATGTGTCTTACGCTTATGCCGAGGTGTTGAAACTGCTGCCAGACACCGTTCAGCCTGAAGGCCGTGCGTCTGGAGAAAATAAAATCACGTTGAAACGCATTGGTGCCGGGATCCTGGATGCGCTGATTGGCACGATGTCGCCGCTGATACCGGCGATTATCGGCGGCTCCATGGTGAAACTGCTTGCCATGATTCTGGATATGACCGGAATTTTTGAAAAAGGCTCATCAACACTCACGATCCTCAATGTTATTGGCGACGGGGCCTTCTTCTTCCTGCCGATAATGGTGGCGGCTTCTGCGGCGATAAAATTCAAAACTAACCTGTCGTTGGCGATTGCCATTGCCGGGGTGCTGGTGCATCCCACCTTTATCGATTTGATGGCCAAAGCGGCCGAGGGACAACCGGTTGAGTTTATTGGTCTTTCCGTTACCGCGGTAAAATATACCTATACCGTTATCCCGGCGCTGTGTATGACCTGGATCCTGTCCTATATTGAAAAATGGGTGGATCGCATTACTCCGGCCGTGACCAAAAACTTCCTGAAACCGATGCTGATCGTGTTGATTTCAGCGCCGATTGCCATCATGTTCATTGGCCCGGTGGGGATCTGGATCGGCAGCGGTATCTCCGCGGTGGTTTACACCGTTCATGATTATCTGGGCTGGCTTTCTGTCGCCATTATGGGCGCCATCTGGCCATTACTGGTCATGACCGGCATGCACCGTGTATTTACTCCCACCATCATTCAAACCATTGCGGAAACCGGGAAAGAGGGCATGGTGATGCCTTCAGAAATCGGCGCCAACCTGTCGCTGGGCGGCTCATCGCTGGCGGTGGCATGGCGCACGAAAAACCCGGAACTGCGTCAGACCGCACTGGCGGCCGCCGCTTCCGCCATTGTGGCCGGTATCTCTGAACCGGCGCTGTACGGTGTGGCCCTCCGGCTGAAACGTCCATTAATCGCCTGTCTCATCACCGGATTTATTTGTGGCGCCATCGCCGGTATCGGCGGGTTGGCCAGCCATTCGATGGCGTCGCCGGGGCTTTTCACCAGCGTGCAGTTCTTCGATCCGAGCAACCCAATGAGTATTGCATGGGTGTTCGGCGTCATGATTATGTCCGTCGTGATCTCCTTCTTTGTGACGTTGTTATTGGGATTTGAAGATATTCCGGTAGATGAAACAACAGAACGGGACAATGGTGCTGCTCAGGACACCGCTGTTCCAGCGCCGCAGAAGGCACTGAAAACCAACTAGATCGAGAAGAGGTCTCTCATGTCAGCATCAACATTTCCCGACGATTTTTTATGGGGCGGGGCGTTAGCGGCAAATCAGTCCGAAGGGGCTTATCTTGAAGGTGGTAAAGGGTTGACGACGGTGGACATGATTCCACACGGGCCGCACCGTCTGGCGGTGAAGTTAGGTCAGGAACCCCGTTTTACCTTGTGCGACGATGAGTTTTATCCAAGCCATCAGGCCATCGATTTTTATCATCGATACAAGGAAGATATCGCGCTAATGGCGGAGATGGGGTTCACCGTGTTCCGCACATCCATTGCCTGGAGCCGGATTTACCCTAACGGTGATGAACTGACGCCCAATGAGGCAGGCATCGCCTTTTACCGTGATGTCTTTAGCGAGTGTAAAAAGCACAACATTGAGCCGCTGGTGACGCTGAGCCATTTCGATGTGCCTATGCATTTGGTCAGGGAATATGGCTCATGGCGCAATCGAAAAATGGTGACGTTTTTCACTCGTTATGCCCGGACATGTTTTGAAGCATTTGACGGATTGGTGAAATACTGGCTCACCTTTAATGAAATCAATATTCTGTTGCACAGCCCGTTCTCTGGCGCAGGGCTGGTTTTTGACAAAGACGAGGATCAGGAACAGGTCAAGTACCAGGCCGCGCATCATGAACTGCTTGCCAGTGCGCTGGCGACGAAAATCGCCCATGAGGTCAATCCTGATAATCAGGTGGGTTGCATGCTGGCGGGGGGCAATTTTTATCCGTGGTCCTGTAAGCCGGAAGATGTCTGGGCCGCGTTGAACAAAGATCGTGAAAACCTGTTCTTTATCGATGTGCAGGCGCGAGGCGCGTATCCGGCATATACCGCGCGCCTGTTCAGAGATAAAGGCATTTCGATTGCCACGGAACCGGGCGACGAGGATATTCTCAAAAATACGGTCGATTTTGTCTCCTTCAGCTATTACGCCTCTCGCTGCGCGTCGGCAGAGATGAATGACCAGAACAGTAGCGCTGCGAATATCGTCAAATCGCTGAAAAATCCACATATTGAAGCCAGCGAATGGGGATGGGGGATCGATCCTTTAGGGCTGCGGATCACCATGAATATGATGTATGACCGCTATCAGAAACCGTTATTTCTGGTGGAAAACGGGCTGGGCGCCAAAGATGAAGTCAATGAACGGGGCGAAATCGAAGACGATTATCGTATCAGCTATCTGCGCAAGCATATCAAAGCGATGGCCGATGCAATTGAGGATGGCATCCCGGTCATCGGCTATACCTCATGGGGTTGTATCGATCTGGTTTCAGCCTCAACGGGGGAGATGAGTAAGCGCTATGGCTTCGTTTACGTTGACCGCGACGATCAGGGCAACGGTTCTTTAGCCAGGACGAAAAAGAAATCTTTTTACTGGTATAAGAAAGTCATTGCCAGCAACGGTGCTGATTTGGATTAAATAAAAAAAACCCGGCGAATAATATTTCGGGGGCGTTTTTATGGATAAGGCCGGGAGATCCGTTTTACTTCCCGGCCATGCTGATGAGGGATTTATTGCTGGCGTGAATAGGCTGCCGCCTGTTGGAATAATGCGTCGTCGGGACGAATACCGGTATAAAGGGCAAATTGCTCTACCGCCTGAATGGCGAAGACTTCAGAGCCGGCGATCGTCGTTTTCCCTTGCTGGCGGGCATAGTGAATTAATGGCGTTTCTGGCGGCAGCGCGACCACGTCAAAAATCACGCTGGCCGCGTCTACCTCGCTTTCGCTATAAGCGAGCCTGTTGGCGTCAGGACCACCGGTCATGCCGATCGGCGTGGCGTTGATCAGCAGATCGGCCCGCAAACCCTCGGTATTGGGACGCCATTCGTAATCGTACAACGCCGCGAGCGATTTACCGGTTTTTTCGTTGGTGGCAACGATATATCCGTTTCTGAAACCGGCGTCCTTCAGCGCGCACGCCACCGCTTTTGCCATGCCGCCGCTGCCGCGCAGTGCGAACACGAGATCGTTTGGCACCCGGTAATCCGCCAACAGTTTGGCAATCGCAATATAATCAGTGTTGTAGGCTTTCAGATAACCGTCGGTATTGACGATAGTGTTGACCGAGTTGATGGCTTGCGCCGAGGCGTCTAATTCGTCCACCATCGGGATGCAGGCCTCTTTGAATGGCATGGAGATGGCGCAGCCGCGAATGCCCAGCGCACGAACGCCGCCGATGGCGCCGGCCAAATCCGTCGTGGTAAACGCCTTATACAGATAATCCAGATCCAACGCATCATACAGATAATTATGAAAACGCGTGCCAAAGTTACTGGGGCGGGCGGCAAGGGACATGCAAACCTTGGTGTCTTTATTTAAATGTCGAGTCATCGTTTCGGGTCCTGTGTGTACTATCCAATCGGCTGTTTTTCAGGTCATCGCTATTATACGAACTTGATGGGTAATTATTGGATAAATCAACCCCATGAAAAACGGCTGTCTTTAGACGCATGACTTCCTCTTTTTTTATGTTTCGCCGTGCAAGCAAGTTTTCATTCCTGGCGTTAACGTCTTAATCTAATATACCTATTATTAGAAAAATTCATCTAACGTAAGCTGTGCATCACCGTGTCATATCATGACGCAAGGCGGCAAGCCCACGTACAGCCCCTTATCTTTCAAATTATTGCCTGGAGAAAACAGTGATGAAAGCCGTTGTCTATAGCCAACATGGTTTGCCAATACAAAACCCTCAATCCCTGTATGACGCGGAGGTAGCAAAACCGGAACCCGGTCCGCATGACCTGCTGGTGAAGATCCGGGCGATTGCAGTCAACCCGGTGGATACCAAAGTTCGCACCAATTCACCAACGGACCATCCGCGTATTCTGGGATGGGACGCGGTAGGGTCGGTAGAGGCGGTGGGGAATGCCGTCACGCTGTTTAAGCCCGGTGATGAGGTGTATTACGCCGGGTCAATCAATCGGCCGGGCTCCTATGCGGAATACGGTCTGGTCGATGAGCGCATTGCCGGCCACAAACCGGCTTCGCTGAGCGATGCGGACGCGGCGGCGCTGCCGCTGACTTCCCTGACCGCCTGGGAGCTATTGTTCGACCGGTTAGGCGTGGAAGAATGGGCCGGAGAAGGCGATGCGCTGCTGATTATTGGCGCGGCGGGAGGCGTTGGCTCCATGCTGACGCAATTGGCTTGCCAATTGACCGGGCTACGCGTGATTGGTACGGCGTCACGGCCCTCTACGTCTGAATGGGTACGGACTCTGGGCGCGCATGATGTGATCGACCATTCCCGCCCGCTGACGGAAGAATTGAACAGGATTGGGGTTTCGCAGGTTCGCTATGTGGCCAGTCTGACCCAAACTGATAAACATTATGCGCAAATTGTTGAAGCTCTGGCGCCGCAGGGAAAATTCGGGATTATTGACGATCCCGCGACGCTTGATGCGCTACCACTGAAGCGTAAGGCCATCTCACTGCACTGGGAACTGATGTTTACCCGCTCGCTGTTCCAGACGCCGGATATGATTCGTCAGCACGAAATTCTGGAACGCGTGAGTACCCTGATTGACAACGGAACGCTCCGCACCACCGTGGGCAACCATTTTGGGGCCATTAATGCTGAAAATCTGCGACGGGCGCATGAGCTGATCGAAAGTGGCCGCTCGCAGGGCAAGATTGTGCTCGAAGGGTTTTAGTTCGCAATAATATGGGGCCGGTTGGCCCTGACGAATTCCCAGAAGAGAATTAAGTATTTTTGATAAGGGGTCATGGGGTGGTGGCGATTGAGCCGCCCCATGTCGGGCGCGTGCTGCAATGCTTGCAGAAATCTGCGTTAGCTACTGCGCACGAAACCCTAACCTTGCTTACAGAAATTATTCCCCAATCCCATATCGATGGTGTCCCCAGTTCAGCATCCCTCCGAGCATTTGTTTCAGCAGCACCTGTAGCTGGGATGCTTTCGCCTCAACGTACGGATAAGGCTCGCTTTCATCCATATAGTTACTCTGGGCGAGTTCTAACTGGACCGCGTGGATATCCCGATCGGGCTGGCCGTAGGCTCGGGTGATATACCCGCCTTTGAACCGACCGTTAAGCACATGGCTGAATTGAGACTGTTGCTCACAGCAGGTCGTCAGGATATCGCTTAATTCAGCGGCGCAGCTTGCGCCGCTGTTCGTACCAATATTCAGGTCGGGTAATGTGCCGTCGAACAGTCGCGGAATAACTGAGGCAATCGAGTGGGCGTCAAATAATAAGGCATAACCGAATGTTTGCTTTATTCGTGCCAGTTCGGACTGAATTTGTTGGTGGTAGGGACGCCAAATCTCATCCAGATAGCGCTGGCGTTGCAGGACTGACGGCGCCATGCCAGCCTTGAATGTTGGTCGGCCATCAAACAGCGTATCCGGATACAGGCCCGTGGTGGCGGTGGCGTAGAGCGGCTTATCATCAGAAGGTCGGTTTAAATCGATAACAAAACGCGAGTAATGACCGACCAGAATGCTGGCGCCCAGCGAACGCGCAAAATCGTACAATCGCGGAATATGCCAGTCGGTATCGGAAAGCGGTCGGGCATCGTCGCTCAGCGCACGCTCCACCTCGGGGGTAAGCCGGGTGCCGGCATGGGGAATACTGACTAACAGCGGCGCATTCCCAGCGATAAAAGAGTAAGGCTCGGCAAGGGTGTCGGTCGTCGGCTGGCTCATTAACGGATATCTCCTCGGTGTTCTCCACGATAAACCACGGTGCAGGGTAGCTGACCGCCCAGCCAGTAAACCAGCTCTGCCGGACGCGACAGCGGCCAATGAATAAAATCAGCCACGTTGCCTGTTTTCAGCGTACCGTGCGATGCCTGTAACCCCAGCGCTTTTGCCGCGTGGCAGGTCACGCCCGCCAGCGCTTCTTCAGGCGTCAGGCGGAATAGGGTGCAGGCCATGTTCAACATCAGGCGCAGGGAGAGCGCCGGAGACGTGCCGGGATTGGCATCGCTCGCCAGCGCCATGGGCACCTGATGACGGCGGAAACTGTCGATGGGCGGACACTGTGTTTCACGCAACAGATAATAGGCGCCGGGCAACAGTACCGCGACGGTGCCGCCGACGGCCATGGCCTGCGCATCTTCGTCGGTGGCGTATTCAAGATGATCGGCCGACAGGGCGGCGTGTCTGGCCGCCAGCGCACTGCCATGCAGCGACGACAGCTGTTCAGCATGCAATTTGACCGGTAATCCGAGCGCTTCGGCAGTATTAAATACCCGTTCAACCTGTGCCGGTGAAAATGCCAGATGTTCACAGAAGGCGTCTACCGCATCGGCCAGCTTTTCTCTGGCGACCACGGGCAACAACACATCACAAATCAGTGTGATGTAGTCATCGGCGCGGTCTTTGAATTCCGGCGGCAACGCGTGCGCGGCCAGGCAGGTCGATTTGACGTCTACTGGCAGCAGGGCGTCTAACTGACGGATAACCCGCAGCATCTTTAATTCACTCTCGATACTCAGCCCATAACCGGATTTGATCTCGATACAGGTGATCCCCTCCGCCAGCAGCGGTTGCAGACGAAACAGCGCCTGCTTCAGCAACTGTTGCTCGCTGGCCTGACGTGTGGCATTGACGGTGGCGATGATCCCGCCGCCCTGAGCGGCAATCTCGGCATAGCTGACCCCGTTCAGACGTTGTTCAAATTCACTGCTGCGATCGCCGCCAAACACCAGATGGGTATGACAGTCGATAAATCCGGGCGTGATAATGCCGCCGTCAAACCGGTGCTCTGCCGTGGCGGAAAATGGCGGGCAATCCTGAGTTTTTCCCAGCCAGATAATGCGACCTGCTTTGACGGCTATCGTGCCGTCTTCAATCGGCGTATAGCGGCCATCCTGCATGGTGATCAAGGTAGCGCCATGCCACAGGCTGTCGCAGGTTGATGAATGGGAAGGGCGTGAACCAGAGGTATTTATTACCGTCATGCGCGGCTCCGGGCTAAATTCTTCTTGTATAGACAACTAAAGTCAACCTAACGCATAACGGGTAGCGCAGCAAGTCGGCTAACGATAGTTTTTTCTTATTGCCGGTTGTGTCAAGGCAATCAGCCGTGGCTGGTAAAGCGTCCAAAAAGTTGATAACGGGAGCCGGGGTAAATCAGGCGCGCCACCGTCACGACATGGCTGCCACTCCAGGTGCGGCGATGAATCAGCAAACAGGGCTCGTGCTCTTTCAACCGCAACAATTCGCGCAGGGTATCGTTGGCGCTGATGGCTTCCACCCGATGTTCGCCGGCGGTGAGCGGGGCAATTTTCATCAGGTAGGTGTAAGGCGCTTCATTATCCATCACCTGTTGCAGATAGTCGGGCGCCGTGCGCGGATTGACAAAACGCTCTTCGACTTGCACCGGGGTCTCATCTTCATAGTGAACGATTTGTGAATAAAACAGGATCTCTCCGGTCACGATACCCAACTGCATGGCCTGTTCTGCGTCCGCCGGACGGGCTTCGCAGATCAGAATCTTACTGCTATGACGATGACCGCGCTGAGCGATTTCATCGGCAATATTGTGGACTTCGAGCATCGGCGTATAGGCTTTTGCTTCGGCAACAAAGGTGCCGACCCCCTGCATACGAATCAAAAAGCCTTCGCTGGTCAGTTCGCGCAATGCGCGGTTGATGGTCATGCGGCTGACCCCCAACTCATTCACCAACTCGCTTTCAGACGGTACGCGCTGATGAGGCTTCCAGTTGCCGCCGCGAATTTGACTGATAATTGCCTGTTTGACCCGCTGATAAATCGGCGCGGGCGTGTCACTGATGGCGGCGGCCAATTCGGATAGGGTTTGCTGCGAGACATCCTGTTGCGTCATTCCATGTTGAGCAAGCGGCGTTGGTTCCGACATGGCTCTTACCTCACTTGAAAAATCCACAGAGTTTTCAGAGAAAATGGCCGGCTGACTAGATTTTCTTTCAGCGGCGGTCATTTTCCCTGCAACGTTAAAGATCGGCCATGGTGGCAAATCAAATTTCAAAAAAAGGATGGTGACAAGTTTACAGCGCAATCAGGCATATGTATATGTATAGACAAGATCGCTGATATTTTCGCAATTATTTTTACGATATCGCCTTATGTTTCTTTGCGCCTATGCCCAATAGGCTCTCTGCTGATTCAGGGAACGTTATTATGCCTGCTTATTTTGCTCCACGCGCTTTACTGACCGAAGGCTGGGCCCACGATGTCCGGCTGGATGTTGACGCCAACGGCCTGATCGCCGCCATCACATCTCATGCCGACTCGCAGGGCTGCGTGCCGCTGAATGGACCGATCGTTCCCGGGATGCCTAATCTTCATTCGCACGCGTTTCAGCGGGTTATGGCCGGGCTGGCAGAAGTGGCGGGCGATCCGCAGGACAGTTTCTGGACCTGGCGCGAGCTGATGTACCGCATGGTGCAGCGTTTGACGCCGGAACAGGTTGGCGTCATCGCCCGACAGTTGTACATCGAAATGCTTAAGGGCGGCTACACGCAGGTCGCCGAGTTTCATTATCTACATAATGATATTGATGGTCGGCCTTACGCACATCGTGGCGAAATGACGGCACATATCAGCGAGGCGGCGCAGCAGGCCGGGATTGGATTGACCATGCTTCCCGTGCTGTACAGTTATGCCGGATTCGGTGCGCAACCGGCGCAGGACGGTCAAAAACGGTTTATTCAGGATGCTGACGGCTACCTGCTTCAGCAGGAAATAATTCAGCGGCAGTTGCAGGGTAACTTACTGCAAAATCAGGGATTATGTTTTCATTCTCTGCGAGCGGTATCGCGTGAGCAGATACTACAGGTATTGCACGCCGCGGACCCGCATCTCCCCGTCCATATTCATATTGCCGAGCAGCAGAAGGAAGTTAACGACTGCATGAACTGGAGCGGTCAGCGGCCCATCACCTGGCTGTATGACAATGTGGATGTTGATGCGCGCTGGTGTCTGATCCACGCGACACATCCCGATGCCTGCGAACTGACGAGTATGGCCGACAGCGGCGCGGTAGTGGGGCTATGCCCGACTACCGAGGCGAATCTTGGCGATGGCATTTTCCCCGGCGTCGATTATCTGGCGCAAGCAGGGCGCTGGGGCATCGGTTCCGACAGCCATGTTTCGCTCAACGTGGTGGAAGAGCTGCGCTGGTTCGAGTACGGACAACGCCTGCGGGATTTGCGCCGTAACCGTTTGACCACGCCACGGCAGAAATCCATCGGCGACGTATTGTACACCCAGGCCGCGGCAGGCGGCGCGCAGGCCTGCGGCGTCAACATCGGGCGATTGAGCGCAGGTTGCCGTGCCGATTGGCTGGTCCTCGATAACCGCTCGCCCTATCTGGCGGCGGCAAAGGATAGCGAAATACTCAATCGCTGGCTGTTTGCGGGGAGCGCGGCGCAGATCCGTGATGTTTACGTCGGCGGGATGGCCCGCATCGTTGATGGTCAACACGCTCAACAGCAGGCCGCCGCCGAGGATTTTCTGCACTTGCTGAAGCAACTGTCGGAGGCGGTATGAGCCAGCTACACCGGTTTTCTTTCGATACGCTGCCGCTAAGCCGCTGGCGTAACGGCGGCGGTGAAACCCGTGAGATCGTCAGCTGGCCGCCAGGCGCAGCGGATTTTAGCTGGCGTGTCAGTATCGCCACCATTGCTCAGGATGGCCCGTTTTCTGTCTTCGCGGGTATCGATCGATCCATCACGTTATTGAGCGGTGCCGGCGTGCATTTATTTTCTGAGCAACGCGTTGACCACGCGCTGATTCATCCGGGAGAGCCATTTGCTTTTTCTGGCGATGTGGCGTTGAGCGCAAGGCGGATTGATGGGGCGACGACCGATTTCAACATCATGACGCGCCGTGGCGTATGTCGCGCGGCGGTAACGGCGCATGGTGATAGCTTTATTGCTTCCGGACCGTTGGGCGGCGTGCTTTATGTGATGAGCGGCGAATGGAAAATAGGACGCAGTGCTGCCCTTAACGCGGGAGAGGGTGTGTATTGGGCGGCAAAAGACACCGGGGCTTCTGATACGAGTATTGTTGAATCTAAAGCGGACACGGAAACCGGTTTTCCGGTCGAGATACAGGGAACCGCAGGAATGATTCTGTGGGGAGCAATAACCGTTTAACCGGCGAATAACGTGCGAGTGCGCTAAAAAAGTGCAATAGATGCACCACTGCGAGTCAACAAATCAATAAGCTGACGATTGATCGTTCCTTTTCACCGCCGATGTCCCTGCGTATGCGGGAATTCACTATTAAATAACTCATTGATATCATAAAAATTTATTCCTGTAGGGGCATGGCGTATCCGGACGCCGTGCGACGAAATGGCTTCGGCGTTGGTTTCATGAAAATCTGGCACATGTCTTGCTTAATTTTACTTGTATAGACAAGATTATACAGTGGTGATGACCTCACGATAAATTTCCTTTCTCTGAGACAGATCCTTTACAGGAGAGACAGATGAGCAACATGATTTCCAGGGCTGTATCGAAACGTTCGTTATCTGCAATCAGTCTGGCGATAGCGCTAAGCGGGATCGGTGTGAATGCCGTTCAGGCAGCGGATACGCCGGTGGCTATTGGTATTTCAGGCTGGACCGGGTTCGCTCCGCTTACGCTGGCCGATAAAGCGGGCATCTTCAAAAAGAATGGCCTCGACGTCACCCTGAAAATGGTTCCACAGCAGTCGCGTCATTTGGCGATTGCGTCCGGTTCGCTGCAATGCGCCGCCACCACGGTCGAAACCTATCTCTCCTGGAACGCCAGCGGCGTCGCGGTTAAACAGATTGCGCTGATGGATAAATCTTACGGCGCGGACGGTATCGCGGTACGCAACGACGTTAATAGTCTCGCCGATCTGAAGGGCAAAACCATCAGCGTTGATGCGCCGGGAACCTCTTCCTATTTCCTGCTGGCGTGGTTTCTGGGTAAAAACGGCATGACCATGCAAGACGTCAAACTGGCGACCCTGAGTTCCAGTGCGGCGGCTCAGGCATTTATTGCCGGTCAGAACGACGCGGCGGTGACTTATGAACCCTATCTCTCAAACATTCGCCAAAATCCGGACAAAGGAAAGATCCTCGCCACAACGCTGGAATACCCGATGGTGATGGACACCCTGGGATGTACGCCAGACTGGCTGGACAACAATCCGCAGGCGGCTCAGGCACTGGTCAACAGCTATTTCGACGCGTTGGACATGATCAAGAATGAGCCGGAAAAATCCAATGAGATCATGGGCGCCGCGGTGAAAGAAACCGGCCCGCAGTTTGCTGAAAAAGCCAGTTATTTGCGCTGGCAGGGCCGTGAAGAGAATAAACAATTTTTCGACGGGGAGATTGTTACCTTCACCAATGAAGCCGCCAAGCTGCTGACCGAGCTGAAAATTCTGCGTAACACGCCGGATATAAACACCTTATATGATGCGCAATATGTGAAATAGCCATGAAGGACCAAGAAATGAACAGTCCTGTCGATCAGGCCATCGATTCGAACGTCACCACCAGAGAACCGGAACCCTTACCGGCAAGCAAGCCGGTTTGGCATAACCCGATGATGGTGCCCTTACGGCCCGTGGCATCAAGGCTGCGTTGGTTCCTCGGTTTCTGCTTTTTTCTGTTTTTCTTCGGCGTCTGGGCACTGGCGACGTTTACCGGCCTGGTATCACCCACATTTCTGGCCAGCCCGGCCAGTATGTTGGAAGAAGGCGTGCTCCTGTTTACGGATTTCGATTTCTCGACGGATATCGGTATGACAGTCATGCGTGTGCTCGGTGGGTTCGTGCTGGCATCGGTTATCGCTGTGCCGCTGGGGATTCTGATGGGGTCTTACAAACTGATCGAAGCCTTTTTCGAGCCGTTTGTTTCATTCTGCCGTTATCTGCCGGCGTCCGCCTTTGTGCCGCTGCTGATTCTATGGGCCGGTATTGGTGAGATGCAGAAAGTGCTGGTGATTTTCATCGGTTCGTTCTTTCAGATCGCCCTGATGGTGGCGGTCACCGTTGGCGCGGCGCGCCGTGATTTGGTCGAAGCGGCGTATACGCTGGGCGCCACTAACCGGAGTGTTGTGCTACGGGTCATTATTCCCGGCGCGGCGCCGGAAATTGCGGAACTGCTGCGGCTGGTTCTCGGCTGGGCCTGGACTTACGTGATTGTCGCGGAGTTAATCGGTTCATCAAGCGGCATCGGTCACATGATTGTCAACAGTCAGGCACTGCTGAATACCGGGCAGATCATCTTTGGCATTATCGTCATCGGCTGTATTGGTCTACTGTCCGATGTTTTGTTCAAAGCGGCGAATCGTCGCCTGTTTGTCTGGAGTTCGCTGCAATGAACTATCCCAAACTGAGTGTCCGACAGGTTGAACGGATTTTTACCGGCCCGAAAGGCGAGAAAACGCAGGCGCTATTGCCGGTGGATTACACGGTTAATGAAAACGATTTCATTACGATCCTTGGCCCTTCCGGCTGCGGCAAATCCACGCTGTTGCGTATTGTGGCGGGGTTGGATCAACCCACCAATGGGGAAGTGTGGCTGGATGGCAGCCTGGTCGATGGTCCGGGCGCCGATCGCGGCATGGTATTCCAGAGTTACACCCTGTTCCCCTGGCTCACGGTACAGCAAAATATTTGTTTCGGTTTGCAGGAACGCGGCGTCAGTAAAGCGGCACAAAAAGAGCGTAGCGACTATTTTATAAGTAAGGTCGGCCTGCGTGGCTTTGAACACCATTTTCCCCGCCAGCTTTCCGGTGGTATGCAGCAACGGACGGCGATTGCGCGGGCGCTGGCCAATGACCCAAAAATTTTGCTGATGGATGAACCCTTTGGCGCACTGGATAACCAGACTCGGGTCATGATGCAGGAGCTGTTATTGTCGATTTGGGAATCTTCACGCAAGACGGTGTTGTTTGTGACACATGACATTGATGAAGCGATTTTCATGGCCAATAAAGTTGCGATTTTCAGCGCCAGACCGGGACGGATAAAAACGGAAGTGGGGGTGGAATTTCCCTATCCGCGTGATTATCGTCTTAAAACCTCGCCGGAATTTATGACCTTAAAGGCAAGGGTGACGGAAGAAATTCGCGTTGAGACGCTGCAAACGCAAGCACATTAATTTAAATATGCCCAACTACATTTCGAGATACAGGAAGGCGGCAGCCAACGCCCCTGCAATTTGAAAGGTAAAGGGGATAAATATGAACCCGTTCCCGGCAGGCAAGGCTATGCCGGGAATCTTTCTGCATTTACTTGTCTATACAGGATTAGATTATGTCATCTTCTCACTCTGATTTCACTCTTTGCCGCCTGCATCCGGGAAAGGTTGATCTGGCAATGCTTCGAACAATTTATCAATGCGAAAAGGCGCGTATTGAACTGGCGGAAGGCGCGCGGGCGGACGTGCTGGCATCCCAGGAAACGGTAACGCGCATTGTGGAATCAGGAAAGGTGGTATACGGCATCAACACCGGTTTTGGCAAACTGGCGCAAACCCGTATTCCGGCAGAACGTCTGGCTGAACTGCAACGCAATCTGGTGCTGTCGCACAGTGTCGGAGTCGGTCGCTATCTGGCTGACAATGTGGTTCGCCTGATCATGGCAACCAAGGTGCTAAGCCTGTCGCGTGGCCACTCAGGTATCCGCATGGATGTCATTGATGCGTTGATCACCCTGTTTAATCACCATGTCTACCCGTGCATACCGGAGAAAGGCTCGGTTGGCGCATCGGGCGATTTGGCGCCGCTGGCCCATCTTTCGCTGATGCTGATTGGTGAAGGCCAGGTGACCGTCAGCGGCAAAACCATGTCGGCGGTCGATGGGTTGGCCACCGTCGGACTGACGCCGTTTGAACTGGGGCCAAAAGAAGGTCTGGCACTGCTGAACGGCACGCAGGTGTCAACGTCGCTGGCGCTGTCCGGGTTGTTTGAAGCCGAGCGCGTCTTCTCCGCCGGGTTGGTCGCGGGGGCGCTGTCGCTGGAGGCAATTAAAGGATCGGTTAAACCGTTTGATCCGCGTATTCATCAGGCTCGCGGGCAAGCAGGGCAGATTGCGGTCGCCGCCGCGGTATCTTCGCTGCTGGAAGGGAGTGACATTGTCACCTCTCACGCAAACTGCGGACGCGTTCAGGACCCGTATTCCATTCGGTGCGTGCCGCAAGTCATGGGCGCCTGTCTGGACAACCTGCAACATGCCGCGCGTGTTTTACAAATTGAGGCGAATGCCGCGTCCGATAACCCGCTGGTATTTGCCGAAAACGGTGATGTTATTTCCGGCGGTAACTTCCATGCCGAACCTGTGGCGTTTGCTGCGGACATTATTGCGTTGGCCGTAGCCGAGATCGGCGCGATTTCTGAGCGTCGTTTGGCGCTGTTGCTGGATTCCGGTTTATCCGGTCTGCCGCCATTCCTGGTCAATGATGGCGGCGTCAACTCGGGTTTTATGATTGCACAGGTCACGGCAGCCGCGCTGGCCTCGGAGAATAAATCACTGGCGCACCCCGGCAGCGTCGATAGCCTGCCCACCTCAGCCAATCAGGAAGACCACGTTTCTATGGCGACCTATGCGGCGCGCCGCCTTGGCGATATGTGTTTCAACACCAGCGCCGTGGTGGGTATTGAAGCGATGGCTGCTGCACAAGGGATTGATTTTATTCGTCCTTTGCAGAGTTCCCCCATGATTGAGCATGAGCTGAAAATTATTCGCGAAAGGGTGGCCTATCTGGAGCGAGATCGCCTGATGGCGCCCGATGTGGAAGCCATGCGTCTGTGGGCCAGCCGTGATCGCTGGCCTCAGGTCATTGAAGCGTTATTACCAAGTTTTAATTGATAAGGGATCTGACAATGAATTCAACGCAAAAAAATACCGCCTCCCGGGTAATCCGCGCCCCACAAGGCAGCGAATTAAGCTGCCGGAACTGGCTGATTGAAGCGGCATACCGCATGATCCAAAACAATCTTGATCCGAATGTCGCTGAGCGCCCGGAAGATCTGGTGGTTTACGGCGGGATTGGTAAAGCGGCGCGCAACTGGCCGGCCTTTGAAGCCATTCTTGATAGCCTGCGCAAGCTGCGCGAAGACGAAACCTTACTGGTGCAATCCGGTAAACCGGTCGGCGTGTTCCGCACGCATGCCGATGCGCCGCGCGTATTGATTGCCAATTCCAATCTGGTGCCGCACTGGGCCAACTGGGAACATTTCCATGAATTGGACAAAGCCGGTCTGATGATGTACGGACAGATGACGGCCGGATCGTGGATTTATATCGGTGCGCAGGGCATCGTACAGGGAACCTACGAAACGTTTGCCGAAGCGGGTCGCCAGCACTACAACAGCAATTTGCGCGGCAAGTGGATTCTTACTGCCGGTCTGGGAGGCATGGGCGGGGCGCAACCGCTTGCCGGTGTGCTGGCCGGCGCCTGCGTGCTGGCGATTGAATGTCAGGAATCGCGTATTGATTTCCGTATCCGCACCCGTTACCTCGACTATAAGGCTGACAGCATTGATGAAGCGTTAACCATGATCGAAAAGGCGTGCGCTGAAAACAAAGCCATTTCCGTCGGTTTGTTAGGTAACGCGGCGGAACTGATGCCGCTGTTGGTTGCACGAGCGAAAGAAGGCGGTCTCCGCCCGGATATTGTTACCGATCAAACGTCGGCGCACGACCCGCTGAACGGCTATTTGCCGGCAGGCTGGAGCCTCGAAAAATGGCTGGAACTGCGGCAGGCCGATCCTCAGACGGTAGTTCGAGCTGCCCGGGCGTCAATGGCGAAACACGTTCAGGCCATGCTCGATTTCCATGCGATGGGTATTCCCACCGTTGATTACGGCAATAACATTCGCCAGGTGGCGAAAGACGAAGGGGTGGAAAATGCGTTTGATTTTCCCGGCTTTGTCCCCGCTTATATCCGTCCGCTGTTTTGCGAAGGCAAGGGGCCGTTCCGCTGGGTCGCCTTGTCCGGCGATCCGCAAGATATCTATAAAACCGACGCCAAACTCAAAGAACTGTTCCCGGATAACGCCAATCTGATCAACTGGCTGGATATGGCTCGCGAGCGTATCGCATTTCAGGGCCTGCCTGCGCGTATCTGCTGGCTGGGACTGGGGGAACGCCATCTTGCCGGATTGGCGTTCAATGAAATGGTGCGTAATGGTGAACTGAAAGCGCCGATCGTGATTGGCCGTGACCATCTTGATACCGGCTCGGTGGCGTCGCCTAATCGCGAAACGGAAGCGATGAAGGATGGTTCTGACGCCGTGTCCGATTGGCCATTGTTGAACGCCTTGCTGAATACTGCCGGCGGGGCCACCTGGGTCAGCCTGCATCATGGCGGCGGCGTGGGTATGGGCTTCTCACAACATGCGGGGATGGTGATTGTCTGCGATGGCTCTGACGCTGCCGATGCGCGGCTGGCGCGAGTGTTGTGGAACGATCCCGCGACCGGGGTAATGCGTCATGCCGATGCGGGTTATTCGCAGGCAATTGAATGTGCAGAGAAAAATAATTTGAATCTGCCCATGATCTGATTGAAACCCCGTCCGCGGTTTTGTCTTGCGGGCTCAGCATGGTGAGCCCGCGTTTATGCCGGCGTCGGTGCCGCGCGGTGTTATGGAGGAAGCGTGATGGCTTCTGATGTGGAGAGTATTGATTTACAGCAGCTTATTCGTCCTGAATTGTGTGCTTTGGGAACCTACAACGCGGGGCTTTCTGCTGAAGCGGTTAAACAGGCGTATCGCGTGAATCATGTCGCCAAGCTGGCGAGTAATGAAAATCCGCTAGGCGCCAGTCCGAAAGTGGTTGCCGCGTTGCAGGCCGATGCGGTGCACAGCGCCATCTATTCCGATGCTTCCAGTACGGCGCTGCGTATGGCGTTGGCAGCCGAAACCGGCATCGACAGCGACCGGATTATCATTGGCAACGGCTCAGAAGATATCCTGCACATGCTGGCGCTGGCATTTATCAACCCCGGCGATCGCGCCGTCACGCTGTTTCCGTCCTTCGGCCTGCACGAAATTTTTCCGCGCATGATGGGGGCGGAAGTCACGCTGGTTGGTGTGGATGCCCGTCAGCAATTTGATGTTCCCGCGTGGGAAGCGGCGCTTGCCACTCCGGCAAAGCTGGTGATTTTCAGTAATCCCTCGAACCCGGTGGGATGCATACTCGACAAAGCGGGATTCGCACGGGTTATTGATGCCGCGCCGAAAAACAGCGTGCTGGTGATTGATGAGGCCTATTTCGAATTCGGCAACATAAACGCTGATTACCCTGACAGCCTGCGTATGCTGGCGGCGCAGTCGCGTCCGTGGATTGTGCTGAGAACCTTTTCCAAGGCGTATGGCCTGGCCGGGTTACGCGTAGGGTACGGGCTGGCGAGCCACGCCGAACTGATCAATCAGCTCGATCGCGTGCGCACGCCATTTAATATCAACCGTGCCGCACAGGTGGCCGCCGTGGCGGCGCTGGACGACAAACAGCATGTTACCGACAGCATTGCGCTGATCGCAGAGCAAAGAGAGAACATGATCGGCGCGCTGCGTGAGCTTGGTTTCACGGTGGTGCCTTCATTTGCCAACTTTCTGTTTTTCGACTGCGGGCGCTCGAGTCATGGACTGGCACTGCGTTTACTCACCTATGGCGTGATTATCAAACCCTGGCGTGAAGCCGGTTATGAACATTGGGTGAGGGTCTCCGTGGGCAACGAAAACGATAACCAGCGATTTATCGACGGTCTGCATCAGATTCTGCGCGAGGATGCCGCGAAGCTATCGGAACCGGGTATCGAAATCCAACCATACACAGACCAACACAACATCCTTATGATGCGCCGCCCGGCACAGAGTAAGACATTCGGAGAGACCGTTATGCAGGCACAGAACATCCTTTTCCCCGCCCAGATCCTTCGCGGGCCCGGTGTCATTGCGCAACTCGGCGCAATCTGCGCCCAGTGGGGTTCCCGCGCATTATTAATCGGCGGGCATCAGGCGTTGGCTGCGATGGGGGATCAGGTTCGCCAGCAGCTTGATACCAATGCGGTGACGCTAGTGGGTACGGAATGGTTTGGTGGGGAGTGTAGTCAAACGCAGATTGAGCGACTGGCAAAGATCGTACAGCGCAATGATGTCGATGTGATTATCGGCGCCGGTGGCGGTAAATCGCTCGATACCTGCAAAGCGGTTGGTGTGGCAAGCCGTACTCCGGTGATCACGATACCGACTATCGCCGCCACTTGCGCCGCCGTAACGCCACTGACGATTCGTTATCACGACGACGGTCATTTCCTCGATTTATATCCGCTGCCGCAAGCACCGGCAGGCGTGATTATCGACAGCGATCTCCTGGCCACGGCGCCGCTGCGCTGGCTGGCGGCAGGGTTGGGCGATACGCTGGCAAAATGGTATGAATTCCGCGCCATCAGTCGTCATCACTCGTTAAGTGGCGTCGCACGTTCTTCCAGCGCCAATAGCCGGATTTGCTATGATCTGATCGACAGTTATGGCCCCGCGGCCTGTCAGTCGGTGCGGGAGGGTAAGTCGAGTGCTGAACTGGAGCAGGTGCTTGATGCGATTTTCATGTTTGCGGGACTAACGTCGCTGATGAGCAGCGGTGCACATGCGGCAGCCGCTCACGCCATTTATGAAGGTTTTACGGTTTGCGACAAAACCCGGGCGTTTGGTCACGGGTTGCTGGTCGGTTTCGGCAATCTGTGTTTGCTGGCGCTGGAAAATCGTTCAGATGAAGAGCTGCTGGGGGCGATAAAACTGGCCCATGACTGCGCCGTACCTCTACGTTTGCGTGAGATTGCCGATCTGACGGCTGAAGAGCTCGACAGTATCGTAGAGGCTTCGCTCCATGCGCCGGACATGTCGAATATGCCGTTCCCGGTGAGTGCCGGGGCGCTGTACGCGGCGATTAACCGGGTTGAAGGGATGGCGGAGCGCGCCGGGCTTTAGTGGTAACCGACGGCTAAGGCAGCAGGAAGAAAAACAGGGTTATCCTGTTTTTCTTCCTGAATAGGGCAGACGAAATTATCAGGCTAGTGCCGATTGGCGTGACCGTTGCGAATGGCATGCAGAACCTGTCGTTGCAGGTCAGAAAACGCCGGGCTGGCGATCAGATCTTCATGACGTGGGCGCGGTAACGGCACCTCAAACGTTGTCTGAATCGTACCGGGCCCCATCACCACAATACGATCGGAAAGATAGACCGCTTCTTCAATGTCATGGGTAACAAACATGACGGTCAAACGATGCTGTTCCCAGATCCCCGTCAGTAGTTCCTGCATTTGGTGGCGCGTCATCGCGTCGAGTGCGCCAAACGGTTCGTCCATCAGCAGAATTTTGGGGTGGTAAGAAAGGGCGCGGGCAATCGCTACACGCTGCTTCATACCGCCGGAAAGCTCGCTCGGCCAGGCATCGGCAAACGCCGTTAACTGGACCAGGTCAAGATGCTGCTCGGCTTTCTCCCGGCATTCTGCCCGTCCGTATCCGGCGGCGTTCAATGCAAACTCGATATTCTGTCGAGCGGTCAACCACGGTAACAGCGTGTAGGATTGAAACACCACGCCTCGATCGATGCCGGCACCGCGAATGGTTTTTCCGTCTACCTGTACGTCTCCGCTGTCGTAATCTTCCAGCCCGGCAGCGATTGAAAGCAGGGTGCTTTTACCGCAGCCAGACGTACCGACAATCGACACAAATTCGTTGTCGGCAAGTTGCAGGTTGATATCGTGCAGCACTTCGCGCGACTGCTTGCCGACCTGAAAACGCTTGCTCAGATTGGAAATGGTCAGAACAGACATCAGACGCGCCTCTTGTTGTAGCGGAATAACACGCGCTCAGCCGCGCGCATCAACTGATCGCTGATTAACCCTAAAACACCCAGCAGCAGGATATAGCCGATAATGGTGTCGGTGGCGAAGAAACGCTGCGAGACCACAATGCGGTAACCTAAACCAGACGTCGAAGCGACGAGCTCCGCCAGCACCAGCCAGGTCCACGCCCAGCCAAGACTGATGCGCAAAGCGTCCCAGATGCCCGGTAGCGCCCCCGGCAGGACGATGCGGAACAGAATTTTACGATCCGGCATGCCCAGCGTGCGACCCAACCCGACGAAGTCCGCGGGGACGCGTTTCACGGCGTCAATCACCATCAAGACTTGCTGAAAGAAGGTGCCTATCCAGATGATCAGAAACTTCTGCACATCATCCGTACCGGTCCATAGAATGGTCAACGGAACGAAGGCCACCACGGGCATGTAACGGATGAAATCGACCAATGGCTCGGTCAGTGCTTTAAAGAAACCGTAACACCCGGCCAGCATGCCAATAACGATCGCCATTACCGACGAGATCATGAAGGCAATGCTAATACGGTAAAGGCTGCTCTTGATATCGCTCCATAAGGTGCCGTCCTGCGCTAAACTGACCATCTTCAGCCATACATCGCTGAGCTTGGGTAAAAAAATGGCGGGAACGGCGCCGTTACGCGTTGCCAGCCACCACAGCAGGAACAGCACCATAAATAATGCAACGCTGATAGCGATAAACAGTTTGCGTGAAGGCAGCCGGCCAATCACCATCAGGTTCAATGATTTACGACTAACTTTCATGGCTGGCTGTTCACAAAACTGGCGTCAATAACCTGTGCCGCGGTCACCGGTTTAGGAATAAGGCCGGCATCGGTGGCGGCGTGCAGCACATGGGTAAAGGTTTGATTGGCAAAACTGTGGCTGAGAACCTGTTTGTTTTCTGCCAGTGAATAATATTTCACGCCATCAAATGCGGTATCCAGATCGGCAGGCGTTGCGCCCACGGCTTTGGCAATCAGCGCACGGTCAGCCGTCGTGTTGGCCTGATAATGGGTGAGGGCGTCATCCCAGCTTTTGATCAGTGCCGCAACCTGTCCTGGTTTTTCTTTTAGAACAGCATCGCGCACCACGAAAACATCACTGATCAGACCCGGATCGGAGGAGCCGCTGTAAAGTACCTTTAACGATGGGTCCTGTTTTTTCGCGGCTGAAATGTAAGGTTCGTAAGTCACGGCGGCGGTGACCCGTTTGGCGATCAGCGCACTGCCGGCAGAATCCGCCGGCATCGGTACCGGCACGATATCACTCCAGTTCATCCCGGCGGAAGTGACCGCGCTGTGCAATAGGATGTCACTGGTGGCGCCTTCTTCAAAAGCAACCGGTTTGCCTTTCAAATCGGTCAGGCTGGCGATCTCTTTGCTGACCAGCAAAGCATCGGCGCTTTCGCTCTGATCCAGCAGCAGCACGATTTTTATTGGTAAACCGGCAGACACCATTGCCATTGCGGTGTGTGTCGCAATGCTGGCGCCGTCTATCTGTCCGCTGGCCAGCGCGACATTAACGTCTTTATCTTCGGCAAAGTTGATGATATCAACCTTCTCCAACCCGTGTTTGGCGAAGAGGTCATGATGCTGCGCAATGTGCCACTGACCATAACCTAACCACGGTTGAATGCCCATTTTGAAGGCGCCGGGTTCAGGGGCGGTCGCCGCCATCGCAGAGGTGGTTAAAAGCCCTGCGCAGCAGGCCAACGTAATCTTGCGCTTTAATCTGGTAAAAACCGGTTGGTTAAACTTCAGCGAAAGTGACATATTTTTCCTCACAGGTGTCGTAACAAAAAGTCATACATGATACAAGTTTTAAGGTACCGCTTTATCTGGATAAGTATCTGCGCAATGGTGAGAATCAACAACCCATTGTGTAAAAAGTGGTATCTTTTCCTGTCGTTATGGAGACAAGGCGGCCGAAAACCGGCTACCAAAAAATCGAGAGAGAAACGGTATGATAAAAAAAGGGATGTGTACTCTATTGTTGGCGTTGCCGCTATGCAGTTTGGCAGCATTCGGTAATGCTGATCTGATCGCGGGTTATACCTCGCAAGAGCTGGCCACTGCATTACCGGCAAAGGTAATGACGATGACGCAACACGATGTCGTGGTTGACGAACTCAATCACTCGCTGTTATCGGAGTATGTTGACAGCCAGACCGGGAATAAGGCGCTGGTGACGCTTTATACCTTGCCGCTTGATAAGCACGGGAAGGTGCCGGAGGCTTCTCACGACAGCGATCTGGACTTTGTTATTACCAGCACAGAAAAAGAGATGCTTCGCCAGCGAATCCGACCGGATAAACGCGATGTACCGGTTGACGAAACAACCAAATTTCGCTGTTTGCAGAGCGTGTTGAACAATAAAGTGCTGCATTCGCTGTGTTCCATGTTGGTCAAAGGCCGGGTGTTGGAAATTCAGGCGATTAATATGCTGGATAATGCGCAGGATGAGGCTGCCCTTCAGCAGGTGCTCAATCAGCAGAATAGGTTGATTACAGAGATCGGGAAAGCGTTGCTGACGTTTAAAAAATAATGCGTTTAACAAACAGGGCGTTTAGTGTCCGATTGCGGCGGGTTGCCGGAGCTGTCGCCGCATTTATATTTTGCTTTATGGATAATCAGTGAGTGCTTCCCAGGCGCTTATCCTCTTCGGAGCCACTGATTAGCCGGGTTAATTCATGACAAATAACGATACGTTCATTTTTCAATGTAAAACTGGCAAAGACCTCTGTAAGAGCACGCTCGCCATTCTTTTTGGATACGTTCACCAGATGGTGCGTCAAAACCTGATTTCCTTGCTCGGCGATAGTCAGGATTTTTAGCTCCATAGATTCGGTGATCTGCTTTAGCTTTGCCATATGCGCGATAAAGTTATCGTAATCAAGCTCAATGCCATTAACTGTCTGATGATAATCCGAAGCGAAAAAGGATTTTATGGTTTGTTCATCATGATCTGGTCGTGAAATAACGGCTTCAAGCGCCCGGGTAACGCGTTGGATGTTGTTTTCCATTCTGTCTTCCTCATAATTGGTTGTACATGAAGAAGATTACCGCCAGACTGGGAATGCAAGTTAACCGTAG
Organism: Brenneria roseae subsp. americana; assembly: GCF_003115815.1. Classification (NCBI taxonomy): domain Bacteria; kingdom Pseudomonadati; phylum Pseudomonadota; class Gammaproteobacteria; order Enterobacterales; family Pectobacteriaceae; genus Brenneria; species Brenneria roseae. The sequence continues at coordinate 97,003 of NZ_QDKJ01000006.1, read as the reverse complement.
TAAGACAATGAATACGGCAAATCGGCCATGATCATAGAAAGTATACAACCACTGCATCATTCTTCTAAGCACACCACACACTGGCACCAGCACCCAACAGGGCAGATATACTGGATCACACGCGGTATGGTCATGGTTGAGACTGAACAAATGAAGTGGGCTTTGACTCCCGGATCTGTAGGATGGTTTCCCCCGGACTTGCCACATTATGCCTGGATGCCGGTTAACGCACAGGGCGCCAGTCTGCACTTCAGTGCCGGATTCTGCGATTTGCTCCCATCCTTACCCTGCATTCGAGCCGCATCCCCATTTTTACTTCTGTTGCTCAAAAAAATCAGCGAAAAGGAGGCAACCGACAATAATCCGGAACGTTTGGAGCACTTATTACAGGTTATGGTTGATGAGATCCAACTTGCTGACACCGCACCGTCGCAATTAATCCTTCCCAGTGACAGCAGAGCAAAACAGGTTGCGCAAAAAATATTAACCGGCTCTGATTGTGATTTGACCCAGACAGTATTAGCAAAACAAGCCGGGCTGAGTGTAAGAACATTAAGCCGCCTCTTCATTCAGCAGACGGGGTTTACATTCAGTCAGTGGAGGCAAAAAGCAAAGGTAATTATGGCGCTTGAACATTTGCTATGCGGTGAGCCAGTCTGTCAGGTAGCACAATCATCAGGTTATGAGAATGTAAGTTCCTTTATTGCCGTTTTCAGGCGTTTTATGGGAATGACGCCCGGGCAATTTCAATCAATGGCCTTTAAGTAGGTTTAATTGTCGCCTAATACAAATATTTTGCGTTTGTTCCTACTCAAGTGAGGTCATATGGTCATTTCAGAAACAGAATTCCGGCATGATAAACACTCCGCCTGAACGCCGCACTAAATGACCGAGAATCCGATGAAATGCGCAATGGTTTCAGAACCGCTATATACAACTCACGAGGTGCTCATTTTGTTGATCCAACCGGAAAGCAGGAGAAAGAGCTTGCTGAACAGTTCAGGAGTAAAGCTGAAGAGGTAGAAAATGCAGGGTTCCAGCGTTTTGCAGTCACTTTGCGGGATTTGGCTGATAGTTATGTTCGTGAGGCTGAAAGAGTCATTGACGATCATAAAACCATGGGGTTCGTCTAAGGTTGCAGAGGTTGAGGGGGAACGTGATGTTGTTTCAAAGTTTTGGTATACTATTTGCGTTATAGTTTCTTGCGTAACTGCATTGGATGTAGAGAGGGCTTAATGATCAATAACAGAAAAAAAGAGCATGCAACTTATGCTAAACCTTCTCGCTCGGACATTATTCGTTCTGTGGCGACATCAACGGCCGTCGAAACCGGGCAACCATCAGCTAGCGTCGAAGCCTCGCTTGAAGCCGTACGCAAGAAGTTCGCGCATCTTCGCCTTGCTTAATTCCTTTTTATTCCCTTACTGACCCAGTGTTTCATCGGCTCGTAGTCCATTGACATGCCTGCATGAATAGCCGAGATATACTGGGTTTTGTTCTGCTCCCAGCTTTGATAATCCAGTGGTTTAAAACCAGCCTGAACCGCCATCACATCGGCTAATAGTCGCGACAAGCGCCCGTTTCCCTCTCTGAATGGATGGATGAGTATCAGTTCGACATGAGTTATGGCGATAGCGGTGATGAGTTGTTCTTCGTTCATGCTGCTACATGGGGTGTAATGCGCAAGATACTTGGTGTCGAATTCGTTCAGCAATTTTGACAATTGTGCTGAGGGTGCAAACATAAAACCACCCCTGCTGATATTCACAGTTCTTTCCTGTCCAGCCCATTCGTAGATGTTACCTAACCAGCGGCGGTGCCAGCTTTTTAGGAGAGCTACGCTGAGTTGCCCTTCCGGGAACTGTTCTTCAAAAACGGACTGGTAGAGTTGTTCTAATAGGACAAGTTCCGCCTCATCTATCTCATCGGAAGCTGCGATACCCAGCTTATTGGCCAAAACCTGCTCGCCAGAGTCTTTCTCATATTGGCCTTCGTTTCCGGAAACGTCGTATCGGCTCATGAGTATGCTCGGTAATGGTGACTGGGTGAAGTGAAAGTATAACGTTCAGCGAGTATTGTAACAATAATCGTAAAATCAGATGGTTAATAAAATGTAGGTTGAAGTGTGGCTTTTTCTTGTCAGATGCTATAAAAAGAAAAATCCACACAAATGCGTGGATTTTAAAGGGATTTTTAGTCTTCACGAAATGCATTGAGATCCCATGAGACAATAGAAGCAATTTAGACGTTAAACAGGAAGTTCATTACGTCGCCATCTTTTACGATGTACTCTTTACCTTCTGAACGCATTTTCCCGGCTTCTTTTGCGCCTTGCTCACCTTTATAGGTGATGAAGTCTTCGTAGGAGATGGTTTGCGCGCGGATAAAGCCTTTTTCAAAATCAGTGTGGATCTTGCCTGCCGCCTGCGGAGCGGTGGCGCCAACCGGAATGGTCCAGGCGCGAACTTCTTTCACGCCCGCGGTGAAGTAGGTTTGCAGGTTCAGCAGTTCGTAGCCTGCGCGGATCACGCGGTTCAGTCCCGGTTCTTCCAGACCCAGTTCCGCCATAAATTCAGCACGGTCGGCATCGTCCAGTTCAGCGATGTCGGATTCTACGGCCGCGCACACGGCTACGACGACAGAACCTTCTTTCGCCGCGATTTCACGGACTTTATCGAGGTATGGATTATTGTCGAAACCGTCTTCGTTAACGTTAGCGATATACATGGTTGGTTTCAACGTCAGAAAGCTCAGGTAGCGGATGGCGGCTTTGTCTTCATCCGTCAAATCCAGCGAACGCAGCATTCCCGCATTTTCCAGCTGCGGCAGGCATTTTTCCAGCGCGGCCAGCTCAGCCTTGGCATCTTTATCGCCGCCTTTAGCTTTTTTCTGTACGCGATGTATCGCACGTTCGCATGTGTCGAGATCGGACAACGCCAGTTCGGTATTGATGACCTCAATGTCGTCTACCGGGTCAACCTTATTATTCACATGGATAATGTTGTCGTTTTCAAAACAGCGCACGACGTGGCCGATGGCTTCCGTTTCACGGATGTTGGTCAGGAACTGGTTACCCAGACCCTCACCTTTAGAGGCGCCTTTTACCAGACCGGCGATATCAACAAACTCCATGGTCGTGGGAAGAATACGCTGTGGCTTGACGATTTCAGCCAGTTTATCCAGACGCGGATCCGGCATTGGCACCACGCCGGTATTCGGCTCAATGGTACAAAACGGGAAGTTGGCCGCTTCGATACCGGCTTTGGTCAACGCATTGAACAGAGTGGATTTACCGACGTTAGGCAGCCCGACGATACCGCATTTGAATCCCATGTTTATATCACCTTAAATAACTTATTAATCAGACAATTACTTTTGATTGTCTGTCAGAATGAAAATATTCCGGCAGATTATACACGGAATGACGATTTATCTCGATCCGCCATCCGCATCGGCGGGTGAATTATACCGCTTTGAATGCGTGTAACCGGTTCATGGCTTTCACCATATCTTCCTGCAACAGGACTTCCGTACAGCGAATGGCTTCATCAATGGCACCATCAATCAGCGTCTGTTCGCTGACAGGCGGTTTTCCCAATACAAAACCGGTAACCTTGCTTTTATCGCCTGGATGCCCGATACCGATACGCAAACGATGAAAGTTAGGATTATTGCCCAGCTTACTGATGATGTCTTTCAGACCGTTGTGACCGCCGTGACCGCCGCCCAGTTTTAGTTTGGCAATCCCTGGAAGTAAGTCCAGTTCATCGTGGGCAACCAGAATTTCATCCGGCTGAATACGGTAGAACGTCGCCATTGTCGCGACGGCTTTGCCACTGAGATTCATAAAGGTTGTCGGAACCAGCAGGCGAATGTCATGCCCGGCCAACGTCAAACGTGATGTATAACCGAAGAATTTGCTCTCTTCTTTCAGCGGTTGACGATAGGTGTCGGCCAGACGATCAACGTACCAGGCACCCGCGTTATGGCGGGTTGCAGCATATTCAGCACCGGGATTCGCCAGCCCAACAATTAATTTAATGCTACTCACGGTAATATTCCAAATTACACAGTATCCATGAAGGGCGCTAGTTTACACATAGGGGCGGTTGAACGCCAAATATCCAGCATAAAGGGTATAAATCGTATACCTCATGGCCACTATTCAATTTTTTGTTTATTTATTTGTTTAAACGTAAAAAAATATTACTTTATCCCTGTATCTGTGATCCTCCCCGCAATCATCCGACCACTTCATTGTCTATAATTACACCAAGACAAGAAGAGCGACCGGGTAGCAATCTTATTCATCCGCAGAGTTTATCTGGAGGTGACAGATGAAACGTAAGAATGCAACACTATTGGGTAATGTCCTGATGGGGTTAGGGATGGTCTTGATGGTCGGCGGAATCGGTTATTCCATTATCAGCCAGTTTCCTGAATTCAAGATGCCCAGTTATATGACTTATATCGACCTGGTAGGGATTTTTGCCGGTGCTATTTTCTGGCTGGTCGGTGCACGTATTAGTGGACGTGAAGAGGTGGCGGATCGTTATTGGTGGGTCAAGCATTTTGACAAACGCTGTCGCCGTCAGCGCCATTCCTGAATCCCATATCTAAGCTGAATTTTGAAGGCTGCCAGAGCGCTTGCTGTGGCGGTTTTTTTTATTTTTAAACCTTTCCGCTATCCATCTTTTTTATGGCATAACGATTTGGCGCGGATAACTCTCGCCATATTTCCCTTAAATATGACAAAACCACCGTTTTACCGGTGGTTTTGTTTATCGTCAGGAAACCAATAGGTTGGTTTAAAACGATTAATGCTCAAACATGGCAGAGATTGATTCTTCGTTGCTGATGCGACGAATCGCTTCGGCCAGCATGCCTGACAGGGTCAACGTACGCACATTTGGCAACGATTTGATGTGATCGGTAAGCGGAATGGTATCGCACACAATCACTTCATCAATGACGGAGCTTTTAATGTTGTCATACGCGTTGCCTGAGAAAATCGGGTGCGTAGCGTAGGCGAATACGCGTTTGGCACCACGCTCTTTCAATGCTTCCGCGGCTTTGCACAGGGTGCCGCCAGTATCGATCATATCGTCAACCAGGATACAGTCACGACCGGCAACGTCGCCGATGATATGCATAACCTGAGATACGTTGGCACGTGGACGACGCTTATCAATGATTGCCATATCGGTATCATTGAGCAGCTTGGCAATGGCGCGGGCGCGGACGACGCCACCAATATCCGGGGAAACCACGATAGGGTTTTCCAGATTTTGTTGCAGCATATCTTCCAGCAGGATAGGACTACCGAAAACGTTATCAACTGGAACGTCAAAGAAGCCTTGAATCTGTTCTGCGTGCAGATCTACCGTTAACACGCGGTCAACACCTACGCTGGACAGGAAATCGGCAACCACTTTGGCGGTGATTGGCACACGGGCAGAACGAACCCGGCGATCCTGGCGAGCATAACCAAAATAAGGAATAACAGCGGTGATACGTCCCGCGGAAGCGCGACGCAGAGCATCAACCATAACAACCAGTTCCATCAGGTTGTCATTGGTGGGTGCGCAGGTGGACTGGATGATGAAAATATCACCACCGCGTACATTTTCATTGATTTGCACGCTGACTTCGCCATCGCTAAAACGACCGACTGCGGCGTCGCCAAGGCTGGTGTACAAACGGTTGGCAATACGTTGTGCTAGTTCCGGGATGGCGTTACCAGCAAAAAGCTTCATATCAGGCACGAGAAGAACCTCAGGCTTGCGTCCAGAGAAATATTGTACCTGATTGCCTTTGGGAGCAGGGCGCAATAACAGGCACAATATGCATACGGGTGTATGAATCAGGCTTGATAAAACACGCTTAACAGCAAAACGCTATTATCAAAACCTAAAGTTGCCCGGAAAGTGTACGTTGCAACGGAGAGACATTAACGCCTCGCGCGACAAACCCATTCAACCATTCCGGGGCCTGGTCAAGCACCTGACGGGCTTCGGACTCGGTGTCGAATTCAGCAAACACACAAGCCCCCGTTCCGGTCAGGCGCGCCGGAGCGTATTCTAACAGCCATGAAAGTAGCTGTTCAACCTCACGAAAACGTTTTCTTACGATAGCTTCACAATCATTGACGAAGGTCTGTTTTAATAACGTTTCTAAAGACCGCACTGGAGAATCCCGTTTTAGCTGTGGATCGCCAAAAATAAGCGGGGTGGCGATGCTGATCCCTGGATGGGCAACCAGATACCACTTCTCCGGCGGGGATGCCGATGTCAGTTTTTCGCCGACACCTTCCGCAAATGCGGCATGGCCCCGAACGAACACCGGAACATCGGCACCGAGTTGTAAGCCCAGCGTTGCCAGTGTATCCGTATCCAATCCGCATTCCCACAAATGATTCAGCGCAACCAGCGCCGTGGCGGCATTGGAAGAACCGCCGCCCAGTCCTCCGCCCATCGGCAGACATTTATCAATATGGATATCCGCACCGAAACGGACGGGATGAATGCCATGACCTAAACAGTGTTGTTGCAAAAGTCGGGCGGCGCGAACGATCAGATTTTGCTCGTTCTCAACATCTTTCAGCGGTGTGAGCAGATTAATGCTGTCGTCCTGACGGCGTGTAATGGTCAGCGTGTCGCCGTAATCCAGAAACTGAAACAACGTTTGCAGCAGATGATAACCATCCGTCCGACGGCCGGTAATATAAAGGAACAGATTGAGCTTGGCGGGCGAAGGCCACTTTTCAATGCAATTGGGCTGCATGGCTTAATTTACCGTCCAGTTATCCATTTTTAACTTGATGCGCTGTTCCCCCTGAACGAGTTCGAGACTTTCCGGCAGAGGCGGGGTGATCTTCCGGTTGTAACTCTGATAGTTGACGGTCCAGCTTTGATTCCCCTGACGATAGGTCAGTTTATTCAGCAGAAACTGATCGTCGAGAGTGAAGTCGGTCGCATCCCCCGGCAGGCCAATGATCCACTGACGCAAGTTGTTGAGGGGGATCGCCATGCCGGTCAACTGCTGCACCATATATTCGGCATCCTTGCCCTCGTAGCGTTTTCCCTGATTATCCGTAATCTGTACGCTACCCGGTTGAGTGCGTAGTTCCAGTTCTGTACTGCCCAGCGGGTTGGTCAGCAGCAGGCGATAACGTTGCGCAGACGATTCCTGCCAGAAAAAACGCGCATATAGTTTTTTACTATCGGAAAGATAGGCAAAGGAACCCCGGGTCTGATATTGGCTCAATTGCTGTACTTTTTGCTGATGCTGTTGCCACTCTGGCGAGGTCGGACTTTTCCCCGGTCCGGTGGGTTGATTGAGGCTACAGGCGGTCAGTAACAGGCTGGCTAACGGCAGCAACCGCAGGTAACGGACGGTATTTATTGGCATATCGCTTGATCCTATCAATCGTATTATGTACCACAGGTGTGTCACGCTAACGGGCTTGTCGCTCAGCGTCAACGTTTGTTATTTCACCGCGACGCAGGTTATTTCCTGCCATAGAGTATATACCTCATATGAGCCGCATCACGCGCCGTCGCTTTTCTTGCTTCCCCGCATCAAGTAGAATGCCTTTCAGACGAAACCCATACTAACACCGGTATTACTCAAGAATTGTTCAATGACCCTGCTTGCGCTTGGTATTAATCACAAAACTGCTCCTGTTTCTTTGCGGGAACGTGTTGTTTTCTCGCCGGATACGCTGGGGAAGGCTCTCGACAGCTTGTTACAGCAGCCGCTGGTGCAAGGCGGAGTGCTGTTGTCGACGTGTAACCGTACCGAACTGTATCTGAGCGTTGACGAGCAGGAAAACCAACTTGAACAATTAATTGAGTGGCTGTGTCAATACCATCATTTGGATCAGGGTGAAGTTCGCCAGAGCCTCTACTGGCATCAGGATAACGCCGCGGTCAGTCACCTGATGAGAGTCGCCAGCGGGCTGGATTCATTGGTGCTGGGCGAACCTCAGATTCTGGGACAGGTAAAGAAAGCCTTTGCCGAATCGCAGCGCGAGCAGTCGCTTTCCGGCGAACTTGAGCGATTATTCCAGAAATCGTTTACCGTGGCCAAACGGGTTCGTACTGAAACCGACATTGGAGCCAGCGCGGTATCGGTGGCTTTTGCCGCCTGTACCCTGGCGAGACAGATTTTTGAATCTCTGACCGAGGTTAACGTGCTGTTGGTCGGTGCGGGAGAAACGATAGAACTGGTTGCCCGTCATCTGCGTGAACATCAGGTTCAACGCATGGTCATCGCCAACCGTACCCGAGAACGCGCGCAGGCGCTGGCGATGGAAGTCGGTGCGGAAGTCATCACGCTGGCCGAGCTCGATGAACAACTTGCCCATGCGGATATTGTCATCAGTTCGACAGCCAGTACGTTGCCAATTATCGGAAAAGGAATGATGGAAAGGACGCTAAAAGCCAGACGTAATCAGCCAATGTTGATGGTGGATATCGCGGTTCCACGCGATATTGAACCGGAAGTTGGCAAGTTGCCTAACGTCTATCTTTATAGCGTTGATGATTTGCATGCCATTATTCAACATAATCTTGCACAGCGTAAAGCGGCGGCCATTCAGGCTGAATCCATTGTTCAGCAGGAAAGCTCCGACTTTATGGCCTGGCTGCGATCGCAGTCCGCAGTGGAAACCATCCGTGATTACCGGGCGCAGGCTGATGAAGTGCGCGCGGAAATGACCGCCAAAGCGCTGGCGGCCATACAGCAGGGTAACGATGTAGAAGCGGTGATTCAGGAACTGACGCACCGGTTAACCAATCGTTTGATCCATGCACCTACCAAATCCCTTCAGCAGGCAGCTCGTGATGGCGATCTGCAGCGTTTACAAATTTTACGCGACAGCCTTGGGCTGGACTAGCATTCATCTCTCTTAACAGGATTTAACCGCCCGCATGAAGCCTTCTATTGTTGCTAAACTGGAAGCGTTACAAGAACGCCATGAAGAAGTTCAGGCGCTACTTGGTGAGCCCAGCGTCATTGCTGATATGGACCGTTTTCGGGCCTTGTCGCGTGAATACGCGCAGCTCACTGATATTACTCGCTGTTTCCAACAATGGCAGCAGGTACAAGAAGATATACAGACCGCAGAATTGATGCTGGATGATGCGGAAATGCGTGAAATGGCTCAGGATGAATTAAAGCAGGCCAAAACCGCCAATGACGCGTTGGAACAGCAACTTCAGGTGCTGCTGTTGCCGAAAGATCCCGATGATGAGCGCGGTTGCTTTCTGGAAGTGCGGGCCGGAACCGGCGGGGATGAAGCGGCGATCTTTGCCGGCGATCTTTTCCGCATGTACAGCCGTTACGCCGAGGCTCGCCGCTGGCGAGTTGAAATCATGAGCGCCAGTGACGGCGAACATGGCGGATATAAAGAAGTGATCGCAAAAGTATCCGGTGATGGTGTTTACGGCCAGCTTAAGTTTGAATCAGGCGGCCACCGCGTTCAACGCGTTCCGGCAACTGAATCTCAGGGACGTATTCACACCTCCGCGTGCACCGTGGCGGTGATGCCGGAAATTCCGGAAGCCGAACTGCCGGAAATCAGCCCGGCCGATTTACGTATTGACACCTTCCGTTCCTCGGGGGCGGGCGGACAGCACGTTAATACCACTGATTCCGCTATTCGTATTACCCACCTGCCCACAGGCATTGTTGTGGAATGTCAGGACGAACGTTCACAGCACAAAAACAAGGCCAAAGCGCTATCCGTGCTGGGCGCCCGTATCCGGGCGGCAGAAATGCAAAAACGCCAGCAGGAAGAGGCCTCTACTCGCCGTAATCTGCTTGGCAGCGGCGATCGTTCAGACCGTATCCGTACTTACAATTTCCCACAGGGAAGGGTGACGGACCATCGCATTAACCTGACGCTTTACCGTCTGGATGAAGCAATGGAAGGGAAACTGGATATGCTGATTCAGCCTGTGGTGCAGGAATATCAGGCCGATCAGCTTGCGGCGCTATCCGAGCAGGAATAATGAATTATCAAGCCTGGTTAACCTCGGCGACGGCGCGTCTTGCCGCCGGGGAAAGTCCGAAACGCGATGCAGAGGTGCTGCTGGGGTTTGTCACGGGCAAGGCGCGTACGTTTCTGGTGGCGTTTGGCGAGACAATGTTGACGGAAACGCAGTTGCAACGGCTGGAATCCTTGCTGGCACGGCGGATGAACGGTGAGCCTGTCGCCTATCTGACCGGTGAGCGCGAGTTTTGGTCAATGTCGCTTGCCGTATCGCCTGCGACATTGATTCCTCGTCCGGATACAGAATGTCTGGTTGAACAGGCATTGCAGCGGCTGCCATCCGGAACCGCCGCCAGTGTACTGGATTTAGGTACCGGCACGGGGGCGATTGCATTGTCTATCGCCAGTGAACGTCCGGATTGCCAGGTAACGGGAATTGACGTTCAACCGCAAGCCGTCGCGTTGGCTCAGCATAATGCAGACCGGCTGAACATAAAGAATGTTCGATTCCTGCAAGGCGACTGGTTTTCGCCGCTGGCATCGATGCGTTTTACGTTGATTGTCAGTAATCCGCCTTACATTGATGCAGCAGATAGTCATCTTTCCCAAGGCGATGTGCGTTTTGAGCCTGCCAGCGCATTGATTGCCGCAGAAGGCGGGCTGGCCGATCTGCGCTTCATCATTGAAAACTCGATGGGTTATTTGCAACCGGACGGTTGGCTGGTGCTGGAGCATGGCTGGCGGCAAGGCGCGGTGGTTCGTCAACTTTTGCAACAGAAGGGGTTCGCACACGTTGAAACCTGTCAGGATTATGGCGGCAATGACCGCGTTTCGCTCGGACAGTTTTCGCTCGGATAATGGACGAAAACAATAACAACACGATGATTCAGGAGTAAACTCGCGTGGTGCTTTTTCTGGGTTTTGCCTATTTGCATATGATCACTGTCGGCGCCAGTCTTTTTCTGTTTGTACTGCGCTTTTTTTGGTTATGCCGCCAGTCGGCAGTGTTGCAGCAACGCTGGGTGAAAATACTCCCGCATATTAATGATACGTTGCTGCTGCTCAGTGGGTTAGCTTTAGTTTTCATTAATCATGTTTATCCGTTTACCGCTGAACAAAGCTGGCTGACGGAAAAATTGTTTGGCGTTATTATTTATATCTTCCTTGGCTCGATCGCCTTGGGGAAACGCCCACGCAGCCAGAAAGTTCGCTGGCTGGCGTTTATATTCGCCTTGGTATGCTTTTATCTGGTTATGCAGATTTCGCTTACTAAGTTACCGCTGCTGATGGAATAACTATGAGTTCTATTGCTGATTTTGAATTCAACCGTTCACCGTTAAGTGAAGGTGTCGTATTAGTTTCACAGGCCATCCGCCGTGACTTCCCCGCCCAGAATGTGCGGCAAAATCTGCAACAGCTGGTTGATGAAGCTCGTTCTGTTATCGCTGACGATCTTGAACAGGATCTGCAACTTGAGAAATTGATTGAGCTTTTTTTTCACACCTGGGGATTTGGCGGAGCCAGCGGAGTATATCGGCTTTCCGATGTGCTGTGGCTGGATAAAGTGCTTGAGTCGCGTCAGGGGATGCCGGTTTCTTTAGGCGTGATTTTTCTGCATATCGCCCATGAACTCGGCCTGCCGCTGCTGCCCGTGATTTTCCCGACCCAGTTGATTCTACGGGCTGATTGGCTGGATGAAGAGATATGGCTGATCAACCCGTTAAATGGCGATACGCTGAGTGAACACATTCTGGATGTATGGCTCAAAGGCAACATTGGTCCGTCATCTCAGTTGATGGATGAAGATCTGGATGAAGCCGAGAATGTGCTCATTGTGCGTAAGATGCTTGATACGCTGAAAGTCGCGCTTATGGAAGAAAAACAGATGGAGTTGGCCCTGCGAGCCAGTGAAGCGGTATTGCAGTTTGATCCGGATGATCCCTATGAAATCCGCGATCGCGGCCTGATTTACGCACAACTGGATTGCGATCATATCGCGTTGTCCGATCTCAATTATTTTGTTGAGCAGTGTCCTGAAGATCCGGTGAGTGAAATGATCAAGGTTCAGATTCACTCCATAGAACAAAAGCACATTGTTTTACATTGATATTGTTTTACATGGACACGGTTTTGCACGAGTTCATTTTTAATTTATTCAATTTCGAGTTATCCGACATTAAGGTAAAAGTATGAAGAACAAAGTGGTCAAGGTAAGGGATATCCCGGTTGCCAACGATTTGCCTTTTGTACTGTTTGGCGGCATGAATGTACTTGAATCACGCGATCTGGCGATGCGTATCTGTGAGCATTACGTCACGGTAACTCAAAAACTGGGCATCCCATACGTATTTAAAGCCTCATTCGACAAGGCTAATCGTTCCTCAATTCATTCTTACCGTGGGCCAGGTCTGGAAGAAGGCATGAAAATCTTTCAGGAATTGAAGCAGACTTTCGGCGTAAAAGTCATTACCGATGTTCACGAATCCTATCAGGCGCAGCCTGTGGCCGATGTGGTGGACGTTATTCAATTGCCGGCGTTTCTGGCGCGCCAGACCGATCTGGTTGAAGCCATGGCTAAAACGGGTGCCGTTATTAACGTGAAGAAACCCCAGTTTGTCAGTCCGGGCCAGATTGGGAACATCGTCGATAAATTCATTGAAGGCGGTAACGATCAGATCATTCTGTGCGATCGCGGCAGTAATTTTGGCTACGATAATCTGGTCGTGGACATGTTGGGCTTTAATGTGATGAAGCAGGCTTCCAACGGCTGCCCGGTGATCTTTGACGTGACTCATGCGCTGCAATGTCGCGACCCGTTTGGTGCGGCATCGGGTGGTCGCCGTGCGCAGGTGACGGAACTGGCTCGCGCGGGTATGGCGGTCGGTCTGGCTGGACTCTTTATCGAAGCGCATCCGGATCCGGCCAATGCAAAGTGCGATGGACCTTCCGCACTGCCATTGGATAAGCTGGAACCCTTCCTGCAACAGATCAAAGCCATTGATGAACTGGTGAAAAGCTTCCCTGAGTTGGATACCAGTAACTAAGCGACTTCAATGCAGTGAGATGCAGGTGCCATTTGCATCTGGTTGTCGCTGATGAACAAAATGAAAAAACCCGCGGCTATGCGGGTTTTTTCATTTTAGTTTACCCCTCGGAAGAGGAGGTAACCAGAACGATTATTTATACAGATCGGCGCTGATTGTCATGTTGTTGCCATTATTTTGCGCCTGTTTGGTAATGTGGTAGTACTTGGCGCCTTTTTGCGCGGCACGTTTGGCAACCGCCTCAGAAACAGCCGGTATAGTGGCGAAATTGCCGCGGAAGGTAATGGAATCAAACGGGACCATCTGCGCCGCGGTGGCGTTGTTAAGCTCTTCGATTTTTGTACCGTCGGCAAGCGTTACCGTGTAACGACCACCTTTTGATGACTGGGTCTCGAAGAAATTACCAATGTTGCGGCTCGGGCTACCGGAGTTGGCTACGCCGGGGATTTCTACTTTGGCGGCTTCCGCTCCGCCTGCTGCCAGTGCCGCCCGGCCGGCATCGGAATCAGCCGGGATCGCATCCGTACTTTGAATCTGACGTTTTGGCGCATCGGCTTTATAAACGTAAGCCGTAACTTTCTGATTAGCGCCGTCGGAATTCACATCAATCTGACGCACAATATAGAAGGAGTCAGCATTTTTATCTTTTGCCGCTTTTGCGATGGCATCATTCAGATCGGGCTGGCTGCGGAAGAAACCGCTAACGGTGACCGTATCAAACGGCTCCAGAGCGTAAGCCTCATCTTTTGGCAGCTCTTTCACACCATAAAACGTGCGGTACTCGACTTTCTGGTCTACCTTCGGAGCATCTTTATGATAGAGATCGACCGTTACATTCCAGTTACCGCGAGAATTGACGTCGGTCATGCTCTGAACATAAAACGACTCGGCGCCTAATTTATCTGCACGCTTTGATGCCGCGGCCACGGCGTCGTTTATGGCATTAAAACGCCCCATAAAGGAAATTCGCTCAAATGGTTTTAGCGATTCAGCCTGTTCCGGCGTGAGTTCCCGTGCTGCGTGCGCTGAAAATGCAGCTAATGAAAGTAACGTGGATACAATAACAGTAGTCTTCAGCTTCATAAAAAATCCTTTCGCCTGATGCATTTGGTTTACAACTTACTGAGCGATCAAGATGTAACAGAATAGTCGCCGATTATCGCACGGAATAAACCGGTACGCTTCAGCATTTTAAGCGACATCCCCGGTTATTTTTTTCTCTGCGGAATAGAGAAAAACACTAATAATGACGGTTAATGATTATTTTACCATCATAAGGGATATTTATATTGTTCTTTGCATTAACAAGCCCATAACACATCATTTTTGTGAAATGACTCAGAACAATACTTCAATAATAATGCTACAAAAGGTGAAGATAAGCATGATTTCTGACCAAAAAAAGCTGACTATCCCCGTGATAACTCGGCTTTTCTGTGAAATTCGTTTTATGTATGGATCATCGATCACATTTTCAGTAGGTTATAGGTGAATTTGCTTGAAGAGATACAGAGTGCAGCGGGTCTCGGCTGATTCATATTATAGATACAGTGAAAATAACAACCGTCGTTAAAAATAAGCGAAAAGGGAATCAGTATGCGTATTGGTGTACCAAGAGAACGGTTGACCAATGAAGCACGGGTTGCAGCAACGCCGAAAACGGTTGAGCAGTTGCTAAAACTTGGCTTTGAGGTCGCGATAGAAAGTGGAGCGGGGAAACTGGCCAGCTTTGACGATGCGGCATATCAGGAAGCCGGGGCGTCAATTGTTGACAGTACTGAAGTCTGGCAATCTGACATCGTTCTGAAAGTGAATGCACCGCAGGATGATGAAATTGAGCTGACCCGAGCGGGAAGCACCGTGATCAGCTTTATCTGGCCGGCTCAAAATCCTGAACTGCTGGAAAAGCTGGCTGCGCGTCAGGTGACTGTGCTGGCAATGGACTCTGTTCCTCGTATTTCCCGAGCCCAGTCTATGGATGCGCTCAGCTCCATGGCCAACATTGCGGGTTATCGCGCTATTGTTGAAGCTGCCCACGAATTTGGTCGTTTCTTCACTGGACAAATTACCGCTGCCGGTAAAGTACCGCCGGCAAAAGTGATGATTATTGGTGCCGGTGTGGCCGGTCTGGCTGCAATTGGCGCGGCCGGAAGCCTTGGCGCGATTGTTCGTGCTTTTGATACTCGCCCGGAAGTAAAAGAGCAGGTCAAAAGCATGGGCGCCGAGTTCCTTGAACTCGACTTTGAAGAAGAAGCAGGCAGCGGTGACGGCTATGCCAAAGTCATGTCTGAAGCCTTTATCAAAGCGGAAATGGAATTGTTCGCCGCACAGGCAAAAGAAGTGGACATCATTGTCACTACCGCACTGATTCCCGGTAAGCCGGCTCCGCGTCTGATTACCAAAGAGATGGTGCTGAGCATGAAGTCCGGCAGCGTGATTGTCGATCTGGCGGCGCAAACGGGCGGCAACTGCGAATTGACCGTTGCCGATCGGGTAACGGTAACGGAAAACGGCGTCAAGATTATCGGTTATACCGACCTGCCAAGCCGTTTACCGACTCAGTCTTCTCAGCTTTACGGTACCAACCTGGTTAACCTGCTGAAACTGCTGTGTAAAGAGAAGAACGGCGAAATTGACGTTGATTTCGAAGACAATGTTATTCGTGGAGTAACCGTCGTCAAAGAGGGCGAAGTTACCTGGCCAGCGCCGCCGATCCAGGTTTCCGCTCAGCCGCAACAGGCCAAGCCTGCCGCTGCGGTGGTGAAAGAAGAAGCCAAGCCCTCGTCTCCCTGGAAGAAATATGCTTTCCTTGCGCTGGCGATCCTGCTGTTTGGCTGGCTGGCTAACGTGGCGCCAAAAGAATTCTTGTCTCACTTTACTGTGTTTGCTCTGGCTTGCGTCGTGGGTTACTACGTGGTGTGGAACGTCAGCCATGCGCTGCATACGCCGCTGATGTCGGTAACCAATGCGATTTCCGGCATTATCGTTGTAGGGGCATTGTTGCAAATCGGTCACGGCGGATGGGTGTCTTTCTTTTCCTTTATTGCCGTATTGATTGCCAGCATCAATATTTTCGGTGGTTTCACCGTCACTCAGCGCATGCTGAAAATGTTCCGCAAAAATTAAGGGGTAACACATGTCTGGTGGATTAGTTACAGCTGCATACATTGTTGCCGCGATTTTATTTATTTTCAGTTTGGCCGGTTTGTCCAAGCATGAAACGTCCCGTCAGGGAAATATCTTTGGCGTCACCGGGATGGCGATTGCACTGCTTGCCACCATCCTGGGGCCTGATGCTGGAAATGTGGCCTGGATTATCGTCGCGATGGTAATCGGCGGCTCGATCGGCGTTTATCTGGCACGTAAAGTTGAAATGACGGAAATGCCGGAACTGGTTGCCATTCTCCACAGTTTTGTGGGTCTGGCCGCGGTGCTGGTTGGGTTTAACAGTTTTCTCGATCACGGCGAAATCACCGATCCGGTGATGGTGAATATCCATTTGACGGAAGTCTTCCTGGGAATCTTCATCGGTGCAGTGACCTTTACCGGTTCTGTTGTCGCGTTTGGCAAACTGCGCGGCATTATTTCATCCAAACCCCTGATGCTGCCGCATCGCCATAAAATGAACCTGGCGGCGCTGGTTGTTTCTTTCCTGCTGTTGCTGGTCTTCATTAATACGGGCAGCGTAGCTTTGCAGGTTATCGCTTTACTGCTGATGACGATCATTGCGCTGGCGTTCGGCTGGCATCTGGTCGCCTCTATCGGCGGGGCAGACATGCCTGTCGTGGTTTCCATGCTGAACTCTTACTCCGGTTGGGCCGCTGCCGCTGCCGGTTTCATGTTGAGCAACGACCTGCTGATCGTTACCGGCGCGCTGGTTGGTTCTTCCGGTGCTATCCTGTCTTACATTATGTGTAAAGCAATGAACCGTTCCTTTATCAGCGTGATCGCCGGGGGCTTCGGTACCGATGGCTCCTCCACGGGCGCAAGCGAGGAAATGGGGGAATATCGTGAAGCGTCTGCGGAAGATGTTGCAGAGTTGCTCAAAAATTCAACCTCTGTGATTATCACTCCGGGATACGGTATGGCGGTAGCACAGGCTCAATATCCGGTTCACGATATTACGGCCAAACTGCGTGCTCGCGGTATTAATGTCCGTTTTGGCATTCATCCGGTTGCCGGTCGTTTGCCTGGGCACATGAACGTCCTGCTGGCTGAAGCCAAGGTCCCTTACGATATCGTACTGGAAATGGATGAAATCAATGATGATTTCACCGATACCGATACTGTACTGGTCATTGGCGCCAACGATACGGTTAACCCGGCGGCACAGGAAGATCCGCATAGCCCCATCGCCGGGATGCCGGTGCTGGAAGTGTGGAAAGCGCAGAACGTTATCGTATTCAAACGTTCAATGAATACCGGCTATGCCGGCGTTCAGAATCCGCTGTTCTTTAAAGAAAATACGCAGATGTTGTTTGGTGATGCCAAAGCAAGCGTAGAGGCGATCCTGAAAGCGCTGTAAGCAACGTAATATGAGAAAAAGCGAAGGGGCGATAATATCGCCCCTTTTTTACAATTTATAAATCTAAAATGCCGACTGTGTTCTTTCTACGCGTCCTCGTTTTCCTGGTCTTCAAGCGTAATCGGCGAAACAAAGTCATCGGGTTTGATCGCCAGCAGGTCACATTTCAGGTGATCGATGACGTGTTCCACGGTAT
Organism: Brenneria roseae subsp. americana; assembly: GCF_003115815.1. Lineage (NCBI taxonomy): Bacteria > Pseudomonadati > Pseudomonadota > Gammaproteobacteria > Enterobacterales > Pectobacteriaceae > Brenneria > Brenneria roseae. The sequence continues at coordinate 79,241 of NZ_QDKJ01000006.1, read as the reverse complement.
TACCAATAAACGCGGCGGAAAGACCGGTTCTGCCGAGCGAACCCAGTACCACGACACCGGCCTGTAAATGCTCCGCTAAATCGGGAATAACTTCTTCCGGTAAACCTTTTTCCACATGAGTCACCCGTTCATCCAGATTAAATTTCTGGCGCAATGATTTCATGGCAATCAGGTGCTGACCACGAATAGCATCGTTGTACACACCGGGATCAAAATCTGGCAGTTCAATTGCAATGTTGATGGGCGTAACCGGATAGGCGCCGACCAGATGGACCTCGGTTTGGTTCACCTGTTTTGCCAGTTCCAGCGTTTCGGAGACCAGCTTAATATTGAGCGGATCGTGATACGGATCTTCACTGGCCAAATTAACGGCAACCAACGCCCGTCCTTCTTCCGGCCAGGGCTGATCTTTCACCATCCAGACCGGACAAGGGCATTTACGCAATAACTGCCAGTCGGTGGGGGTAAAAATAACGGCCTCCAGCCGGTCATGCTGATGCGCCATTTTTAGCAGCAGGTCATGCTGTCCGGCAATCACTTCCCGAATAATGGCTTCAAATGGCTTGTTGTGCCAGACCACTTTGATCTCTATCGGAACGCCCGCATCAAGATAATATTTACACTGTTCCGTAATCCATTCGGTACGCTGCTGGATGACGCCTTGCCGCATTTCTGTCCGTTCGTCCGGAGAAAGCAGGGTGGTCATTTCATAAGAAAAATCATAGATAGGCAAAAACGCCTTGATTCGGCCGCCGAGCCGCTGAACCAGGTAAACCGCCCGACGCAGCGCTGGTTGGTCATCCTGATTCGGGTCAATAGCGACAAGTAAGTTCTGATACTTTGCCATAGGTCCTCCAAACAGCTGTTGATCCACAGTCTGTAAATTAAGAGTACCCCAATGGAATCGCTTTGGACAACAGATGATGTGGACCGGATCAATAAAATAAGAAAATCACTGATCCGGCAATCAGTTAGGCTTTGTTACGGGGAGTACCAGCCAGTTCGGAAAGCGCATCGATATTCTCGATGGTGATGTATTTGCCTTTTACCGCCAGAATGCCGCTCTTCTGAAAACGCCCCAGCAGACGACTAATTGTTTCAACCGTTAACCCCAGATAATTACCGATATCGCCACGGGTCATGGTTAAACGGAACTCTCGAGGAGAAAAACCGCGTTGGGCAAAACGGCGCGACAGATTATAAACAAACGCCGCCAGACGCTCTTCCGCGTTTTTCTTCGACAGCAACAGAATCATATCCTGATCGCCACGAATTTCACCGCTCATCAGGCGCATCATTTGCTGACGCAGATTGGGCATCTTGCCGGAGAGGTCATCCAGTGTTTCAAAAGGGATTTCACACACCATGGATGTTTCCAGCGCCTGGGCGAAACTTGGATGTTGTGCATTCCCGATCGCATCGAAACCGACCAGGTCACCTGCCAGATGGAATCCCGTGATCTGTTCATCACCCTGTTCGGTGATGGTATAACTTTTAATGGTACCTGAGCGGATAGCGTACAACGATTTCAACTCATCGCCGGCTTTGAACAATGCCTGTCCCTTCTGGATGGGTTTTTTTCTTTCAATAATATTATCAAGCTGATCGAGCTCGTGTTCATTTAAGGTAAAAGGAATACATAGCTGACTGATGCTGCAATCCTGGCAGTGGATAGCACAACCGCCAGACTGAATGCGTCGAATAATTCGCTTTTCCGGGATCATAGACTTTGCTCAGGCGATAATTGATATTGGTCAATTTTAACAGCTTTTATCGTCGGTGATAAGACTACTAATCCGCTGAAAAGACCGATATATAGTGAACTAACTATAAATTCTCGCTAATACTTAGCAGAATATACGTTAACGATCAAAATGTTGTCGGGAAAATACGCTTTATAGCGGCAATATATCTTGCTGCGGAAAATACCCCTCATGGGTTAATAGCCACTGTTTTCGGTGCACACCGCCTGCATATCCAGTCAAGGTGCCGTTGGCGCCAATAACCCGGTGACAGGGCACCACGATACTGACCGGGTTTGATCCATTCGCCATGCCAACGGCGCGCGACGCAGTAGGACGACCCAAACGCGCGGCCAGTGTTCCGTAAGTCATTATTTGTCCTGCCGGAATCTGGCGCAACTGGTGCCAGACCTGCTGTTGAAATTCGGTGCCAACTGATGCAACCGGCAGCGTTTCGATAACCTTTAAATCCCCTGCGAAATAGCGTTGCAGACTCTCGGTTAGCCCTCCGGGATTATGGTGAGGTTGCAATGAGAAAGGGGTATGTCGATAACGGCGATTTAGCGAACAATATAATTTTTCTTCATACTCACTCCATTCCACGGCCCTAAGGTGATTATTTTCATCTGCAACAATCATTAATTCGCCAATGGGGGTTAACATTTTGTCCAGAAAGAAAACCTGCATATTTATTCCTTATCTGAGTGTTGATGCCGGCATTAAAAAATAAAACGCGATATACATCACAGGATAATGGTGAAAAAGAGAAAAGAATCACGTTTTTAATCTGAAAATATGAGAGATTAATCACATTAAAATTATGATATTTGCAATTTATATCACAAATTAACCGGTTGTCCCGATTTGCCCCGCCTCTCTTTTAAAAACGCCATTTCAATCAGCGTTGCTCACTTCTATGCTGTTAACCAGCCCCACGGTTTCAGTCTGCCACACGACAGCTTTCGGCGAGTTTGTTCAGACGCTCTGGCGTCATCAGCATCGTTAGGAAATGCGGATGAGCATGCCGGTGTTGTATCAACCAGTTTTGCAGTTCACTGGCAAAACGCAGGGCTTCACCGATTTGCTGTAGCTGACTATTGCGACGGGAAGCCGTCGAACCGTAGTTCTCAATATACAGGCGATCGGCAATCAGCTGTTTGGTTTGATTGAATAATCCGGTGTAACGCCAGGCATATTCCCAACTGGCCGACAAGCGTGCGCAGAGGGCTTCTGGCAATAACCGGGTCTGTTGAATCTCCCGGGCGGACTGGCGTAAATGCTGTGCGAAAAACAGCATCTGCTGACATTCCAGCGTAATTAATTGCCGCTGAGATTCGCCAAACGCGGGGTCATCGACGGGAAAAAGTGGTTGAAAGGATTGCGCCCAGTTGGCGCTTCGCGTTTCAGCATGCAATAGCTGCATGGCATGTTCAAAACTAAGAGGTATCTGGCTATGATGATGCAACAGGCGTCCCAGAAAATAAGGTGTTTTACACATCCAGTCATAGCTGCTGAAAAACAGGGTCTGTACTGTTTCGAAACGTACCTTGTTGCGGGTATCCACGCCGTTCGTCATCAGCCAACGGTGGAAGATCGCGCTAGCGTGCAGACTTTCGCCGGATTGACAGGCGATTTGCGACAGGCCAAACAGATTCACTTCGTTGATCGATTCCAGCAGCGAGCTGTTGCTGAGCCATTCCCAACTGATTCTGGCGCTGACGGCTTCCAGTTCATCCCCGGCGACCGCGTGCGCCCAACTGAGACGTCCCTGAATTTCGTCCACCAACATGCAGGGCAACAGCGTCCAACCGTAATCGATGCCCCAGAGGTCGAATTCGACCCATTTTTTGTAGCCTTTAAAGTCAGCCAGGTCCGGGTTGTTGGCAAAACCGGGACGATAGCCCAGAGCCGTCGCTTTGAGAGAGGCGCGAACATCGTTTGGCAGGCTATTCAGCGTAGTTTGCAACTGACGTCGCGGCCAGCTGTCGTCCGTGTAATCACGCAAAACCAGTTTTTTACCACGTCGGCGCAAACAGCGGTGCAGCGTTTTCATCGCATCCTTCCACTGTTCGGTATGAAACTCCGGAATTTGCAGGCTCAGGATCATGCCGCTGATATCGGGCAGGGCAGCAACGACCTCATCCAGTATTTCACTGTAAAAGCGGTTCAGAAATTGGCTGCCGCCGCCGCTGCTTTCGTGCAGAAAGAACTCGGGGAATTTTTGCTTTATTTTTGCGTCATTCGGAAAAGCTTCCCCCTGAATCCACAGCTGAATGTTTTTCGACCGGCAATAATCGCTAATTCGTTGCAGATAACTCAGCGTACTTTCACGTTCATGATTCAGGTTTTCTATTCCCGGACCTTTGCTGAATATGGATGGGCGGGCGAGCAGCGCCAGCATATTTTGCTGATGAATGATCAGACCATTGAAATGATATTTATCAATGACAGCCATGATCTCAAGAAAATGAGGCCAATGCCAAATTAACGGCGTATTTACCTCCAGCAGCCGGAGCGGGGGATGAAAACTCATGTGTTATTCACTGCAACCAGTCAAAGGTGGGTAAAGGATATAAAACATTGGCGAAAGCCTGTCAATCAATCGAAATAGCTTATTCAAAGCGCGTCATTAAGAAAGAGGAAATGATTATAATGAAGAAAAAATATGCCGTGGTCGGCACGGGAGGGCGTTCCGGCCTTTATTTAGAGTCTATAGCCAGAGATTATCAGCAGGAAGGGGGCTTTGTCGCATTCTGTGATACTAATCAGACGCGAATGGATTATGCGAATCAAATAATCAAAAAATTCGGGCATGAATCAGTGGCTACTTATCGGGCCGATCAATTCGAGCAAATGATCGCGGAAACCAAACCCGATATCGTGATTGTCACATCCGTGGATCGTACTCATCACCACTATATTATCCGGGCAATGGAACTTGGTTGTGATGTGATCAGCGAAAAACCCATGACCATTGATGAAGAGAAATGTCAGGCAATTATCGATGCCATCAACCGCACTGGCCGCAAGCTGCGGGTGACGTTCAACTATCGCTATGCTCCGCATCACAGCAAAATCCGTGAATTAATCGCAGCCGGTATCATTGGTGAGGTGTTCTCGGTACATTTTGAATGGTTGCTCAATACCGAACACGGCGCAGATTATTTCCGTCGTTGGCATCGTGACAAACGCAACAGCGGCGGTTTGCTGGTGCATAAATCGACCCACCATTTCGATCTGGTCAACTTCTGGTTGGGTAGCGAACCAGAAACGGTATATGCCCAGGGCGATCTGCGTTTCTACGGTAAAGCCAATGCGGAAAATCGCGGTGTAACCCAATTTTATACCCGTTCACATAATAGCCCGGCTGCGGAGAATGATCCTTTCGCGCTACATATGAATAAAAGCGAACAGTTGACGGCGCTTTATTTGAATGCAGAACATGAAGATGGTTATCTTCGGGATAAAAGCGTTTTTGACGACGGGATTAATATTGAGGATGTGATGGGTGTGATGGTGCGTTATAAAAATAAAACCATCATGACCTATTCATTAAATGCCTATTTACCCTGGGAGGGGTTGAATGTGGTCTTTAACGGTAGTAAAGGTCGATTGGAAATGAAGTTGGTTGAGAAATCTTATGTGAACGGAGGAGGGCAAAAAGAGGACGAAGGTGCTCTGAATACATGTGAGATAAAAGTATATCCCATGTTCGATGAGCCTTATATCGTACCCGTTGAATATAAGAAGGGCGGTCATGGCGGCGGCGATCGGGTCATGTTGAATGATTTGTTTGGCACCCCCGAGCCGGACCCATTAAATCGGGCAGCCGATTATCGGGATGGCGCCATGTCTATTTTAACAGGCATCGCCGCTAATCGTTCTTTACGCACTGAATTGCCAGTAAAAATAAAAGACCTGGCCGTGAAATTACCAAAATAAACAATAGAAACCCTGTCTGAGAAAATAACGGCTCAGGCAGGGATCTTCCGTATCCGTAGTACCCACGACGGGTGGAAGGCGACCGATATCAATATGAGGCAACGCTGGCGGACTGGCGCCTAACGTCATGCGTATCGTGAGTTATTTTCATGAAAAGCTTTTAAAGGTTTTAATCTTTTCCTAATCTGATTTATATCGTGTATGAATGTTTCAAGCTTTCAGAGGATGACTCATGAAGAAATACGCCCCAAGCCAAATCTTTTTCCACTGGATTATTTTTGTTTTGATTGTTGTGACGTATTGTGCCATGGAGCTTCGAGGCTTCGTACCGCGTGGCTCAAACGCCCGTGAATGGATGAGAGTACTGCATTATACCTGTGGTCTGAGCGTATTGATTCTGAGTGTGGCTCGTATCGTTATCAAAATTACCCACCAGGAACCGGAGATTGTGCCGCCATTACCGCGTTGGCAACGGATTCTCTCCAAGTCCGTTCATGGCGTACTCTATCTCATGTTTATTGGCCTACCGCTGATGGGGGTGCTGTCGCTTTATTATGGCGGCATCGAATGGTCGTTTTTCTTCTTTCCGATGCCATTCAGCGAGGAGCCGGATCTGATGATGGAGAGCGATCTCATCGATATCCATGAAACCATCGCCAGCGTCGGATATTTTATCATTGGACTTCATGCGGTGGCGGCGCTCTATCATCACTATATTGTGCGCGACAATACCTTAATCAGAATGATGCCGGGGAAAAGAAAAGGGTAAGAGTGTTCTTCCAGCGGGATTCATTCAGGCAATACTGCCGGGAAGGTGAGCGCACAAAAGCACAGCGGTTTTTGCGCGCTTCACTGATTATTTCTCTGCCGGTTTAATCAGCGTCAGAATATCCCCTAATTGCTCGCGCTGATCGGTACTGACCTCCCGTCCGGCAGAATATCCTGCATTCTGGATAATCATTTCATTCAAACCAACCAGCCAGTCATAGATATAAAAAGCGGTGTTGTTGGTTGGCGTCAGCGCCAACCTGGTCAGGCGCTGTGACGCACCGAAATTTACCGCCTGTTTTTCCGGCTTGGCAAAGATCCGGTGTCCACGATTGATTCGGCTGGCAGGGCGCAATGCTTCTTCCATTTGCTGAAAGCCCAGCCATGCCACAAAGTCACCCAACACGGTCAGGACACGGGAAACCTGACGATCTGCTTTGCTTTCGCGGTGAACGCCTAATTGTTCCGTATCGACCAGCATACTAACCAGCGCGTCCTCAATATTCAGGCGAATGCTGGCGGTGATGAGTTCCTCCACCAGAATTTCAATCGTTGCTTTTGTCACGCCCAACAGTTCAATCAGCGGCGAGTTTTCAGGCTGGCTGCGCAGGTGATTAACCCAGTAGCGATATACATGATGGGCGTATTCCGCTTCATAGCCGTGGTCGAGCGTCTGTACCGGCGAGGATGCCAGCGGGTCAGACTCGATCGGATCGTCGGCAAACAGATCTATCTCGATCCCGATCCCAAAAGGATCGGCGCCAGTGGGCGGCGTGACTGACTCTTCGATTTCTGAGTGGTAAGCGACATATCCCGACGGATCTTGCTGTTTCAGGTAGAGACGACGCAGTTCATCACGGGAAGGCAACAAACGTTCCAGCAGCTCGCCATGTACGCCGGTTCGAGTTTGCAGTGATTTAAGCAGCGTCTCCGCGATACGCTGTTTCTCCGCCGGATCGTCAGCCCCGGCGGGCTGATACCAGCACCCCAGCAGGTTGTCACTCAGTTCACGCTGAATTTCGCTGAGCTGTTCGCTGATGCGGCCAAGTTTCACTTCCCGGTGGACTTCAGTTCCCAACCAGGTTGCCATCCGGGTAACGCCGCGTTTATCCATGGCCAACATGGTTCCCCAGGCATCGCCGGGGTTACCGACATAACGCTGTACCGCGGCGTCATGGTTCTGTCCGTGGGTAATGCGCCGATCAAATTTGGTCACCGCCCAAATCAGGCCTGGCTTGCGTCGGCTGCGGATTTGGGTATTTTCGCCCTGCGTCTGGCGTACCCAGTAATCCAACGCCTTGCCAACGGTTTTGATATCCTCACGTTTACCTGCCGCGGTACAGACCATCAGGACATTCATTTCCTGATTATCGGTGTAGCGTTCCAGAAGGTATGCGCGTTTGGCGCGCAGCAGCGTTAGCGCCAACGGGTAGTTATCACTGCTGGCTTCCGTCGCCTGAGGGTTTTCTGTCGCCTCGCTGGTATCACCAAATCCCGGAAAATCCAGAATATCGACCTGCTCAAACAGCGCTTCGCGGGGAGACGAATGCAACGGAATCAATAGCTCAACGGCCAACATGGTCAATTCCGCCAGAGATAGTTCGACGGTTTTTCCTGCACGACCGTTTAACACCGGACGCACCAACACACCGGGATCTGAAGCGGTATTAAGTCGTGTCAGCGTGGCGCCGTGGATAATGCCGTTGGCGGGCTGCTGATTTTCATCGACCAGTATCCTGAGGGGAGCCAGTACCTTGCTTGTTCCGGACAGGTGTTGCAGGGTATGGCCGAAATGACGATAGGCTGCGGTTAACGTTTTGAGGTCACCCCACAGCACTGAAAATAGATGGGCGCGATCGTCAACGCTGAGATAAGGCGCCAGCTCTACGGCGACAGGCCAGTAGTGTGTTGCCAGCTGCTTTTGCCGTTTGGCGTCGTGGCGGGCCAGATAATCCCACAGTTCGACCACTTCATCGCGTGTCATACCGTCTACCGGTTCCGTCTGGCGGTGTCGCGACAGCGTTTTCAAATGTTCGCTAATATAATGCTCATCTAATTCTTCAAACGAGGTTTCCTGATTGAGATCGTACAGGAAGGCATTCGCCATAATCTTGCCGATATCCACTTCGCTGAGCAGTAATAGTTGTACCGGGAAGGACTTATTTTTTACTCCGGCCTGACGGCTAAAGCGCGTAACCAGGGCAGTGGCCTGATTGGTCGGGTTGATATGCGTCAGAAAGTCTAACTGTTGCCCTTCGAATGACGTTTCCAGTTTGCCGTTCTCGCCAGATGCCAGAGAAGCAATCAGATAAGATTTCCCGGCCTGCGACAGACCAAAGAAACCGATGGCGATCTCTTTGAGTGACACATTCGCCAGATGTTTCGTTTTGTTGCGATGGCGGCGCAGCTTGACGATCAGACGGTCTGCTTCCATATCCAGACGCGGCGCATTCTGCCGTGTGTTCTCAATCCAGTCGATGGCCTGATCAACGCCCTCGGTGACGGCTTGTAGCTGGCTGTTGAGTCGGCTGGAGAGTTGTTTGGGCGTTAAAGGTCTCATTTTCTAAATACACTCCCACTATCGATCCAGTAATGCGTCGCGCCGGTTCCGTTAGCGGTTAAGGTGTTTAACTTAAGTCGTAAATGCTGCGCAGGAACAGGGGTGCCATCTTCCAGAACGGCATTTGCGATTTCAAAACGTCCCGGACTATCCTGCCCATCGCCTTTCGTCACGGCGAGTCTGACGTGCAAGATACTGTCGCCAACGACTTTCCTCGCCAGATCCTGATCGACGATCGACAAAATATACAGCGCAGACGCCGGCCAACGTTCGTTATCGAGTTGGCGAAAGCCCAGGCAAAGGGAACCGCGCACCTGGAAACTGGCGTCCGGATCTAATTCGAAATCAGCGTCATCCAGATCGATGTCACCGTAATACACGTTATCCGTGGTCAGGGCGTTATTCGCGTCCATCATGCCGAGATAGCGGATCGTGGAATAGGGCTGGAAATCCCCGACTTTGAAATAGAAGCCCGGCAAACGCAAATCGAGCGCCAGCAGGCACAGCATGGCGCCCACCGCCGCCGTCGACTTCGGATTATCAATGCGTCCGCGTTTATTGAACGGATACCAGTCATTCGTATGATAGCCATCCAGCGATAACATGCGGTTAATCGGTAGCGGCTGCAAATGCCGGAACAGCGCCTGGATACCGGGGAAACGGGAAGGGCGGCCAGTCAGTAATAAAATATCGCAAGAGTAGAGCGACACCACCTCGGACATTAAACGCAGATTTTGCGTAATATTCATGCGGTTGGACAAAAATTCGCCGTGCAGCTTGCTCAATTTAAGAATGAGCGGCACTTGTAGAATATCAAACGGATTGTCATCTACCGGCAATTCGCGTTGTACTTCCGTGTTGACGTACTCCAGCACTTTCGATGTCGGATGTTGTGTCAGTAATTCACCAAAAGTAGATTCGATTTCGGCACTGGTATCCAGCGGATCGAAGCTTTCATAGGCTTCCAGAATCGAGCGACCAATCGGAATGAAGATCTGCAACGTCACCTGTTGACGCAATGTGAGCTGCCCGTCCATTCGGCCTTCGCTGCCGAACAGTTTCGCCATCAGCATATCCGGACTGACCATACCGGCATTTTTCAGCGCAGCCTGAAGAGCCGGTAAAACGTAAAGTTGAATCACATCAAGCAGGATGTCGTCGCCCGCGACCTTAAAGCCTTCACGGAACAGCAGGCGCGGAATGATTTTAACGTTATTCCCGACGCCGTCATCCAGCAAATATTGGGTTATCGCCAGATCGGTCGTGCCGCCGCCGATATCAATCGATGCGATACGCAACGTTTTACCGGCAGGTTCACCTTCGGCCAGTTCTTTATCCGGACGCGACATGCTGGCAAAAAAGTCTTCCGCGCGACCGCCAAAATTTACCTGGGCTTCGTTATACAGGTAGACCATTTGTCCGCAGGTCGCTTCGTCCCATTCGATTTGAACCTCCGGTACCGGTACGCGGCTTTTCTGCTTGTCCGACGGTGTCGTGAAATCATCATCCAACGGGTGCCAACCCATGGATTTCCACACCAGTGCGATCGCTTCATGCATCCGGCGGCGGAAAATTTCACGTTCTGGTTTAGGCATGGCCGAAGGCAACGTCAGAATAATATTGCGCAATTGACGCGGCGCGGACGAGTGGATCATTTTCAGCCGTTGTGCCGCACTGTTCATTTGCATCATTGCCTGAACCAACAACTCGGACAGCATAAACGTCATGATGGAACTGCGGCTGTAGTGCGGAGAGAATACCGGCAAACGTTCGTCCAACGGCTGGTCGTACAGCGGTTGACCTTCATCATTGAGCAGGATGGTCATCGGCATGGCGGTCGCCAGCGGCTCATTTTGCGAATGCGCATCCGGTTGACTGAAACGCCAGCCGGGCGCATAGCTTTCTTCATCCCACAAATAACGACGCGGACTGGAAATACCGGTTGAACCTTCCGTACCCTGACGCAATAGCGCCATGCGGCTGGCTTCGCGGCCAACGCGGGTAATCGAAGGCCAGATAAAAGCATCATCACGGCCGCTTTCCACAGAGAAGTTTTGCTTACCGAATTTCGCCTGGGCAAATTCAACGCGGCTTTCAAACAGTTCGTTATACAGATAATGCGGTTTACTCAAGTCGCGCAATTGTAACTCGTAGGTCTGTTTCAGACCGTTACTTTCATCGGCGTGATCTTCAACCAGAATACCGCAGGTGTGAGAGTTACCCACGTCAAGGATCAGGTCAACATTGACGGCCGGTTCCTGCAACGTGTTGGTATTAATTCGAATTTCGGGTATAGACAGCTGGTTGCCCAACATGTCCAGCAGGTTCATGTAGTGCGCCTGATATTCAAATCCTCTGAGCGCGGCTTTGATATCCCGCGCATCCCGGTTTTCCTGCCGGGCCGCCCGCTGAGTGAAAACTTCTCTCAGCCAGCCATCAACCCAGGTTTGATCGAGGAATTCGCCCAGTTCATCACTGTGATAGGCCAATGCAAAACTGCCACCGGTTTTGATGTCATTCTCATTCGGCGCCAGCGCTTCGTAAGGATGTCCTTCTGGATACACTTTGGTATCAAATGCCAGACAGATACGGTAGGTATTACCATCCTGATCCGGTGTGTCCAGCGCGAGGACTTGCATTCGCGCCCAGTTATCCGGTCCGCCCATAAATGTACGCGGCGGATTGAAACGCAAAAAGGGCAGCGGCAACCAGATCTTTTCCAGCAGTTTCAGCGATTGTTCAAGCGGAATACTCAGCTCTGGCTTGACCACTTCCGGCGGCGCGCCTGCGGGCGACGGCAGCAAATATTTGTCCGTTTGCTCATCGTAAATCAGGCGCAGTAGCGGTCCGTTGGCGCTTTTACGGACATATTTATTCGGAAAATCAAGGCTTGCTTCCGGTTTTAACGCGAAATCCAGAAATTGGATCCCACTGTCCTGGATAAGCGTAATTCTTTGTTTATAATCAGTAATCGTTGCCAGCATTAGGATTTACTCTCACGCTTTATCGTCATAGGGAAAACCGAGTCAGCGTCGTAGCGACCGATACACTCCGCAGCGCCAGTCGCAGCCGCGCCTTGTTTACATACGATTTCTGGCATCTGGAATCTGGAATTATCACTGCACCGCGCTCTGGTACGGCTGTTAATAATCAGATTACCGGAACTCATTAACCCCGCTTCAATATCCGCACGACAAGTGACACCGTCACCATGCGTAATCCGCGCGGTGCCTTTGCCGTTCCTGATTTGATAGCTCAGGCTTGGTGGTCGGCCCGTGATCGGCGGCGTTTTCACATTGACAGCGACACGCCAGTTTCCATTGAGGAAGTTGATGGAACCCATACGCACGGCATCCGCAGGCATGACCAGATCGTCTTTTCCTGCCGGGACTATCGGCGCTTCTGGAACCGGAGCAGGAGCAGGCTCTGCGGGAACTGCTGCGATTTCTTTCGGCTCGGTGGTCACCGGTGGTTTAACCGCCGGTGTTTCCGCAACAGGCTCTTCAGTCGGCGCGGTTGTGGCGACTACCGTCTCGGCTGGCGTGGTTTCTGGTGGTACGGATGCCGGCGTCGTGGCGTTACTCACCACCGGTGGCTCCGATTCTGGGGTGCGGGCAGAAGAAGGCAAGGCGCGTTTTTCTGGCTTAACGGTTAACGCTAATGGCGCGGGTTCTGGCGTCGCGTTCTGTTCAGAAAATCCGCCGCGAATGAAGAAGGACAATACGGCCATTAACGCTGCCGCCGGGAATAACCACCACATACGTAACCAGGGACGGCGGGCTGCCACGGCGGGTTCTGGAACTGGCTCCGGCGTCGTCATAACAGGTTTTGGTTCAGGTGGTGTGGAGGGCGCAACCGGTGCTTCGGGCAGTTCGGCATAGGCGGAGATGGACGCAGGAACCGTGAATACCGGCTCACTTTCTTTCTCTGTCGGGCGCAGGCAGTCAAGCGCGTCGGTTCGCGACTTCTTATCCAGATTGACAAACCCCCAGAAGGTTAATACGGGGTTACCATCAACCAGATAGACATGATTCGGTCCCGGAAACTGGATGGCTTTCGCCAGCAAGACGCCAAACAGCTTCTGTCCGGCGTTCTCCGCACTTTGCGCACGCTGGCTAATGTCAGCAACGGCGGCCTGATAGGTTTCCAACCGTTTTAGCGCAACGTCGCGTTCCTTTTCACTGGCGGCAATCCATGAGGTAACTTTACCTTCGATCGGCGAATACCAGTCAATTCGGTCGCCATTTTCATTGGGTTGGGGAATAGCCAGACAGTCTGCAATCTGTTGTTGTTTCCGAAGACGTAATGTTTCCCGTAACTGAAGTGCTGATGCATAAACCGGCTGCCCATTTTCGCCCAGTGCCAGAAAGTCATCCAAACTTCCACTACGTAAAAATAATTTTGCCACGCAAAAGAGACCTTTTGTAATAGATGCCTAAGGCAGAAAATAGAGTGTAATCTGCGACAGGGTATACTGTAGTGCTAATGATGGCGAATCAAACGCTTAAAGAAGTGACAAAACTAACAAATATTTAAGCCATAGACGGTGCGCAAACCGGGGAGACAGGAGAAAAAACCGCGGTTGCTTAGCTTGATGGATGAAGATAGCCTTAAATAATCCCATGTGAATAAATCAGTTGTCGCCAAGAAAAGGATGAATAATGTTTATCGTTAGTCTGACATACAATAAACCGATTGAAGAGGTTGAAGCCCATCTGGAAGGCCATATCGAGTGGCTGAAAAGGCATTATGCACAAGGTATATTCGTTGCGTCCGGTAGAAAAATACCGCGAACGGGCGGGGTGATTTTCGCAAAAACCATGGATCGCCAATCGCTTGAATCAGTTCTGGCTGAGGACCCGTTCAATGCGGTTGCTGATTACGAAATCATAGAATTTGCGCCATCCATGACCACTGATGCCCTTGATGTATTAAAAAGCATTTAACGCTTTGCTAAATGGCAGGATCGCAGCCTGCCATCTTATTTTCTATGCGACCAGCTCATACGCAGAGGTTAGTTATTTTGTTTAACGTCGCCCCCGAAGATTGGTATTGGCAGACCATTCATACGTTGCTGTAACATCCGGTTTAAACTTGTTCTTTTTCTTTTCTGCCCGGACTTTCTTGGCCGCCGCCTCGCGTTCCTTCGTTAAGGTATCAATGTAATCGTCTTTGATATGGTTATTTTCGGAATTAGTCAGCGGGCGACCGAGCTTCTTTCTTTCCTGATCGAGTAAAGTTTTTAACTGTCGTTGCTCACTTTCGGTCATATCTTTCTGAGTTAATCGGGGCATCGCGGTTTTCCTGACAGGGGAAGATATTTCATTGTAGAGGAAAAGGGCAGTTGGGTCATGAAATACGTGTTTGCAGAAGCGCTGTGGCAATATCAATGTTAATAATATGTTGCAATATTTGCGCTGTTAATGAAAATTTAAGCGCTAAGATAGTTAAAAAATATTTAACATCGGCTATGAAAGCACAATAGAATCAAACTGGCGTCATCGCAACGCGATAGTGGTTAAATGGAAGCGAGTATTCAGGGTTATCTCTAACAATAGCAACGTTGGGCCGATCGTCGCGTGGCGATCGGAAGAATGAATCAAATGTTCTAAGTGTATGTCGTGCTTTGAAAAATAAACTGGGAGTTCACCGATGAATAGAATAACCAAGGCCTGCTTTTCTGTGCTATTGGCCGGTAGTTTAATGATGCCGGTTTTAGCAAATGCAACTGCGGCAGCGGATATGAGAGCCATGCAGCAGAGTTATATCAGCGCCAGTAAAGCAGATGATGCTGCAACGCTGAAAGCCGCGTTGACTACGTTCCGTGAAAACGTAACCAGCGCTAAAACACAGATACCCCCTGATTTTGCCAACCAATCCGCAGATGACCCTGATAGAAAAGCCTATGTTGAGGGTCTGGATAAAGTCCTGCAAAAAATCGACGATGCATTGACATTAGCCGATGAAGGTAAACTGAAAGAAGCCAAGGCCTCGATTTCCGATATTGCCTTGCTGAGGAATGAATACCATAAGAAACTGAGAGGCTAAGTTAGCCGCTATCCGGTTAGTCATGCTGTTTACCGTTTCCAGAGGCCGTCTGTATCAGCGTTTAGCGCTGCGGATGGCCTTTTTTGTCGCAGCATCCTCATCTATATGGCTTTTATATTCGTGATTCTACCATTTATCTGCGTTGTGCTACCATGTACATACAGCGTAACGACGAGGTGATACATGACACAAGTAACCCTGAATTTACGAATCGATGCCGAACTGAAGGCCGATTTTCTGGAAGCAGCAAAGGCAATGGATCGCAATGGCTCACAGCTCATCCGCGACTTCATGCGCGAGACTGTTCAGCGCCAGCATGATGCATGGTTCCGGGAGCAGGTACAGGCCGGGATTGCCCAGGCGAATCGTGGAGAAGTTCTCTCTGGTGAATCAGTAGAAGCATCAGCAGTTGCGTGGCGCGAACAAGCAACGAAGAGACTGGCTGATAAGTAATGGAAATTCTATGGACGCAATTAGCCAGTCAGGACCGGCGTAAGATTCGGGAATACATTGCAAAAAACAATCTTCGCGCGGCCATTGAGCTTGACGAACGGATCAGCAGCATGGCCGCCAGTCTGACCGACCAACCGTTGAAGGCTCGTAATGGCCGAGTGACTGGCACGAGAGAGCTGGTTATCCATCCTCATTTCATTCTGATTTATCGTGTTGAGAATGAATCGGGGGAGATAGAGATTATTCGCATACTTCATACTGCTCAAAAGTGGCCTTAATCAATGTATCTGTATTTTTTCCTCTAAGGTTGATGGCGCCAAAAAGGAGTGATGGTTGATTACAACAACAAATCCACTGGGGAAACGCCAGTTTCTCGCCCATCCTTGTCTTGGTTCGTATAATGTATATTATGTTAAATTAACTCTATCGTACATCAAGCGCAAATGGTTGGTGTAAGTTAACCCTTCTCTTTTAGTACTTGATGATCGTTATGTTTTGCGGATTTCTTAGTCGTCATGCCTTCAAGCGACTGATATTTCCATCAATTTGCTTTTGTATATAATTCAGCGTATCGGCGGTGATTTGCTTTGGATACTTCTCAATGGCAATCTCACTGAACTTCGCGGCAACGTCGCAAATGTTTTCTATGATCTCCACGACTTTCGCAGGTGATAATTCCGCCTCCTGTTCGCCCAGCGCCTGGAGATGCTTTCTCTCAATATCTAATGCCTCACCCATGACATCCATCTGGTGATAGCCGCCGGGTCCGTCGCAATACGTCACATCATAGGCTGGCGCCAGAGTCCATTGTCCTTCTGCGGACATTAAGTAAGCGAAGTTTTTAGGATGGTCATCCCGGTTGTTGAACGCCACATTAAAAACAACACGTTCAAAGGCGAACGCTTTTTCCCTGACATCATTGGTGCACATTTGCGTGGCACGTAAAAAACTCCGGTAATCAAGTGAACCCGGGACCTGATAGTTCGCTCCGGTGAATGCGGCCAAACTCTGCATCGGGATACGTATCCCCCGCTCACGATCAAATCGTCGGGTAGCGAATGCCGCTTTCCCTTCCGGCAGTTCAAAATAGGCTATATCTGGTGTCTGAATACCACATATCCGCAAGCATGCCGAGTATACGGCCTCAATGGCGCAGACTTCAGCGTGTTCCCGTCGGGCCGGGAATTTGATAAGCCAGCTTTCCGCTCCCGGTAAAGGGGATGTGGTGAATTTAAACGTGACAGGGTCACAATATAACAACGCCTTAGGCCGTGCGCCCTGCGGCGAACCGCCCATCTGCAATAGCTTTTGCAGAAACTCCCCGCCTTCCCCGCTCAACACCTCCTGAATTTCCGATGCCAGTTGAACAAGTGGGATCTCTTCTTGCGAGGTGGTCTCTGCATCGGCCTGTACAGGCTGGAATGTCATCGCGCCCATTGCATTACTGCCTACCCAGGTGAGTCGTTCCAGAGGGCCAATACGGGCAGCGTTTAACCCCCTTCGCTTGAATAAGCGATCCATGAGCAGCATCCCCCAGCCATCGGGTAAAGAGTCATAGACTGGGCCGGGAAGGTTTAACTGATGGGCCGGAAAATCCCTGCGTAATCGTGGTCCATCAAGCGGTAATGTCAACCTGGATAGCTCAAGCCCCTTGAGTACGGCTTCTTCACTGTATTCAAAGGCGATCATTGGTCGCCCCGTAAGCGCCGTCGAGGATACCAGCTTGCCCCAAAGCCATCTTTCACCCCATCCTTCATAAAAGACGTCTATTTGTTCAGGCATCGCTATTCTTCCTTTTTACGCGCTGACGCATTGCGCTCTTCTCATAACGTAAAATATCAGCCAGGCTATCAATCTTAGGTTTAAACAGATCTTTCAATGCCTCGCCATGCCCCAGTACTACTGCAACTCTGACCAGATTTTCGAAGCCCACATTTCTGCCTGCTTCAAGATTCGATACCGTATTGACACCTACCCCTGCACGGGCAGCCACATCAGCCTGAGTCATCTGTTTTGCCAAGCGTTCTTTGCGTAATCGATCACATAGAAGCGTGACAATCTCTGCGGGAGTGCTAAGGTTTAAATCCATAATATTATATCTTATCTAAATTTTTATCACATAATACCCTATATTATAGAGTTAAGCTGAGGGAGAAGCAAAACTGGCAAGCACAACATTTGACGCCTCTCTTTTCTCGCGTTATGCCACAAAAGTCACACCGATAGGTGCATTAATCACTTTTCATATCATTTTGATGGAATATGTGATTAATATGATTGGATAAGTTATTTTCCTGATCCGGTAACCCTTTATACTCACGCTGGTAGAGGGCCAGATACCCTCACCTCACATGATTTTTCTAACCTATGAAGGATTCCCAATGAAATTGACCAGCCAAAACTTTGAACAGGGTTCGCCCATTCCCGGTGAGTTTGCCTTTGCCGTTCAAGATACGGAAAATCATCTGGCGTTATCCAGCAATAAAAATCCGCATTTAGCCTGGAGCGACGTTCCGGCCGATACTCAGTCGTTTGTATTATTGTGTCTGGATCCGCATGCGCCAAGCACCCTTGATGATGTCAATCAGGAAGGGAAAGAAGTATCAGCGTCATTGCCTCGTGTTAATTTTTTCCACTGGGTGCTGGTAGATATTCCGGCGCAGATTCGTGAGATTGCTGAAGGCCGCCACAGCGATGGCATTACTCCCCGAGGAAAACCGTCATTGCCTGTGGAGGACGGAATGCGCCATGGCCTTAATGACTATACCGCCTGGTTCAAAGGCGATGAGCAAATGAGCGGCGATTATTACGGTTACGATGGCCCATGTCCTCCATGGAACGATGCCATCGCGCATCACTACACTTTTACACTCTACGCGCTTGATATTCCACGTTTGGATCTGCACGATAAACTCGATGGTCCGGCAGTATTATCGGCAATCACTGGCCATATTCTGGCGGAAGCGAGTTTGACTGGAACTTACAGCCTAAATCCCAACGTGCGTTAAGACATTTATTTCGTTTGCCGGGAAAGCCGATGAAACATGACATCCGTGATGTTACCCACACTCTGCTGCCCTCTCAATTGCCGGTAGATCACTGCCGGCTCTATTCGATGGCTCAACCTTACCTGCGACATCCGCATCAGGTCGCCGGTTTCCGCTTTTTTGAAGCGACGCTGCTGTTGGTAAAATCGGGACAATTGAGCCTCTGCCACGATCGGTCATTTATGCAATTGGATAACGCAGAACACATTATACTGGTTGCCCAGCATACCCTTGCCAATATAAGTAAAACCCCCGATGCGGTAAGTGGTTCATTTCAGTCGTTATACCTGAGCTTTTCACCCGAACTCAATGCCGCATTTTATCGCGATCATGCGCAATTTTTTACCACGCTGCCGCCTCTTAGCGGCGTTAAAATACTGTCGTTGGACAGTGAATTGCGGGACACGCTGGATTATTGTTTGCGGGGGCTTAGCATTGAGTCGTCCAGTTACTCAGTGCAACAACATCGTTTAAGTGGCGTGCTGATCGCATTGGCCGAACGTGGGATCGTCTTTATGCCGCGCGCCTCAGCCCCCCTCGGCGACCGTTTGACCGCGTTGCTGACCGCCTCGCCGGCGTTCGCCTGGACAGCGGCGAATGCCGGCCAGCAACTTGGAATGAGTGAAGCGACATTAAGGCGACGTTTAGCGGAGGAACAGACCCAATTTCGCACATTGTTGCAGGATATCCGCATGCACCATGCGATGACACTGCTGCAAACTACGCGCTGGAGCCTTTCTCAAATCGCCGATGCCTGTGGTTATCGCGCCGCTTCCCGTTTCTCATTGCGCTTTAAACAACGCTTCGGCTGTTCCCCCGCTGATATCCGTTGATATTCAGATATGCAGGAATTCCGCAGACATTACTGTGGTGTATAAGGTTGATAGAAATCTTTTCCCATCCACTCATAGCCGTCGGGGACATTTTTTAGCCGTACCGGATGATAACTGGTTGCCTGCTGTGGGTCGCCGTGACCATTATAAACCGCGATACTGGGGTAAGGATAAACAGGACGGGATGCAGTCTGTGGCGGCACCGTTTCCAGTTTGATCTGATTGGCGTTTTTATTCCCGGCCTGCGGTTGACCGAAGTCATTATTACTCTGTGGTGCGGCCTGTCGGGTGATGATGTTCTGCGGTGCGACGCCCTCTTCAACCCACGCCATCATTGGCGTCAGAAAATCGACCAGACTCGGACCTTCACCGTCGGAACAGTGGTACATTCCCGGCAGCAGATACAAACGCTCAAAGCTATCGCGTTGGGATGCGCCCAGCTGTTGCCCCACCGCCTGGTGATAAGCAATGGAGTTGATCGGAGAAATATGCGGATCAGCCAGACCATGCCAGATAATCAGTTTGCCGCCGGCCTGTGAAAAAGCCGAAAGATCCGGGTTGGTGGCGTCATAAAGCGGGTGGCGCGCACGCAGTTTCTGGAACGTGTCGGCGTTAAACGCCAGATCGTTTAGCGTAAAGCTTTCCGGTGGATTAGTGGCAAAATGCATATATTTCAGCGTCGGCAGCGCGATGATCTTGCTGAAAATCGGCTCATCCGCCGTGCGAGGAATAAAGACCCCTGCCCAGGCCAGCTCAGAACCCGGCAGCGGCCCGCTGATGATCAGTTTTTCACCACTGACAGGGTCGCGCGGGCCATCATAGATCCGTGTCAATGTAGTCGTTTCTGCGCTGGATAAACAATCTGCCTGCGGTGTGTCCGGCGCAGTTTTGCACTGCAAGACTTGCGGATTAAAGTGGCAGCTTTGCGGGTCGCTAATCAATCCGTCTTTTTGCCCGTCCAGTTCGTCACACTGCGCGATAACCGCTTTGTGGATCAATGGCAGCCGTGAGGTGGTCAGAACTGCCTTACCATCGGGCCCGGTGTTGGAAACGGCCAGCCATGAATGGTATAGCCCATTTTGCACCTGAAAATTCATCGCCGCCGCACCGGCGATAATCCCGTTAAAATCGTGCGGAAAACGTTGCGCCGCAATCAGCGCCTCACGTCCGCCATCGGAACAGCCATTGAAATAGCTCCATTGAACAGGCTGGCCATACAATGTTTTTATTAGTAATTTAGCCAGTTCAGCCGTTAGATGCTGTGAACGCCAGGCAAAATCCTCGCGTTTTTGCGCATCTTTGCCAAAATCCATCTCCTGGGCAGGATGCCCCATATCAGTGGCGGCCAGCACGAATTCACTGTTGTTGAGTGGCATGCAGCCCGCTGCTGCGCCGATACTGAGATTAATGTTTCCACACAATCCGCCACAGCCAATCTGCATGTAACGCCCCTGCCAGGTGTTGATTGGCAGCAGGGTTTTCACCTGAATGGTTGGCGCCAGTTGGCTATCCACCACGCAAAACGCCTGACCATTGATAGTCTCCTCCTGTGCGCTAAGTACGTGGCTGCCTTTGCCGCCAAGCGAAGTTAGATCAACCGTCGCCAGCGCCGAGCAATCGATCACCGGTTTTATCGCCGGCTGCGGTGTTGGCTGTCCATCTTGCGCCAGCGCTAACGGAGCAGACAGTAGCGTTACCGTGGCGAACAGTAGACCCGAGACCATCGTTCTGATGTGATATTGCATAATTTCTCCTTAATCATGTCTGGTTATCTGTTGAAATCAGAGACGTTTACTGCAAGCAGCAGTACTGCCGATGCCACATTAAATTGAGGCAATACACAGCTCTTCGCTTTCCGCCAACTGTGTTTTCAATACGGATTGCTCTACCTGATGGCTGGCACGCTCCGTGGCTTCCGCCAACGGATAGCCTTTTAAAAGCCACGCGGTTAACTCTGCGCAAAACAGATCTCCCGTCCCCTTTGGTGAGATAGGCAATCTGGCATGGTTGATGACAACCGCATCATTTCTGGTAACACAAATGACCTGGATGTTTTTTGTATCCGATGTTCCCGCCGCACTGGTTACCACCACCCATTCGATATGTCCCTGAAGCAAGGTTCTGGCCGCGGTGACGGTGTCTTCCGCACTGTGAATCACCCTTCCACACAGACATTCCAACTCAAATGCGTTTGGCGTGAGTCCGGTTGCCATCGGCAGTAAATACCGGCGGTAATATTCGTTGATCTCCTCGCTGACGTAGTAACCGCAGTCGGTATCGCCCATCACCGGATCAAGAATAATCCGGATGTCTTGTTTAATATCGCGAACGATTTTTAGCCATTCTGCAAGCGGTTGCACCAGTGTCGGCGAGCCGATATATCCAATGACAATGGCTCTGACATGTTTCAGTCCATCTCTTTCGAGCAACCCTTTAAGGAAACCTTCAAACCACTCAACGGGCACTTTACCGCCATAGCAGGTTGGATAATGGGGCGTATTGCTCAGTATTACGGTGGGAACGAATGAAACCCGTAATCCATGCTGCATCAACGCGGGAACCGCGATACTGTTTCCCACACAGCCATAAATGACCTGTGATTGAATTGATATAACGTCATATTTTGCTGGTCCGGCGTGATAGCCGCGGTGAGCGGGATTTGGGGTTATTGGTACGTGTTTCAATGTGATTCCTTATTCATTGCTGTGACTTTCAACAGTCAATAAGTGAGTTCACCACATTTTTTCCCGTGCTGTGTAGCATTTTATTTGTTCTCAGAACGGAAATTTCCTTTCTTGCTGCAAACGCGGAACCGGAGTATGTCAATTTGCGTAAATGATGATTTCTGCGTACAGTTAAGTGCAGCGATTTACATCACACTTTATCCGCATTATCAGGTTGATATCTCAGCCAACTGTGAATCAACGACTCAACACAGCCTTGTACACCCATCGTTATCATCTGTTTATTTCCGATAAATTAGGGGGAGCCGATGCCAGCATTGAGCGCTAATCTGATAATTTTCAGCGATCTTGATGGCTCGCTGCTGGATCACGATACCTACAGTTGGGAACCTGCGCGCCCGTGGCTCGCTCGCCTGGCCCGGTTGGGGATTCCCCTCATTATTACTACCAGTAAAACCGCTGCGGAAGTTGAACAACTGCAAGACGAGCTGGGGTTAAGCCACTTTCCTTATATTGCAGAAAATGGCGCGCTGATTGCGTTACCAGCACCGTGGCACACACACCCGGATTATCCCCGCAAGATTTTTGACGCTGACTACCCTTCCATTTGCGCCCGGCTTCGCCAATTACGCGACCAAGAGTCTTTTCAATTTAAAGGTTTTGCTGACATGGATAATCAGGAGGTTGCCAGTGTGACCGGGCTTTCACTGCAAAACGCTGAACTGGCCCGTCGGCGAGAAGCCTCGGAACCATTGCTGTGGCTGGACGATGCCACGGCATTAACCCGTTTTCGTCGGCGCCTGGCTGAATATGCGCTGTCTCTGACGCAAGGCGGCCGCTTTTATCATGTGATGGGATCGGGTGTCAGTAAGGGATTTGCAGCCAACTGGATAAAAACACAGTATTGCGAGAAATACGAGACCAAAGTGATCACCGTCGGTCTTGGCGACGGGCCGAATGATGTCTCTTTGTTAAACGCCATGGATCATGCCGTATTAATTAAAAGTAAAGGAAATCAGGTCGTTGAACTATCTGAACATTATGTTGGCAAACTATATCGCACGCAGGCCATGGGGCCTGTGGGTTGGTGTGAAGGATTGACGCACTTCATTGGAGCAGGTCTTTCACCGATGAACCCGGCGCATAAAACATAAACGCAACCTGCGGGAGAATGCGATGAGTGAATTTTATCAGGATGGAATCATTACCAATTTCCACAATCTGACCCAACGCAAACTGGAAGAGCTGGAATATGAGCTACAGGTATTTTCCGGGCAAAACAGCATGGGGTTGATTCTCCCTTCGCTCTATTCCGAGCTGGAAGGGCCTGCGTTGAATAACATCGTCGAGCTGCTGTCTCAGGTAAGCTATCTGGGCGAGATCGTAATCGGCCTCGATCGTGCCGATCGGGAACAATTTCAATATGCCCGCGAATTCTTTTCCCGACTGCCGCAGCGTCATCGTATTTTATGGAATGACGGACCGCGTCTGAAAGCGCTCAGTGAGGAACTGGCGGAAAGATCGCTGGCCCCGATGGAACCGGGTAAAGGCCGCAACGTGTGGTTTTGTGTCGGTTATACGCTGGCCTCACGACGAACGTCCTGTGTGGCGCTGCATGATTGTGACATTGTCACGTATACCCGGAGCATGTTGGCGCGTTTGCTCTATCCGGTAGCCAATCCGCATTTCCACTATGATTTCTGTAAAGGCTATTACGCCCGGGTGGCGGATGGCAAATTCAATGGGCGCGTGGGTCGTTTGCTGGTCTTTCCGCTGCTGAAATCGTTGCAAAAGGTTTATGGCAATTCGGACTATCTGGATTATATGCGGAGTTATCGTTATCCCTTGTCGGGGGAATTTGCGATGCGCACCCATATTTTAAATAACCTGCGCATTCCCAGCGACTGGGGGTTGGAGATTGGCGTGCTATCGGAAATACACCGGGGAACGGCGACCAGTCGAATTTGCCAGGTTGATATTGCCGATAACTATGACCATAAACATCAGCCGATGTCGGAAAATGATCCCAGTTCCGGTCTACAGCGTATGGCGACCGATATCACCAAGGCGTTGTATCGCAAATTGGCGATACTCGGCGTGAATATTACGACGGATTCGTTCCGGGTATTGCGCGCGACTTATTACCGTACCGCTCTCGATATGATTGATGCGTTTGAGCATGATGCCCGCATGAATGGGCTGCATTTCGATCGGCATACTGAAGAGTCTGCCGTTGAGTTGTTCTCGGATGTCATCACCCTTTCCGGGCAGGTTTACACCGAAAGTCCGGGGGATAAACCATTCGTGCCAAGCTGGAACCGGGTGCAATCAGCCTTGCCCGATATTCTTGAGCGATTGTATAGCGCAGTGGAAGCTGATAATCAGGACGACTGATCCTGTTCTTGACCCATCGTGAATTGCGCGGCTAAATGAGATTACGTCTTTTGTTAATCTGTATGGATATCAGTTCGTTCTTGCGGCGCAGGCTTCTGCGTTCACGCTCTTTAATTGAAAACCATGAACATCGTCAGAGGAAAATAACATGATTATTTTGGTTACCGGCGCCACCGCCGGGTTTGGTGAGTCAATTACCCGTAAATTTATTAAAGAAGGCCATCAGGTTATCGCAACCGGTCGTCGTCAGGAACGTCTGGACGCACTGAAAGCGGAACTGGGGGACGCGCTGTATACGTTAAAACTGGATGTTCGCGAGCGGAAAACGATCGAACAGGCGATCGCATCCCTGCCCGCCGAGTGGCGTTCTATTGATGTACTGGTGAATAACGCCGGTCTGGCGCTGGGATTGGAACCGGCTTACAAAGCCTCGCTGAATGACTGGGAAACCATGATTGACACCAATAACAAGGGACTGGTGTTCATGACTCGCACGCTACTGCCGGCGATGGTTGACCGTAACGTCGGGCACATTATCAATATCGGCTCCACGGCGGGGAACTGGCCTTACGCGGGGGGTAATGTCTATGGCGCAAGCAAGGCGTTCGTTCAGCAATTCAGCCTGGGTTTGCGGGCGGATCTATTCGGTACGCGGGTCCGCGTTACCAATATCGAGCCCGGTCTGGTAGGCGGTACAGAGTTCTCTGCGGTGCGTTTTAAAGGAAACGACGATAAAGCCAGCAAGATCTATGACAACACCACCCCCCTGACGGCCGAGGATGTTTCTGAGGCCGTATTCTGGGTCGCAACGCTACCCGCCCACGTCAACATTAATACGCTGGAAATGATGCCGGTCAGCCAGTCTTTCGCGGGTCTGAACGTGTATCGCGAAAGTTAATCGCAGCTGTTTTGAGTGATAGTCCTACTCGATGAATTAGGAGGCGGCCCGAAGGGTCGCCTTTTTAATTAGACGCTTTCGTCATTTCGCAGGGTTAACACTTCATAACCGTCGGCCGTTACCGCGATGGTGTGTTCCCACTGCGCGGACAGTTTCTTATCACGGGTAACCACCGTCCAGCCGTCGCGTTTAAGCTTAATTTTCGCGGAGCCTTGATTAATCATCGGTTCAATCGTAAATGTCATGCCTTCCTGTAATACAACCCCCGATCTGGGGGAACCATAATGTAACACCTGTGGTTCCTCGTGCATCTCCCGGCCTATACCGTGGCCGCAGTATTCTTTAACCACGGAATAGCCTTGTGCTTCAGCAAACTTTTGAATGGCATGACCAACATCGCCCAATGTTGCTCCCGGTTTAACTACGCGAATGCCCTGCCACATTGCCTGATAGGTATTTTCAACCAGTCGTTTTGCCAGTGGCGAAACCTCGCCAATCATATACATTTTACTTGAGTCTGCGATAAATCCGTTTTTCTCAAGCGTAATATCCACATTTATAATGTCGCCTGATTTCAAAAAATGTGTCGTCGAAGGCATGCCATGGCATACCACGTCATTGACAGACGTATTGAGCACATAGGGAAAATCATACTGTCCTTTACTGGCGGGTCTCGCATTGAGCGTATTCGTAATGAAATCTTCAACTAATTCGTTGATTTTCATTGTTGAAATACCGACCCGGATAAAATCGTCCAAATAGGTAAAAACTGAGCTCAGTAATTTGCCTGATTCACGCATCAGCGCCAGTTCATCACTGTTCTTCAGTACTATCGTATTCATTGTTAACCTCATTTTACTCAGCTGAAGCCTGCTTCAGCTGTTCACGCAAAATTTCGATATAGGTCATATTGGGATTCTTTTCAGCCAACATGCCGATTTTTATCCAAAATTCAGCTTGAGCATTGATAGAACGCACCATTGTTGCGCTGGCTTTGCGGATTTCTTCATGTAGTTCATCACTAATTTTTACAATACCCATAACGATCTCGATATATGAAACATATATGTATCGTATATTTTATTGGGTGTTATTCCGGACGGCAAGCGCTAACCGACCGCGCTACTGAATGCGGTATCCGGTTATAGTGCTGTTGAGGCGAAAAATGGTAAGCTACACTTTGTGTCATAGTGGTTGTCGTGGCGTTTGTATTAATTATTTGTTCTGTCAAGGTGGAAACATGAACCAACATTCTTTTGCTTCTCTGATCCGGGCCTTGATCCCGCTCTCTCTGGTTGTGGTGGCTGCGGTCTGGCACCCCACCGCGCTGGCAGACACTCGCCATGTTGTGATTGAGTCTGGCGACAGCGCCTTATCCAAGGAAGCCGCTCGTCAAAGCAGTGAACAATGGGATTCAACCCGTTCCCTGCGCAATAAAGTCAATTCTCGTGTTGAAAAAGAATTCGATAAAGTTGAAAAGGCGGTCGATGGTCGTGAGAAATGTAACGCCAGCTATAACGTGAATGCTTATTGGGAAGCGAATACCGACCGTTGCCTCGACCGTCGTACTGGCCGTCCGGTCGCTCCCTGATTTTTAGTCTACTCTTTTATAGCAATCGTCATCCGCCTGGTGTGTATAAAACACCGGGCGACTGGCAGGATTTATAATCCAAATAATAGGGTGACATTATGAAAAAAAGCATCATTTTGGGCGCGGCTTTATGTATCATCGCTCCTCTGGCTGTGCAAGCGTCCTGTGAAAGTGTCAAAGCTGACATATCACAGAAGATCATCAATAACGGTGTGCCAGAATCCGGTTTTTCGCTGGAAATAGTGCCAAACGATCAGGTGAATCAGGTCGGTGGTCAGGTGGTCGGCCATTGTGAGAATGATTCACAGAAGATTGTTTATATCCGCCATATTGATGGAGACAGCGTATCCACTCCATCGGAAAGTGAAAGTCAACCATCGACGCAGTAACGTTCTCTGGTTCCCTGCTTAAAGGCGCGATTCCCGCGCCTTTATTCTCTGCTTATTCTGATTTCAGATAATCCTGAGTCACATGCTATTTTCTCACTGCTTCCTGACGCCCCGGTCGTTGACTGGCGGGGATCATGCAGGCCGAAAATAATGTAATGACGGCTATCAGCGCCGAAACGACAAAAACCCAGTGAATAGATGCCGATACCTGCCAGGAGATCAAATGGAGCTGCTCGGCGCTCATCGTATTTCGACTATGGACATCCATCAGCGTTTGTAGCGGATCGTCCAGCGTTGGCAAACGCCAGTGCAGGTTTATGTTGAGCGTAGCGCCAAGAATGGCGGTTCCCAGCGCAGACCCCAGCATTCGGGTGAACATGGTTGATGCTGTCGCAATGCCGCGAATGGAGTAGTCTACGGCGTTTTGTACCGAGACCAAAAAGGTGGTATTGCATAATCCCATGCCTGCGCCGATAAGAAACGCCGCGACCCGCGCCCAGTTCAGATTGCTGGCTTGATCGAGCGTCAACAGCGTCAGACTGCCGGTAATAATCAGAATGCTTCCGCATACGGCGGTAAACCGATAGGACGTGCACAACATCAGGCGTCCACTCAGCGCGCTGGCCAGCGGCCAGCCAATAGACATCAATGCCAAAATGCTGCCTGCTTCCAGCGGCGTTTTGCCCATCACGCCTTGTATAAAGGTTGGCAAAAAAGCGCTGACGCCCATCATCGCGGCGCCGATAACCAACCCACCGAGATTACCCGCAATGATGACCTTATTACGCCATAGCGCCAGAGGGAAAAGTGGCTCCGGCGTGCTCGTTTCCTGTTTAAACAGTAAAACGCCGCCAACCAGTGCCATGATCAATAGAGGGATAACCCAAAGTCCAAACACTTCAGCCTGAAGTAATGCCATTAACAAGCTGGCGACAGTAATGGCAAGATAAAATGCGCCAGCCCAATCCAACTGATGAGGCCGTTTGTGATTAACCGTCGGCAGATAGCGCGCCAGTAAGAAAATGGAGAATAAGCCGATGGGCACATTAACCCAAAAAACCAGCGCCCAGTTGAAATGTTGAACGATAAAGGCCCCCAGCAGCGGCCCCGCAATGGCGGACACCCCCCAGACACTGGAAAGATAACCCTGTATTTTGGGCCGTTCCGTACTGCTGTACACATCTGCGACAATAGTAAAAGCAATCGGGGTGATTGCGCCCGCGCCCAGCCCCTGAATGGTACGAAACAGAATCAGCCATCCCATATGGGTAGAAAAACCGCACAGCACCGACCCCAGCAGAAACGTAATGGTACCAATGAAAAAAATACGTTTGCGACCAAAAAGATCGGCCAGTCGGCCGTAGATCGGAATACTGATGGCCTGCGTCAGCAAATAACCGGCGAAAACCCATCCCAGCAGGGAGAACCCACCGAGATCCGCAATAATGGTCGGCAATGCGGTTGCAACGATAGTGACTTCAATGGCTGCCGTGAACATGGCCAGCATGCAGGCAATCAATATCCAGTGACGATGCGGAACCGGGGGATGCTCAAAGTTATGTGCGGTTTTCATTACATTTTCTATGAGGGAAAAAAGTCTGTTTTTGAGTATATCAGGTGTTACCCGGCAGGGGCAGGCATCACGTAAACCTCACTATTCTGATTTTAAGCGTTCCAATGCGGGAAACAGTAAGGTCGGCGTTTAATTTGTTACGGCGGAGAGATCGATATAGGTGGATAAATCCCGTTGTTCTGCCCGGGGCAGATAAGGTAACTCACCCAATTGTGGCGCAGGAATCTTTTTACGTAGTACCGTTATGATTTCCGCATAGTTTGCCAATCCGGGGTTAATACGGTTGGCAACCCAACCAACCAGCGGCAAACCGTCGTTAAGGATGGCCTGAGCGGTTAGCAACGCGTGGCTTATGCACCCCAGTTTGATACCGACAACCAACACGACGGGGAGTTGCTCCTGAATGACCCACTCGGAATAGGGCCGCAGATCGTTCATTAACGTACGCCATCCGCCGCTGCCTTCCACGACAACTACGTCGGCATTTTCTCCCAGATACTGTAGCCCCTGGGTCATGGCGCTGTAATTGATCGGGTGTGCGCTGGCGCTGATTTCATCTTCCGGCAGAGCGATAGGATTCACCTGCTCATAGGCTAATTCAAGAGTAGAGGCCGCCAACAGCAGCTGTGCATCGTGATTCCGCAGCCCGTCTTCTGTTTCCTGGCACCCTTTCGCTATTGGTTTATAGCCCGCAACGGATTTGCCACTCATTGCCAGTTTTTGCAATAACGCTCTGGAAACCACCGTTTTACCGACGGCGGTATCAGTACCTGTGACAAAAATACGTTTCAACATGAGATAGACTCCGGGCCACCTGAAAAATAACAACCACAGCAAAATGCTTTCCAACCGTGAAAGTCTAGGCGATGCACCGTTCAGGCAGCTTGCGTTAGCTCAATGTTTTGTTTCTCAGGACATCCGCCCCGGAAAGATAGAAATAAGCGGAAGTTTAAAACAGACGATCGGGCGGCAATATATTTTAGCCCTGCAACAGTTTCACCAAAAGCGAACCGTTATACAAAGCGTCTTTCACTAATGCGGCGCCGGGCATCGTCCCTTGATTATAAAACTGGGTCGCTTCTACCTGAATGTTGTGACTGTATGGCGGGAAAGACTGCTGATGAATACAGCCCATAATCGCCGGATATAAAATACTGGACGCCTTATTAAGCGGAGAGCCGACCAGAATCTTATCCGGATTAAACAAATTCACCATGATAGCGACAATTCGGCCTACGTTATTCCCCACATCGTGAATGATATCCTTTGCCAGCGCATCGCCTTTGAGCGCTGCGGCGCACAGGCTGTCTACCGTAAGTGGAGAACCGTGCAGAATAGAACTCATGGAAGCGTTCATCCGCTGCTGGGCCAGTTCCAACATGTTTTCCGTACTGGCAACGGTTTCGAGGCAGCCATGGTTGCCGCAATAGCAGCGTTTGCCATAAGGATCGACCTGCGTATGGCCGATTTCAACCAGATTGCGGCTGCCTGCATGCAGAATGCGTCCGCCGGTAATCACGCCAGCCCCCACGTTGTGATCGATAACAATCTGAATGACATTCTGAGAACCACGGGAGGCGCCATATAACGCTTCCGCCATTGTCCAGGCGCAGATGTCATGTTGCAGATAAACCGGTAGCCCGGTGCGCTGTTCCAGCGCAGGACCAATAGCCATCTCTTCGACATCATAAAACGGCATGCGGTGAATAATACCGGTTGTGGCATCAATAATACCCGGCGCCGTAATGGCGATAGCGGTCAACCGCTCCAGTCGTTTTTGATGGCGGATGAAGAACTTGTCAATTTCATTCAAAATGCGATCGAGTAACGGCTGAGAATGTTCGGCAGGAAGTGGAACGTCGTCCTCAACCACCAGTTTGCTGCTCAAATCACGCAGGGCCAGCGTCATTGAGTTGTGGCTGATGCGAGCGGAAAGGAAATGCCATGCCTGAGTATCAAGGATCACCCCGATGGCCGGACGCCCCCTGCTGCCGATATCCTGATATTCCGTTTCCTGAACCAGATGGGCTTCCAGCAGTTCGCGTACGATTTTGGTGATACTGGCGGGCGCCAGTTGAGCACGTTTAGACAGTTCAATACGTGATATCGGGCCATACTTGTCGATCAGTCGGTATACCGCCCCGGCATTCATTTGTTTAATTTGATCGATGTGACCTGGTTGACCATCGGCAATCACAAAGCTGGCTCCTACTCTTCATTGCTGATACTGCGGCTGGGAATCTGTTTTTCTACTGCACTGACTGTTAAATGTTACGACTGTATTCGCTGTCGCTGTGCCATATACTATTTTTCACGCTGCAAAATAAAAAAACTGAGGATATGGTGGGGCTTTTCACTAAAGCCGTCAAATATTTGATTCGTTATGTGATTTAACGCACATATTGAATTTGCTACCGCCCCAGCATAAGCCCGATCAATGTCTGTGCAGCGGCGCTCAGTGGACGATGCCGGGCCGTAACCAGCCACACCTGCGTCGTGGCATCGCTTTCGGCCAGCGATAAATACTTCACGCCATCAACGCGGATCCGGATAAAAGAGGCAGGTAATATGGAAACGCCGAGACCAGACGAAACCAACCCGACAATCGTCATTGCCTCCCCCACCTCCTGCGTAATGTACGGACTGATGCCGTATCTCTTTAGCAATGTCAGTATTTCATCGTAAAGCGCGGTTCCCACCGCCCGGGAGAAAAAGACAAAAGGCTCTTGCGCCAGTTGTTTGATGCTAATGGCGCCGCCTGTGGCGTGCTTGGCGAGCGGATGCTCTTCATGAACAACCGCAACCAACGCCTCATGCAGCAACAGCTGATGCTCAAGCGCATCAGGCAAGGGGTTATTGCGCATGACCCCCAGATCGAGCTTACCGTTCAACAGCGGTTCGATTTGCTGTTTCGTGTTCAGCTCCATCATCTGAATATGTACTTCCGGGTAGGTCTGCCGAAAACGCAGCAAACTGCGCGACACTTTTTTGATAAACGGAGCGGACGAGGTAAACCCGATCGTCAGTTCTCCGATTTCACCTCGTTGAATACGTGATGCGCGTTCCGCTGCCTGATCAACCTGGCCAATGATAGCCCAGGCTTCTTTCAGAAACATGGCGCCTGCCGGCGTCAATTGTACATTTCGGTTATTACGTTCCAGCAGTCTGGCGCCGACCTGCTCTTCCAGAATCTGAATTTGCTGGCTAAGCGGTGGCTGTGAGATGTTCAGCCTTTCGGCGGCACGCCCGAAATGCAGTTCTTCTGCGACCGCAATGAAGTAGCGAAGATGTCGAAGTTCGATATTCATATTTCAGACGTCTTAATTATAACTATTAATATATTATACAAAATAATATCACTCTTCTATGATCCCAGCATCTCCTCTGGCTGTTATTTACCTTGTAGGGTAAGGATTTATCTTGAGTATCCTGTCATCTTCCGCGACCGTCTCTGTTATTGATGATGCGGAAGATCTTCCAAACGTTCCAAATTCAAACGGCAAAGCCCCCTACATCAAACGCGGCACCCCGCAGTTTATGCGAGTGACGCTGGCGTTGTTCTCCGCCGGTCTTGCAACATTTGCCCTGCTCTACTGCGTACAGCCTTTGTTGCCTGTACTCTCGCACGATTTCTCCATTTCACCGGCAACCAGCAGCCTGGCGCTTTCGGTCTCTACCGTGATGTTGGCCATTGGTTTGTTGTTTACCGGCCCCTTGTCTGACACTATCGGGCGTAAAAACGTTATGGTCGTGTCGCTGATGCTTGCCGCTATTTGCACGCTGATTTGTGCGTTCATGACCAGTTGGCATGCGGTTCTGATCATGCGGGCGATGATCGGATTATCGCTCAGTGGCGTTGCGGCGGTTGCCATGAGCTATCTGAGCGAAGAGATTCATCCCAGCGTGTTAGCGTTCTCGATGGGGTTGTATATCAGCGGTAACTCAATTGGCGGGATGAGTGGCCGTCTGGTCAGCGGTGTTCTGAGTGACTATTTCGCCTGGCGAATTGCCATTGGCGCGATTGGCGTGCTGGCGCTGATAGCGGCACTGACTTTCTGGCGCATTTTGCCTGAGTCGCGCCATTTCAGAGCCGGGTCACTGCGCCCCAAGACTCTGCTATTGAATGTAAAACTGCATTGGCATGATGCGGGATTACCGCTGCTGTTTTTACAGGGTTTCTTGCTGATGGGGACGTTTGTTACCCTGTTCAACTATATCGGCTATCGATTGCTGGCAGCACCGTATTTGCTCAGTCAGGCGGTTGTGGGATTACTGTCCATCGTCTACCTTACTGGCAGCTATAGTTCCCCCAAAGCAGGCGCATTAACCTATCGTTTCGGGCGCGGTCCGGTATTGAGTATTTCCATTCTTTTGATGCTGATCGGTTTGGGATTTATTGCCCTGAACGGTCTGGCCTTTATTTTTGGCGGGATGATGCTGTTTACTGCGGGATTCTTTGCCGCTCACTCCGTGACCAGCAGTTGGGTTGGTCAACGGGCGCGTCGGGCAAAAGGTCAGGCGTCGTCCATGTATCTGTTTTCCTATTATGTGGGTTCCAGTCTTGCCGGTACTCTAGGTGGCGTGTTCTGGCATTCGTTCGGTTGGTCTGGCATTACCGTCTTTTTAGGTTTGTTGCTATTACTCTCCCTGCTGATCAGTTTTCGATTGAAACAACTTTAAATCAAGTCTTGTCACGGCTCCCGCCGTGACAAGGGCATCTCCCTCTTCCGATCCTCATTCTCTGATAGGCCAGAAGTGTAAACCCGGTTGCTGATGGGTTCGATTGGGTATATATAGATAAGTATGTTGTAACTAAAGTGATTGATGATTATGAATCGCTATTCCCTGATTAACAGAATGAACGTGTGTTTTGCTTCTCTGGAAGAGAAACTGGCGGAAATGCAGATGATGTTCGCATCCTTCCGCCTGCTGGCTGGACGCGTATATTCACTCCCCTACATCGAAAAAGGCACCGAGCACGATGTTATTGAACAGATTCCGGTAACTCAACATGCCGGCATTGAAGCCCGTGACAAAGGTCTGGCACATTTTCAGCACCTGTTCATCCATCACTACCCTGCAACAGTCAGTAGTAAAGCCGCCATTCGCTTGCCGGGCGCCTTGTGTTTTTCCGTTAATCAGGATGAGTATCATCAGGCGGGTCAACTTGTTGATGACATTAATACCTTGAAGAAAACGCTGGAGCAGATCATTACCGTCGAATCAGGGCTGGCGCCGGAACAACGCTTTGAGTTTGTGCATACGTATCTGCGCGGTTTGATTACGCTAAGCGCCTACCGTTCGCTGATGTTGCTCACCAATCCGGCTTCAGTACGTTTTGGATGGGCAAACAAGCACATCATCAAAAACATGAGCCGTACGGAACTGCTGGAAAAACTGGAGAAAAGTTTGAAAGCCGAACGGGGTTTGGCGCCCTACAGCAAAGAGCAGTGGGCCGAATTGGTGGAACAGGAAATCGAAACTGTACTAAGTCTGCCTGAACACGCGAAATTAAAGATAAAACGCCCGGTAAAAGTGCAGCCTATCGCCAGAGTCTGGTATGCGGAACAGCAGAAACAGGTGCAACACCCCTGCCCGTCCCCGCTGCTGATATTGAGCCAACAGGATAATGGCAATGATGTGCCGATTATTGGTGAATTAAACCATTACGATGCAAACAACATCAAACATAAGCACAAGCCGCAGGCTACGCCACTGCGTTTACTTATTCCCCGATTGCATCTCTATACCGATATTTTGTAATATCGAAGTGAAAAAGCAGCTGGTCGCATCTGAATTTGAATTAAGCATTCAATTATTAAAGCTCAATCAGGGATAAAAGAATGAGTACTCGTAGCGATATTATTGATGGCCGATTGGCTCCCATTCGGAATTATGGTTTAGCCGCGTGGCGACAAGTGATATGAGCAAATCTAAAATTATCGCTGCATTGGTATCAGTAATGGTACTGCTGTCATTAATATACTTCTGGCCGTCACTAAGGATACTGTTATCAGACAGCGCTTATTATACCGAAAAAGACGAAAGGCAATATAACCTGCTTACCGATGATATAATAAAATACTGTCCTAGAATCTCTGCCGACTATGAGTTTAGTTACGGCGCCGCAGAAGGACCGGGCAAGGAGGTAAGTGCAATTACATTTAAAAACTCCACTGATATGGATACAATAAAAAACTATTTGAGCTTGATGGGGTTCAGCTTAGATTATAGCGATTTCAGTGGTGAATATTGGAAATCGGCTAATTCAGATAAAATTGTACATATAGGCATTATTGAAAATCCTAAAACCACTGTAGTTGAAGTATTAAAATAATAAATGACTCATGCAGTGACTGCTCCCAGTTCTATCAGGTCAGGAGCAGTCAAGTTCGTCATTTACGCTTTCAAGCTACCAACCATATCCTGCGGTCGAACCCATTCATCAAACTGGGCTTCCGTAAGGTAACCCAATTTCAGCGCCGAGGCTTTTAACGTCAGGCCTTCTTTATGGGCTTTTTTGGCGATTTCAGCGGCTTTGTCATAGCCGATATGCGTATTCAGCGCGGTTACCAGCATCAAAGACTCGTTCAACAGTTGATCAATTCGCTCACGATTCGGCTCAATGCCTATTGCACAGTGCTTATTGAAACTATTCATGCCATCAGCCAGCAAACGAACGGATTGCAGGAAATTATGAATCACCATCGGACGATACACATTGAGCTCAAAGTTACCGGACGCGCCCCCCATATTAACGGCCACGTCATTCCCCATAACCTGACAGCACAGCATGGTCATCGCTTCACACTGCGTCGGATTCACTTTGCCCGGCATGATGGAGCTACCCGGTTCATTTTCAGGAATGCTTAATTCGCCAATCCCACAGCGTGGCCCTGAAGCCAGCCAGCGGACATCGTTAGCGATCTTCATCAGCGAAGCCGCAAGTCCTTTCAACGCGCCGTGTCCGTGAACCAGCGCATCACAGGTGCCCAATGCCTCGAATTTATTCGGTGAGGTGACAAACGGTTGTCCGGTCAACTTCGCCAGTTCGGCCGCCACGCGCACCGCATACTCAGGATGCGTATTCAGGCCCGTTCCCACCGCCGTTCCCCCCAACGCCAGTTCACAAATATGAGGAACGCTGTTTTCAATGTGCTTCAGATTATGCTGCAACATTGCCGCCCAGCCAGAAATCTCCTGTCCCAACGTTAACGGTGTGGCGTCCTGTAAATGCGTTCGCCCGATTTTCACAATGTCTTTGAACTGTTCCGCTTTCGAGGCCAACGTCTGATGCAGTTCTTTCAGTTCAGGAATGAGATGTTCATTAACGGCAATAACCGCCGCCACATGCATTGCGGTAGGAAAAACATCGTTGGAACTTTGGCTTTTGTTCACGTCATCATTAGGGTGAACCAATCTGCTGTTTCCTCGCTCCCCTCCCAATAATTCACTGGCGCGATTGGCCAGCACTTCGTTCATGTTCATGTTGCTCTGCGTGCCGGAACCGGTTTGCCAGATGGCCAGCGGAAATTCGCCGGCGTGTTGACCAGCCAGCACTTCATCAGCGGCCTGAACAATGGCATTGCCTCGTTCGGCTGGCAGCAGTTTTAGATCCATATTGACGCTGGCCGCCGCCCGTTTTGTCTGAGCCAACGCATAAATCAACGCTCGCGGCATTTTCTCTTCAGAAATGCGGAAATGTTCCAGTGAACGTTGCGTCTGAGCCCCCCACAGGCGATCGGCAGGTACATCAATCGGTCCCATTGAGTCTTTTTCAATACGCGTCGTTGTCATTACCTTTTCTCCTATATGGAATAGCCTTAGTTTCACTCTCTGGAATAGTGGCACACAAAACATTACCATGATGTGAACCGGTACAGTGTATTCATCACTGACTGGTTTATTAATTATATTAACCAGTTAAATTATATTAATTAACAAGTTATTCAATCGTAGGGAGCCAACATGCAAAAAATGCTCAACCGTGTCCAGCATTATGCCTGGGGAAGTAAACACGCTTTGACTGAGATGTATGGCATTGATAACCCTAATGATTTACCAATGGCAGAGTTATGGATGGGAGCCCATCCGAAAAGTAGTTCCCACCTTGTGGATGAGAATGGCCGCGAATGTAGTCTGCGAGATCTGATTGCCGGGGATTTATCGACCCATCTGGGAACGGCGGTAGCGCAGCGTTTTGGCGAATTGCCTTTCCTGTTTAAAGTTTTGTGCGCGGAACAGCCGTTATCCATCCAGGTTCACCCAAGTAAATCAGCCGCAGAACAAGGTTTTACCAAAGAAAATGCGGCCGGGATCGCACTGGATGCGGCTGAAAGAAACTATAAAGACGCCAACCATAAACCCGAACTGGTTTTCGCCCTCACGCCATTTCAGGCGATGAACGGTTTTCGAGAATTATCTGAAATTGTCACATTGCTCCAGCCCGTCGCCAGCGCCCATCCATCGATTGCTGCGTTTTTACAACAGCCGGACAGTAAAAATCTCGCCATGCTGTTTGCCAACCTGCTGAGTATGGATGGCGATCAAAAAAGTCGGGCGCTGGGCGTCTTAAAGGCGGCGTTAAACAGCCAGCAAGACGAACCCTGGGCTACCATTCGAGAAATCACACGGTTTTACCCGGATGACAGCGGTCTGTTTTCTCCGCTGCTGCTGAACGTCATTACTCTGCAACCCGGTCAGGCCATGTTTTTATATGCGCAGACTCCCCACGCATACCTGAAAGGTGTGTCTCTGGAGGTGATGGCCAACTCGGATAACGTACTGCGGGCTGGGTTAACGCCAAAGTACATTGATATTCCGGAACTGCTGGATAATGTTAAATTTGAAGCAAAACCGGCCTCGCAATTGTTGACCGTCCCCATCAAACAGGGAAATGAACTAAACTTCCCCATTCCTGTCGATGATTTTGCCTTTTCACTGCATTACCTGAGTGATACGCCGCAAACGCTCGCGCAAAACAGCGCCGCGATTGTTTTCTGCGTTGACGGTAATGCGCTGCTGCAAAAAGACCGGCAGCAGCTCAGGCTTGCGGCCGGAGAGTCCTGCTTCATTTCTGCCAGTGAGTCTCCGGTAAGCGTTCAAGGACAAGGGCGTATCGCCCGTGTATTTAATCGGTAAAAACCGGTCATTTCGTTACGCCCTCAAGATGAAGGGCGGCATTGCTTAATAAAGGATAAATTAAAATGAAGAAGTCGTTAGTTGCCGCAGGCGTGATTATTGCTCTGGGGGCCGTCTGGACCGGCGCATCCTGGTATACAGGTAAACAATTGGCTCAACAGCTTGATGGATTTACCGATACGCTCAATACACAGTTGAAAAAGAGCTATCCTGATGCTGGCCTCAAAATCGTGTACCGCGATTATCAGGGAGGCATATTCAGCAGTAAATTATCTTATGTTCTTCAGACTGATGGGACGGCTAAAGGGGCGCAGATCCTTGCGCCAGGCGAGGAAGTGGTGCTCAATGAAACCGTTTCTCACGGTCCTTTTCCTCTGGCCCAGGTCAAGAAATTCAATCTGGTTCCGGCCATGGCGTCCGTACACAGCGAACTGGCCAATACCGCAGCCGTTAAGGCGTTGTTTGAGTTAACTAAAGATAAATCATTCTTCACCGCTGAAACGCGGGTCGCCTACAACGGCGATACTCAGTCTGTCGTCACCCTGATCCCGGTGGACTTTCAGAATAACGATCAGAAATTCGTATTCAGCGGTACAGAACTGCTGCTTGATATCGGCCGAGATTTACGCAGCAGCAAGCTGGAAGGCACCATCAGCAACCTGATGAGTGAAAAGAAAAACCCATGGGGCGAGACCGAAAAACTTGTCGTGAACGATTTCACCCTGAAAGGTAACAATCAGAAAGGCAAATTCGATCTTGATTTAGGCGACGCGGATCTTTCCGTCAAATCGCTGACTTTTTCGGTTGAAGGCGGTGACCCTGTCACGTTCAATAACCTCTCCCTGCAAACCAGCATGACGGAAGATGATAAAAATTTGGCGGGTAAACTGGCGCTGGCGCTGGAATCGATGACCATCGCTGAGCGCAATCTCGGTTCCGGCGCACTCAACATGTCCATCTCGCAGCTTGATGGCGAAGGCGCAAAGCAGTTCGCTACCGCTTACCAGCAGAAGATTCAGCAAATTCTGCAAAATCCAGACGGCATAGACCCGGATATGTATCAGCACGAGATTGTCATGACGTTCCTGCAATACCTGCCGCAATTACTGAAAGGGAACCCGAATGTCACCGTCTCCCCCATTAGTTGGAAAAATAGCAAAGGTGAAGGCACATTCACTCTCGCGCTGGATCTGACCGACCCGCTGCAAAACAGCGCGAAAGCAACCGATCCCACCGCTTCCGATGAAGAAAAAATCATCCTACAGTCGGTGAAAACGCTCGACGTTAAATTGAATGTACCATTAGCCATGCTGGCAGAGTTGATGATTCAGACCGGACCGCAACCCGCAACCGATGAAGAGAAGAAACAGGTCGCCGACATGGCGCAGCAGCAGGTGCAAATGATGGCAGGCATCGGTCAGATGAACCAACTGTCCGTCACCAAAGACAACGCGATCACCAGTTCACTGCAATATGCTGACGGTCAGGTTGATTTCAACGGTAATAAAATGTCGTTGGCCGAGTTTATCGCGCCATTTATCGGCCTGCCGGCCGAAAGTGGTGAAGAATCTCAACCCAATGTTCAGGATGACCCGGTTACTCCGCCTTCGGCACAGTAACCTGTAGTCATTTTCAGTCAACGTCCTGTGGCGGCCGGCCGCTGCCACAGGACGTCCTGCCCATCCCCGTTTTCCGTCACGAGACTCGACATGCTCGCTTTCAGAACCTTCATGGAAACGCATCAGACGGCGATCTACTTCGTCACCGTTATCCTTGCCGCCCTGATGGCGCAGGTTATCCCCGACGCCGAATCGCTGGATGTGGCTATCAATCCGGCACTTGCGTTGATGTTATTTGTAACTTTTTTACAGGTGCCGATGACCGCGCTGGGGAAAAGCTTTACCCAACTGCGTTTTCTTGCCGCACTGCTGACGGCTAATTTTATCGCTATCCCGCTATTTATTTTTTGCTTACTGCCTTTTTTGCCGGACGAGCCTGTCATTCGATTTGGTATGCTGCTGGTCCTGCTTGCGCCCTGCATTGATTACGTCGTGACATTTTCTCAGATCGGCCGTGCCGATGCCCCACGACTGCTGGCCGCCACGCCCGTCTTGCTGATGGTTCAAATGCTGGCACTGCCGCTTTATCTTGGCCTCTTTCTCAATAAGGAAGCCGCCGCCTCCGTTCATCTCACCCCGTTTTTACACGCCTTTGTCTGGCTAATTGCCATTCCTCTGCTGGCGGCGGCCGCCATTCAATGGGGAAGCTCACGCCGTCAGTCGATAAAAACAATGTCAGATGCCCTATCGTTTTTGCCCGTTCCGGCCACGGCGCTGGTGTTATTCGTCGTCGTGGCCTCAGTCATGCCACAGCTTCAAAGCGCCTGGCGAACGGTATTAACCGTACTGCCGTTCTATGTCCTCTTCGCTATCGTCGCACCAACCCTGGGCTGGATAATCGGCAGGCTATTCCGGCTTGATGCGCCCGGCGGCCGGGCGGTTGCTTTCAGCGCTGGAACACGCAACTCGCTGGTGGTACTGCCGCTGGCGCTGGCGATGCCGGGCGCCACGGCAATATTGCCCGCCATCATTGTCGGCCAAACCCTGGTCGAATTACTTAGCGAGCTGATTTATATCCGAATTATTCCCCGGCTTGGGCGCATTCAAAATTGAGATGATTTTTTTTTGCAACAATTGGCTATTTGTTGCCATTTCTTTTTATACTTCATTGCACTTAACGGACGATTATCAGCTTTTGTAAAGAGTACATTATGATTGATTCACAACTCCCACTGACGGATATCCATCGTCATCTGGATGGAAATATCCGGGCACAGAGCATTCTGGAACTGGGGAGACAATTCAATGTTGCCTTGCCTGCCAATGACCTGGCAGCACTGCGTCCACATGTTCAAATCACCAAAAATGAACCGAATTTGCTGCGTTTTCTGCAAAAGCTGGATTGGGGCGTTGCGGTTCTGGGATCGCTGGATGCCTGTCGCCGAATCGCTTACGAAAACGTTGAAGACGCTGTCAATGCAGGGCTGGATTACGCAGAATTGCGTTTCTCCCCCTATTACATGGCCATGAACCACAAGCTCCCGATTGCAGGCGTGGTTGAGGCTGTCATTGACGGTGTTACCGCCGGTTGCCGCGATCGTGATATCGATATTCGGTTGATTGGTATTATGAGCCGCACGTTCGGCACCGATGCCTGCCAACAGGAATTGGATGCGCTGCTGGCTTACCGCGATCAGATTGTAGCCCTCGATCTGGCTGGCGATGAGTTAGGCTACCCCGGCGAGCTTTTCTCATCACACTTCCGTCAGGCGCGTGATGCCGGCTGGCATATTACCGTACATGCCGGAGAAGCGGCCGGCCCGGAAAGTATCTGGCAAGCGATTAACCAATTGGAAGCCGAGCGCATCGGGCATGGCGTGACCGCGATTATCGACACCGCGCTAATGACTTACATGGCTGAACACGGTATCGGCATTGAGTCCTGTCTGACGTCCAATATTCAGACCAGTACCGTTGAATCGCTGGACAAACACCCGCTGCTCCATTTCCTGCGCCACGGCATTCCAGCCACCATCAATACTGACGATCCGGCGGTTCAGGGGATCGAAATCAGGCATGAATATGAAATCGCGGCGCCTCTGGCCGGGTTAAGCGCAAGAGAAACCCGTCAGGCTCAGGAAAACGGTCTGAACATCGCGTTCCTGGGCGAGCAGGAAAAACAACAGCTACGTAAAAAAGTGTTGCGCAAGCGCGGCATATCGTCTTGATCCGATGTCTTCCCGTCCTCCCCTTGCCGGGGAGGCGCGGTAATCCATTATCGATTATTCAGCTACCTGCTCAGCCTGTTTGATGCGTCTGGCATAGCGCTGAGCCAACGCCGCGCACACCATCAACTGGATTTGATGGAATATCATTAAGGGCAACACCATCGCGCCCACCGCAGCGGCAGGAAACAGGACGTTCGCCATCGGAATGCCGTTCGCCAGACTTTTCTTGGAACCGCAGAACACGATAGTAATCTCATCGGCCGTATTGAAACCCAGTTTGCGCGCCGCCAGCGTATTCA
This sequence comes from Brenneria roseae subsp. americana, assembly GCF_003115815.1. Classification (NCBI taxonomy): domain Bacteria; kingdom Pseudomonadati; phylum Pseudomonadota; class Gammaproteobacteria; order Enterobacterales; family Pectobacteriaceae; genus Brenneria; species Brenneria roseae. Next base: position 37,092 of record NZ_QDKJ01000006.1, on the reverse strand, counting down.
CAATCAGTACAATCGTCAGCAGCAGCATGGAACAACAGACCACGGCCAATAAAGACCAGCCATTAATCTGTCCCCAAATCCCCTGAACAACGGCTTCACTGAACGCAACGTAAACCACTAAAAGAATAGATGACCGGTCAGTAATATTAACCAGTTTACGATGCCGCTCTACCCAGCCGGCAATCAGCGGGCGTGACAGATGCCCGATGACAAACGGCACCATCAATTGCATGATGATCGAACCGATGGCATGCAACGTATCGGTTTCTCCACCCTGCGTATGCATGAGTAAGCCAACCAGAATCGGCGACAAAAACACGCCCAGAATGCTGGAAGCTGAAGCACTACAGATGGCGGCCGCGACGTTTCCGCCGGCCATCGAGGTGTAGGCGATGGCGGACTGTACGGTTGCCGGCAACGCACACAGATAGAGAAAGCCCAGATACAGCGTCGGCGTCAGCACGACCGGCACCAACAGCGTCATGCCGATCCCCAGCAGCGGGAAAAGAATAAAGGTACTGGCAAAAACGACGATATGCAGCCGCCAGTGCCCCATTCCTGCGGTAATCGCTTCCCGGGACAATTTTGCGCCATGCATAAAAAACAGCAGCGCGATAGCTGCTGTCGTCAGATATTCAAAAAAGACTTTCACTTCACCTTCACAAGGAAAGAATGATGCCGTAATGACAACCAAGACCAATATCAACAAAAACGTATCAATCCGTAACCGCTGTAACCACCCCATTATTCATACCTTATTCCGCAAGCTTAAAATTAGCCCAATTTAAATAGTACAGGCGATCCTAAGATCGCCTGCCTAAACAAAACGCCAACTATCTGCGATAAAAAATCGCCGGAAGCAATTTTCAACGTTGCCGGTAACGGCCCGAAGGTGGCGGGCAGGGATTGCCCGCCATAAATCTAGCTATTTTTTATCGTCATGATTTTTTTCTGTTGGTAAGAAAGTAATCCCAACTCAATCAGTTCCATCACATGGATGGCCTGATGAACGCTGACCGGATTATCCCCTTTACCACTTAACGCATCACGGATCGCGGCATAGTAAGCCGGATAGTCGCCGGGTAACGTCGGAACGGCCTGCTCGACCATCATGCCATCACGATGCAGCGTCAGCACGCCGTCACGCTTATCCTGTCCCCAGTTCACTGACGGTGGACGTTCGCCCGCTTTCAGATGATCCTCCTGCGGATCAAGACCGTATTTCACAAAACTGCCCCGCGTGCCGTGGACAATATAACGCGCCGAGGCCGCTGCCACCAGCAGGCTGGCGTGCAGCACGATGCGGCGCTGGGGATAAATCAACGTCGCGTGGAAATAGTCAACCGCTTTGCTGCCGGGCCTTAATTGCGCCATATCGACCTGAATCGCCACGGGTAAACCAAATAGCTGTAGTGACTGATCGAGCAGATGCGGGCCCAGGTCGTACCAGATCCCGCTCCCTTCGCTACCGTCTTCCCGCCAGCGATGACGAACTTCCGGACGGAAACGGTCGAAGTGAGATTCCATATAAACCACATCACCCAACGCGCCGCTTTGCAGCAGATTTTTGAGCGTAAGAAAATCACTATCCCAGCGGCGGTTATGAAAAACCGAGAGAAGTTTCCCGGCATGTTCTGCCACGGCGCCAAGCTCATGCGCCTGTGACAACGTGACGGTAAAGGGTTTGTCAACCACGACATGCTTCCCGGCTTCCAGTGCCTGGCGAGCCAGAGGAAAATGCGTATCATTCGGCGTGGGAATAACAATCAGATCAATATCCGGGTCGCTAAACAGCGTTTGCGGATCGTGTTCAACTCGCATGGTTGCCCAGTCAGCATGGACTTTATCCGCATTGCTGCTGGAAACCGCCACCAGTTCCATCCCCGGCGTACCGGCAATTAACGGCGCATGGAAGGTTTTGCTGGCGTAACCATAACCCAGTAACCCAACACGAACTGTGTTACTCATGAGATTCCCCTTAGATGCTACTGCGTAATGTAAAATTCAGTATAGCACCAGGGGAAGCCGCTATTTTGGGCGATGGCAGTCAATTCCGGTCAGGCGCCAACGGCATCTGATATCGGGTTCCCCCATCGTGGAGCCTCGCGTGTTTTAGCCGCCGGGTAATTGATTTCGCTGCTGCGACGCCGGAAATCACTGGGGCTGACGCCAACGCGTTTACGGAATACCCGGGAAAAGTAGAGCTGATCATCATAGCCGACCACCCTGCCGATATTGGCGATCGACTCCTGCGTCGTCTGCAACAGCAGTTTGGCGCGGATCACCCGCTGATCTTCGCGCCAACGCAGAATGTTGATACCGACCTGTTCGCGGAACAGATGCGCCAGACGCGATGGCGACAGGCAAACATGCCGGGCCACTTCATCAATCCGCAACTCACCCGCCAGATTACTGGTAATAAACTGGCAGGCCTCAATCACGCGCGGATCCATAATTTTCTGCGGACTCTGAGGATCTTCTTCCATTGCTCTCAACAACAGGCGTTCAAGCAGGTTCATCCCCAGCTCTTCCGAAAAACGCCGTCCTGAACGTTGCGTTTGTTCGATATTGGCAAACAACCGATCAAACTCCAGCAACAGCTGATTATTTGGCAGGCTCAGACGCCCCACGCCGCAATTCCGGGTATGCCATTCGAGCCAATCAGCCCAGTAGGCGCGCGGTCGGAAATAAACCCAGCGATGATACCAGCAGTCGCTACTGGGGGAGCGTCCGTAAAAATGCTTGGATTTAGGGGGAAACAGGAGTAAATCCCCGGGATTACAATAAAAAGCATCATCACCGTCAAACACCTGTCCTTGCCCTTTGATAGTGAGATTAATGATGTAACCTTTCATGCCATCGGGCCGATCGATAAAGAAATCGAGCGGTCCTTCAGCCAGAATGGGGGTCAACCCGGCGACCAGATACGCGTTGAACGAATACCCCGGCAGCAACGGATTGGACTGGGATTCATGCGCCATACGGTGATACATCGAACCTCCGGAACACGTCAGTAAAAACTCAATTTATCCTGCGTCATATCCATACGGAAAACACCGCCGGCGGCAGCCCGAAGCGATATCCGTCCGCACGGATATGACGAATCGATAAACGTTTATACGGTTTTCTTCGACAGCTGTTTGTAACGGTCAAAAATCACCGCGGCCAGCAGGATCAAACCACGTACCACATATTGTGCAAACGGCGAAATATTCAGCAGATTCATCGCATTTTCTACCGTGCCCAGAATCAGCACCCCGGCCACCACGTAGGAAATTTTGCCGATCCCGCCTTTCAGCGATACCCCGCCCAGCACACAGGCGGAAATGACGATGAGCTCATAACCGATGGAGGTCATCGGCTGTCCGCTGGTCATACGTGATGCCAGAATGATGCCCGCCGCCGCGGAAACCAGACCAGAAAGCGCAAAGATGATGATCTTGGTGCGCACCACGGGCACCCCCGCCAGACGCGCCGCTTCTTCATTCCCCCCAATCGCCAGTGTATTACGGCCAAACGTGGTTTTATTCAGCAGCAGTCCAAACAGGATCATACAGCCCACGGTAATCCAAATCGGCGCGGGCAATCCCAGCCAGTTGGCATAACCTAATTCAAAGAAACGTTCATCTTCAATCCCAACCGCTTTACCATCGGAAATGATATAGGCCAGGCCGCGTGCAATCTGCATGGTGGCAAGCGTCGTAATCAGTGCGTTGATTTTTAGTCGCGCGATGACGAAACCGTTTAGCAAACCGAACGCCATGCCCAGCAGCAGCCCAGCGCCGACACCAATCCACAGGCTTTCACTGATATTGATGACCACCGCGGTCGTTACCCCCGCACAGGCAATGATCGACGCCACCGACAGGTCAAAATCACCGGAGGCCAGGCAGAACAACATACCGCAAGCCACCATACCGGACATGGAGATAGCCAGCCCCAGCCCTTTCATATTAATAAAGGTGGCAAAGTTAGGCACAAAAATAGCGCATCCGACAAACAGTACGGCAAAAACCACCAGCATGCCGTAGTTATCCCAAATGCGGGAGATCCCCATACCGCTTTTCTTCTTTTCGGGGGTAGCAGACGTAACCGTTGACATTATTTTGCTCCTTCGCGGTCAGGCAACCGCAGATTCGATATCGGGGGTTCGTAACATTGCCAGACTCAGTACCTTCTGTTCCGTGGCCTCTTCATGTTGGAGCTCACCGGAAACGGCACCTTCACGCATCACAATGATACGGTCAGCCAGCCCAAGCACTTCGGGTAAATCGCTGGAAGCAAACAGCACGGCAATGCCTTGCTTTGCCAAGGCATAAATCACATGATAAATCTCATGCTTGGCGCCCACGTCAATCCCGCGGGTCGGTTCATCCAGCAGAATGACTTTCATATCTTCTGACAGCCAGCGTCCAAGAATGGTCTTTTGCTGATTTCCCCCGGACAGGTTCATAAGCAGCTGTTCCGCAGAAGGCGTTTTGATATTCAGCGCGTCAATGCGACGGGCCGCGTTATCCTCTTCCCACTGATTATTGATGATGAACCCGGCTTTCACGCTTTTACGCCGCGCACTGATATTAATGTTGTCGCGCACCGAGTGAACGGGAATGATGCCGTCAGCTTTGCGATCTTCAGGACACAGCATCACCCCTTGTCGGATCGCGTCGATCGGCGAATTCACCACCAACGGTTTGCCATCCAGCAATACCTCACCCGAAGTAATCCGGGTGGCGCCAAATAACCCTTTCATCAATTCACTGCGGCCCGCGCCCACCAAACCAAACAGGCCGACAATCTCGCCCTGGCGCACATTCAGCGAAACCGTCGATTTTACGCCGGGCGCTTTCACGTCTTTCAGCGTCAGTCGTTCTTCACCATGCGGGCGCGGCGCGTAACCATAGATATCCCCCAGGTCGCGTCCCACCATGGCTTGTACCAGCGATTCATGGTTTACCTGCTGCATATCGTCAAACGTGCGCACATAGCGGCCATCTTTAAACACGGTAATCGCATCACTCAGAGCGAAGATTTCTTCCATTCGGTGTGAAACATACAGAATGACTCGCCCTTCACTGCGCAACTCTTTAATAACCCGGAATAGCTGTTCTATTTCACGGGCCGAGAGCGAACTGGTTGGTTCGTCAAACGCAATAATTTTGGCATTGCGGGCCAGCGCCTTGGCGATTTCCACCATTTGCCACTGCCCGATAGACAGGTATTTCAGCGGGGTATCCGGATCAAGATCCAACCCCAGGTGTTCAAGTTGCAGTTTGGCCTCATAACGCAGCAGAGAATAATTGACCATGCCGTATTTGTGCGGCAACTGACCAAGATAGATGTTTTCCGCAACCGTCATTTCCGGAACCAGATGTAATTCCTGATAAATAATCGCCACTCCGGCATTCAGGGCGTCCATCGTGTTATTGAATTGAACCGGCGTATCCTGAATATGAATTTCCCCGGCCGAGGGGGCATAGTTACCACTCAGAATTTTCAGCAACGTGGATTTACCCGCCCCGTTTTCCCCCATCAATGCATGGATCTGCCCGGCCTGGCAGGAAAAACTGATATCTGAAAGCGCCTTGACACCGGGAAACTCTTTACCAATTCCATGAAACGACAAATAGGGTGACTGTGCTGTCATGTCCGTTTCCTCATGGTTAACCACCGGCGATAACGCCAGTGGGTTTCGATTCCGCCATGCTTTGGCGGGTTGAATCACATTTATGGGTAAACGCACGGACATCCTTGTCCCACCCGACTTACATCAGCCCTTTTTTCTCCAGTTCGACCTTGAAGTTTTCACGGGTAATCAACACCACGTCGGTAACTTCGGTGAATTTTTCCGGCTCAACGCCCTTGGTCACCCACTCGTTCAGCATCTGGATACTCTTATATCCGTGAATATCCGGACTTGGCAGCAGTGAACCATAGAAGCCGGTGGCCTGAGCTTTGGACAGCTCGCTCACCGCGTCCACGCCATTGATGCCGATGCCAATCACATTTGCGGCTTTAAAACCCTGACCTTCGGTCGCCCGAACGCCGCCCAATACGGTGTTGTCGTTCATGCCCACAATCAGCCAGTTTTTCACTTTGGCGTGCTGAACCAGCATGGAGTTAGCGGCATCAAACGCGCCGGGGATATCGTTGGATTTGGTAGGGACCTGATAGATTTGCTGTTCCGGGAAACCGGCGGCTTTCAGGGCTTCCATCGAACCGCTGGTACGGCGGCGCGCGGTATCCAACTCATTTGCCGTAATGGCCATGACGGCGGTTTCTTCCACCTTCCAGCCGCGATTGTTCATTTCTTTCCACAGTTCCTGACCTTGACGCTCACCGATTTTGGTTGCGGCCATCATGACCAGCGGCACCGTGTCCATCGGCTCACCTTTGGCGTTGACAAACTGATCGTCCACCGCGATAACCTTCAAATCGTAACTACGTGCTTTGGCGACAATGGCTGGCCCCAACTTGGGATCGGGCGTACAGATAACAAAACCTTTCGCCCCGCTGGCCGCCAGACTGTCGATAGCATTAAGGGTTTTTTCCCCATCGGGAACCGCAATTTTAATCACATCAAAACCGAGATCTTTTCCTGCTTTATCAGCAAACTTCCATTCAGTCTGAAACCAAGGTTCTTCCGGTTGCTTTACCAGAAATCCCAGTTTCAATGTTTCGGCGATAGCCGATTGTGACATAACGGCAGCCAGCCCGATCGTTGCCAGCACCTTAGTGAATTTATGCATGATGTTCTCCGATATATTTATCTTTTTATACGTCAGCCAGGCTGATGTATATCATCGTTCTCGGTAGGGCAATTTCAGTCTGGATAAAGGAAAAACACAGACTTAGCATCATTCCTTTACTCAGCAACATTCAGACGCTCTATGTTTTAACCGGTATTTTCATCAAGAATATAGAGCGCTATCACATACCGTAACAACGACAGGTTTGTGCATACATTTAGCAAATTTAACCAGTTATTAACTTTTGACCACCATCACAAAATGACTGCTGGTGACAGAAAAATACATACTTCCAGCTAACGGCTCCTCACGCCCTGACTTATCCCCTGCCTATTGTTAACAACAATAAAAAGCAGGATTAACAGGAGCGAAACGATGAGTGCGGGTGCGATTACTATTGGCCTCGATTTCGGCAGCGATTCGGTGCGCGCGCTGGCCGTTGATTGCCAGTCCGGGCAGGAATTAGCAACAGAAGTGGTCTATTACCCTCGCTGGCGTGAAGGCAAGTATTGCCAGCCCGCCAACAACCAGTTCCGACATCATCCGCTGGACTACATCGAATCGCTGGAACAGGCCATCCGGGTCGTTGTCGGGCTGCTGACGGCAGAACAGCGTCAGCAGGTTATCGGGATCGGTGTCGACTCCACCGGTTCGACGCCGGCGCCGATAGATGAACAGGGACAGATTCTGGCGCTGCGTCCCGAATTCGCCGATAACCCCAATGCGATGTTTGTCTTGTGGAAAGATCACACGGCGATAGAAGAAGCCGAAGCGATCAACACGCTGTGTCGCCGCGGACCATTTCCGGATTACACCCGCTATATTGGCGGCGTCTATTCTTCCGAATGGTTTTGGGCGAAAATCCTGCACGTATCACGTGAAGATGCGCAGGTCCGCCAGGCCGCCGTCTCCTGGATCGAATTATGTGATTGGGTTCCCGCCCTGCTTTCCGGTACGGTGGCGCCAGAGAACATCAAACGCGGGCGCTGTAGCGCCGGTCACAAGTCACTCTGGCATCCTGACTGGGGCGGTTTGCCGCCCAAAGATTTTCTGCACGCCCTTTCCCCCTGCCTGACCGAACGTTTGCAATACCCGATGTTTACCGAAACCTGGACAGCCGATCTGCCGGTCGGCACCCTCACCCCCGAATGGGCGCAGCGGCTTGGTTTGCCGGACAGCGTGACGATTGCGGGCGGCGCGTTTGACTGTCATGTCGGCACCGTTGGCGCCGGCGCGCAGCCTTATACGCTGGTTAAGGTCATCGGCACCTCCACCTGCGACATTTTGATCGCCGATGAGTCCCGTATTGCCGATCGCACAATCGCAGGGATCTGCGGTCAGGTGGATGGCAGCGTGGTGCCCGGCTATATCGGGCTGGAAGCAGGACAGTCCGCTTTCGGTGATATGTATGCCTGGTTTGGCCGTCTGTTGAACTGGTCTTTGCAACAGGCCATCAAAGATTATCCCGAACTCAATGCGCCACTACAGGCCACGGAAAGTAAACTGCTTGAACGACTCACGCAGGCATGGGCCGAGAATCCAACGCTGGATCATCTGCCCGTTGTCCTCGACTGGTTTAACGGACGCAGAACGCCGTTTGCGAATCAGCGGTTAAAAGGCGTGATCACCGATCTCAATCTCGGCACCGACGCGCCAACGCTGTTTGGCGGCTTCATTGCCGCCACCGCTTTCGGCGCTCGCGCCATCATGGAGTGTTTTGAAAACCAGGGCGTCCCGGTTGAGAACATTCTTGCGTTGGGCGGTATCGCACGTAAATCCCCCACCATCATGCAGGTTTGCACCGATGTCATGAATCGCCCGTTGCAAATCGTTGCTTCCGATCAGTGCTGTGCGTTGGGTGCAGCCATTTTCGCCGCCGTCGCCGCGGGTGAACATGCCGATATTCCGACGGCACAACGCCATATGGCCAGCAGTATTGAACGCACGCTGATGCCGGATAGCCAACGCGTGGCCCGCTATCAGCAGCTTTATGAGCGTTACCAGCAGTGGTGTCACGTGGCTGAACCCGCTTACAACCCGAAAGCCAAGGCAGAAGCTTAATCATCGATTATTTTCTTCCCCTGCGCGGGGATACCGAAACAGGAGTCATCATGGATCATTTTAAGCAGCTTGAAGTCTGGTTTGTTATCGGCAGCCAGCACCTTTACGGACCAGAAACCTTACAGCAGGTAAAAGAGAATGCGGAAAGAGTCGTCGCGGGTCTGAATCAGGACGGCGGTCTGCCCGTTAAACTGGTGTTGAAACCCCTGGTGAAAACACCGGACGAAATCACATCCCTGTGTCGCGATGCGAACTATCAGGATAACTGTATTGGCCTGCTCACCTGGTTGCACACGTTTTCTCCGGCCAAGATGTGGATTGGCGGACTCCGTATCCTTCATAAACCGCTGCTGCAATTCCATACCCAGTTCAACGCCGAAATCCCGTGGGACACCATGGATATGGATTTTATGAACCTGAATCAGACGGCGCACGGCGGCCGTGAATTCGGGTTTATCGGGGCACGGATGCATCAGGCGCATCAGGTGGTGGTCGGGCACTGGCAGGATAAAAACGCGCACCAGCGCATCGCCAAGTGGATGCGCGTCGCCGCGGCGATTCAGGAAAGCAAACAGCTGAAGCTGGCGCGTTTTGGTGACAACATGCGCGAAGTGGCCGTCACCGAGGGCGATAAAGTCGGGGCGCAGATTCAGTTCGGTTACTCCGTTAGCGCCTGGGGGTTGGGCGATTTGGTTGCCGTTGTCGATGCGGTCTCCAAAGGTGATATCGATACGCTGATTGAAGAATACGAAGCCAGTTATCAATTGACGGACGCCGTCAAGCTGCATGGTCCCAATCGCCAGAACCTGCTGGATGCGGCACAGATTGAACTCGGCATGAAGCGTTTTCTGGAACAGGGCGGCTATAAAGCCTTTACCACCGATTTTGAGAACCTCTATGGATTGAAACAGTTACCGGGGCTGGCCGTACAGCGGTTGATGCAACAGGGTTACGGTTTTGGCGGCGAAGGTGACTGGAAAACGGCGGCGCTACTGCGCATCATGAAAGTGATGGCGCATGGATTGCCGGGCGGCACCTCATTTATGGAGGATTACACTTATAACTTCCAGAATAATAACAACCTGGTGGTGGGCTCCCATATGTTGGAAGTTTGCCCCAGCATCGCCAAAGAACAGAAACCGATTCTGGATGCGCAACATCTGGGCATCGGCGGTAAGGCCGATCCCGCCCGTCTGATCTTCTCTACGCCTGCGGGACTTTCTCTCAATGCCAGCGTCATTGATATGGGGGATCGCTTCAGAATGCTGGTGAATCAGGTCGATGCCATCGAACAACCCCGCCCGCTGCCCAAGCTGCCGGTGGCGCGGGCGATTTGGCAGGCCCAGCCGTCATTGGACGTGGCGGCCGAAGCCTGGATTCTGGCAGGCGGCGCGCATCATACGGTATTCTCGCAGGCGCTGGATCTGGACTATATGCGCCTGTACGCCGAAATGCAGAATATTGAATTACTGGTCATCGATAACGATACGCGTATCCCCGCGTTTAAAGACGCGCTGCGCTGGAACGAAGTCTATTACAAGCTTTGCACACAGTAAGGTGAAGTTAACTGAGGCGGCTTCGGCCGCCTTCTTTCCGATTTATGCCGCGATATCAAAAATCAGATTTCTTTTTCTATCCCCTCTGGACAGCGTTTCTCTCGTGCATATACTTAGTCATCTCAACTACATAACTATTAGCTCATTCATTATGACCGCTCATGACTATTTGCTAAAATTCAGAAAAGTCAGCACCATAGAAAGTCTGGAAAAACTTTTCGATCATCTCAATTACTCTCTGACAGATAATCAAGAAATCATCAATATGTATCGCGCAGCCGACCATCGTCGGGCCGAATTGGTTTCTGGCGGAAAATTATTTGATTTGGGATGCGTACCTAAATCAGTATGGCGTTATGTGATGTAATCCGTTGATGATATGATCCCCCGCTTCGAATAGTTATGCATCCGCACGTACCTGTGGCTATCGCGTTTTCCCGACGGATAGCCTTTTCTGACCCAGAATATTGATGCAGATACTCCGGTTTTCGCCTATACCCCTACTTTGGGTATGTTGTCGAAAGCCCGACAATGCCCGATAATATGCGGGTTTTGTTTTTTTAGGCACTGTAATGACCGAATACGCTTTATTATTTGTTAGCATCCTCCTGGTAAATAATTTCGTTCTGGTGAAATTCCTGGGGCTGTGCCCGTTTATGGGCGTGTCCAAAAAACTGGAGACGGCGATTGGCCTGGGGATGGCAACCACATTCGTCATGACCCTGGGATCGATGTTTTCCTGGTTGGTCAACGAATTTATTTTGTTGCCGCTGGATATTCTTTATCTGCGGACCATGGCGTTTATTCTGGTATTAGCGTTTGTCGTGCAGTTTTCCGAGATGTTCGTGCGTAAAGTCAGTCCTGACCTCTACCGTTTGCTGGGGATTTTCCTGCCGTTGATTACCACCAATTGCGCGGTTTTAGGCGTGGTATTACTTAACGTGAATATGTCGCATGGTTTTCTTCAGTCAACCGTTTACGGTTTTGGCGGCGCGGTGGGCTTCTCTTTGGTCATGGTGCTGTTTGCCGCCATTCGCGAGCGTATCGCGGTTTCTGATGTTCCTGCCCCGTTCCGCGGGAACGCTATCGCATTGATCACCGCCGGATTGATGTCGCTGGCATTTATGGGCTTTACCGGTCTGGTGAAATTCTGATGACAGCTATCTGGATCGCTATTGCCGCGTTAAGCTCGCTCGCGCTGTGTTTCGGCCTCGTCCTTGGCTACGCCTCCCGACGTTTTCAGGTGGAAGGCGATCCTATGGTCGAACAGGTCGAAGCCATGTTGCCGCAAAGCCAGTGCGGCCAGTGCGGTTATCCCGGCTGCCGCCCTTATGCGGAAGCGGTATGTCTGAATGGTGAAAACATCAATAAGTGCGGGCCAGGCGGCGAAGCCATGATGCTGAAGCTGGCTGAAAAGCTGAATATCGATCCCCAGCCCCTCGACGGTGATAACGCCGTGCTGAATCCCGAACGTAAAGTGGCGTGGATCGATGAAAGTAACTGTATTGGCTGTACGAAATGCATTCAGGCTTGCCCGGTAGATGCCATTGTTGGCAGTACCAAAGCCGTGCATACCGTTGTCAGTGATTTATGCACGGGTTGCGATCTGTGCGTCTCACCCTGTCCGACAGACTGTATTGAGATGCGCCCCATTGCGCCCACGCCCGCCAACTGGAAGTGGGACCTCGATACGATTCCGGTTCGCGTTATTCAAGTAGAACAACATGCTTAAGCTGTTTTCCGCCTTTAAAAAAGACAGAATTTGGGGTTTCGACGGTGGTATTCATCCGCCGGAAATGAAAACGCAGTCCAGTCGGATTCCGCTGCGTCAAATTCCCTTGCCTGAACAGTTTATTATTCCACTGAAACAGCATCTGGGCCCTGAAGGGGAACTGTGTGTAAAAGTGGGCGAGAAAGTGCTGCGCGGTCAGCCATTGACCCTCGGCAAAGGGAGAACCCTCCCCGTTCACGCCCCTACATCCGGCACGATTAACGCTATTCGCCAGCATATGACGGCGCACCCTTCCGGCCTGCCAGAGTTGAGCGTCATCCTTATTCCCGACGGCGAAGACCGCTGGTGTGAACGCCATACGCTGGCCGATTACCGCACACAATCAGCCGATACGGTGCTGACTCATCTTCATCAGGCGGGAATTGCCGGTCTCGGCGGCGCAGGTTTTCCGACTGCGGCAAAATTACAGGGCGGCATGCGTGGGATCGAAACGCTGATCATCAATGCGGCGGAATGTGAACCCTATATCACAGCAGACGATCGGCTGATGCAGGAATGCGCCGATGAAATCGTACAAGGCATCGATATTCTTGATTCTCTGCTGCAACCTCAACGTATTCTTATCGGCATTGAAGATAACAAACCCGAAGCCATTGAAGCCCTGCGCCATGCATTGCGCCAGCGCAGCGATATACAGCTGCGCGTAATCCCGACCAAATACCCGTCGGGAGGCGCCAAACAGCTCACCAAAATTCTGACGGGCAAGGAAGTGCCCTTTGGTAAGCATTCTGCCGCCATTGGCGTACTGATGCAGAACGTGGGGACGACGTTTGCCATTAAACGTGCGGTTATCGATGGTGAACCGATGACCGAACGCGTCGTGACGCTGACCGGTGAAGCGCTGCGTCAGCCCGGAAACGTCTGGGCGCGGTTAGGCACCCCGGTACGTCATTTGCTTAAACACGCGGGTTTCCACGTCAATAAACAACCCATGGTGATTATGGGCGGGCCGCTGATGGGCTTTACGCTTCCGTCACTGGATGTGCCGGTGGTCAAAATCAGTAACTGCCTGCTGGCGCCGTCTTACACGGAAATCGAACCCGTTGCCGAAGAGCAATCCTGCATCCGTTGCAGCCAATGCGCCGACGCTTGCCCTGCCGGACTACTGCCGCAACAGTTATATTGGTTCAGCCGCGGACAGGAGCATGAAAAAGCCCGCAACCACCATTTGTTCGACTGCATTGAATGCGGCGCCTGTGCCTATGTTTGCCCCAGCAATATCCCGCTAGTGCAGTATTACCGGCAGGAAAAAGCCGAAATTCGGGCCATCGATGAAGAAGCCCAGCGCGCAGCGCAGGCCAAACTGCGCTTTGAAGCCAAGCAGGCGCGGCTCGAACGTGAAAAACTGGCTCGTGAATTGCGGCATAAACAAGCGGCCGCTGGCGTATCAACCGGCGATAAACAGGCGGTACAAGCAGCGCTGGAAAGAGTTCGCCATAAAAAAGCGGCCAACGTTGATGCGGTAATTGAAATCGTTCCGGATCAACAGCCAGACAACAGCGCCGCCATTGCCGCTCGCGCCGCGCGCAAAGCTCAGGCGCGGGAAAAACAATCCCTCGCGGAAACCTTAGCGCCTGATCGTTCAAACAATGCGGAAGCCGATCCTCGTAAAGCGGCGGTCGCCGCAGCCATTGCCCGCGTGAAAGCACGTAAGGCCGCACAGCAGGCTGGCGGCACCAATGCTGAGGCGGAACCCGTTACGCCGGATACCCCCGAAGACGTGGATGATAACCCGGTCGATCCACGCAAAGCCGCCGTCGCCGCGGCTATTGCCCGCGTGAAAGCACGTAAGGCCGCTCAAGCGGCATCGACGTTTCAAGAGGAATAAATGGCTTTCAAAATCGCGAGTTCTCCCTTTACTCACAATCAGCAACGCACTCAGCGCATTATGCTGTTGGTTATCGTGGCCTGTATCCCAGGGATGCTGGCGCAGTACTATTTCTTTGGATACGGCAACCTGATTCAGGTTGGCCTTGCGTCGGCTACCGCGCTGATCACCGAATCCGTGACAGCGTCACTGAGAAAATTCGATGTCCGCGCGACACTGGCCGATAACTCTGCATTGTTGACCGCCATTTTGCTCGGCATTAGCCTGCCGCCGCTGGCTCCGTGGTGGATGGTTGTCATAGGAACCGCGTTCGCCATTGTGATTGCCAAACAACTGTACGGCGGACTGGGTCAAAATCCGTTCAACCCGGCAATGATTGGCTATGTTGTCCTGCTCATCTCTTTCCCTGTCCAGATGACCAGTTGGTTACCCCCCGGCCCGCTTCAGATCATGCCGATCGGTTTCTACGACGCCCTGATGACGATCCTGTCCGGTCATACGCCATCTGGGTACTCTGCACAGCAGTTAATGCATACGGTCGATGGCATCAGTCAGGCGACGCCACTGGATACATTCAAAACGGGCCTGCACTCGGGTCATCTACCGCAGGATATTTTGCAACAGCCACTGTTCGCGCCAACCATTTTTACCACTGTCATGGTCGGTATCGGCTGGCAGTGGGTTAATATCGGTTTTCTCATCGGCGGGCTGTTTCTGCTGATTCGCGGAACCATACGCTGGCATATTCCGCTCAGTTTTTTATTTAGCCTGGTGCTGTGCGCTTCACTGGGTTGGCTACTGGCACCGGAAAAATGCGCACCGCCCGTTCTGCATCTGTTTTCTGGCGCCACCATGCTGGGGGCATTCTTTATTGCCACCGATCCGGTAACCGCATCAACGACCAATAAAGGCCGCCTGATTTTTGGTGCTCTGATTGGTCTGTTAGTCTGGTTGATCAGAACCTATGGCGGCTATCCTGATGGCGTGGCGTTTGCGGTATTGCTGGCAAACATTACGGTGCCATTAATTGATTACTACACTAAGCCGCGCGCTTACGGCCATCATCGCTAAGGATCTGCCATGTTTACCACAATGCGCCGCCATGCCATGACACTGGCACTGTTTGCCGCATTTACCACTGCATTGACTGCCGTGGTAAACAGTCTGACTGGGCCAACCATTTCCAGACAGGCGCTATTGCAACAAAAAATGCTGTTGGATCAGGTTGTTCCGTCTGATATGTATAACAACGACCTGCAACAGGAATGTTACGTTGTCACGAATTCGGCGTTGGGTTCAACATCCCCTCGCCAATTATTCATTGCCCGTAAAGATGGCATCCCCGTCGCGGCGGCAATAGAGAGCACCGCGCCCGATGGTTACTCCGGCGCCATACAGCTTCTGATCGGCGCCGATTTTAATGGCACTGTATTAGGTACCCGGGTCACAGAACATCATGAAACACCCGGATTAGGTGATAAAATCGAGATCCGCATTTCCGATTGGATCACCCGTTTTAACGGTCAAACGGTGCAAGGCGGCGATGATGCCCGCTGGGCGGTAAAAAAAGAAGGCGGCATGTTTGACCAGTTTACCGGGGCAACCATTACGCCACGTGCGGTCATCAATAGCGTGAAACGTAGTGCGCTGTATCTGCAAACGCTGCCGTCGCAGCTCGATACCCTGCCCGTTTGTGGAGAGAATAAATAGATGAGTGAAGCCAAACATATCCTGATTCAGGGACTATGGAAAAACAACTCGGCGCTGGTGCAATTGCTCGGCCTGTGCCCGTTGCTGGCGGTGTCCTCCACCGTAACCAATGCGTTAGGACTAGGGCTGGCAACCACGCTGGTACTGACTTGTACCAATATCGCGGTCTCCGCGCTAAGGCGCTGGGTTCCGGCGGAAATCCGCATCCCTATTTATGTCATGGTTATCGCCTCCGTAGTGAGTATGGTACAGATGCTGATCAACGCCTACGCCTATGGGTTATATCAATCGCTGGGAATTTTCATTCCCTTGATTGTGACGAACTGTATTGTTATCGGTCGCGCCGAGGCCTTTGCATCGAAAAATCCCGTCGGACTGTCGGCAATTGACGGCCTGGCTATGGGACTCGGCGCCACCAGCGTGCTGGTCGTATTAGGTTCCCTGCGTGAAATTCTCGGCAACGGAACATTGTTTGACGGCGCAGACCAGCTGTTAGGTCATTGGGCAACAGCACTGCGGATTGAAGTGGTTCACCTGGACTCGCCGTTCCTGCTGGCAATGTTGCCTCCTGGCGCGTTTATCGGTTTAGGGCTGCTGCTGGCGGCAAAATACCTGATTGATGAAAAAATGAAACAGCGTCGGGCCAGTGTCTCCGTTGTGA
This sequence comes from Brenneria roseae subsp. americana, assembly GCF_003115815.1. Taxonomy (NCBI): domain Bacteria; kingdom Pseudomonadati; phylum Pseudomonadota; class Gammaproteobacteria; order Enterobacterales; family Pectobacteriaceae; genus Brenneria; species Brenneria roseae. The sequence goes on along the minus strand of NZ_QDKJ01000006.1, from coordinate 20,738 downwards.
CAAAAACGGCCTCTTCCGAGGCGGCAGGAGAACCATTATGAACAAGGAAACGCGGATTGAGATCTTAAGCAGACTGCGCGCCAACAATCCCCATCCCACAACGGAATTGAAGTTCAGTACCCCTTTTGAATTACTCATCGCGGTTCTGCTCTCTGCTCAGGCGACCGACGTCAGCGTTAACAAGGCCACGGCGAAGCTTTATCCGGTAGCCAATACCCCGGAAACGATGCTCGAATTAGGCGTTGATGGCATCAAAGCGTACATCAGGACCATTGGCCTGTTTAACGGCAAAGCAGAGAATATCATCAAAACCTGCCGTATTCTGATTGAGAAGCACCAAAGCCAGGTACCTGAAGATCGGGCGGCGCTGGAAGCCTTGCCCGGCGTTGGCCGTAAAACCGCTAACGTAGTATTGAATACCGCTTTCGGTTGGCCGACGATTGCCGTTGACACGCATATTTTCCGCGTCTGTAACCGTACTGGCTTCGCTCCGGGCAAAAACGTCGAGCAAGTAGAAGAGAAGCTGTTGAAAGTGGTACCCAAAGAATTTAAGGTCGATTGCCATCATTGGCTCATTCTTCATGGCCGTTATACCTGTATCGCCCGTAAACCACGCTGTGGCTCCTGCCTGATTGAAGATCTCTGCGAGTTCAAAGAAAAAGTTTACGCGTAGTCAATGCGCTACGCGGTTCCCTGAAAAAGCAGGCTTCGAAACCACAGCCATTGCAGTCTGACCAATACGGTTGGCTTAACTCCGCAAAAAGGCCAGATAGTTTGACTATCTGGCCTTTTTGTTTGCACCCTGTTCTTTACGTCAGTTACTTCACCGGCAGCGTAATATCTTTAAACATCGCCTCGATTTCATCATTAGAGCGTAACGCAACCGCGGTATCCACCACATCACGGGTCAGATGCGGGGCAAAACGCTGAATGAAATCATACATATAGCTTCTTAAGAACGTGCTGCGGCGAAAGCCGATTTTCGTCGTGCTGTAGCTGAAAATGCTGTTGGCATTGATAGTCACTAAATCGGTTTCTATCTGCGGATCGACCGCCATATTGGCAATCACGCCAACGCCCAATCCCAACCTGACATAGGTTTTAATGACATCCGCGTCGGTGGCCGTGAATACAATCCGGGGGGTCAGCCCTGCCCGATTAAACGCGGTGTCCAGCTCTGAACGCCCCGTAAAACCAAAGGTATAGGTGACTATCGGATAAGCGGCCAACTCTTCAATGCTAATGTCTTTCTTTGCAGCCAAAGGATGATCGGGCTTCACCACCACCGCACGATTCCAATGGTAGCACGGCAACATGATCAAATCGTCATAGAGGTGCAACGCTTCTGTCGCAATGGCGAAATCCGCCGTTCCCTTGGCCACCGCCTCCGCTATCTGCGTGGGCGATCCCTGATGCATATGCAGCGATACGCGTGGATAACGCTCAATAAATCCTTTTATTACGCTGGGTAGCGCATAGCGGGCCTGCGTATGCGTCGTGGCGACATACAGAGAGCCTTTATCTGGATAAGTGTGCTCGCCGGCAACAGCTTTAATGGCATCGACCTTGGAAAGGACTTCACGCGCAATACGGATGACTTCCTGTCCTGCGGGGGTGACCTGCGTCAGGTGTTTTCCGCTACGGGCGAAAATCTGAATGCCCAGCTCGTCCTCTAACATTCTGACTTGTTTACTGATCCCTGGCTGAGAGGTATACAAACCTTCAGCGGTAGAAGAAACATTCAGGTTGTGGTTAACAACTTCAACAATATAACGAAGCTGTTGCAGTTTCATAATTTATCCCATTCCCAATTGAATTGTGCGTGCGGTAGTTAAAGTCTGATGATGTTCCATTAACAGAAATATGCTTTGTTATCCGATACTCTGATGCATATACATGCATTTAATGTCATTTAATCATAAAAACAGTTTTTATATAACCACAATCGCATGATGTCCACAAAGAAATTGCGTGAAACCGGTCAAGGTTATATCAACGGACAATTATTCTCTCGGGTAAATCGCCATCCTCTTACCCAGATCAAAAAAAAACCAGCCTAAAAAGGCTGGCCTGAGTGAGTTTTAACGTTCATCTACCCACAGTATATCTCTGATGGGCAACCGTAAAAACATGATGGATAAACGGCTTATTTCTTGCCTTCCACCCATTTGCCATCGACGTAGAAAGCTGACCAGCCGGTGGCCTTGCCATCCTTTTCCGAAGAAACATACTGCTGCTTGGTCTTACGGCTAAAACGCACCATCGCTTTATTGCCATCCTTATCCGTTGCCGGCGCATCGGCCAGGTAACGCAATTTTTCAGGCAAACGATCTTTGAAGCGTTGTAATTCTTCAACCAGCGGCGCACGCGTCTCCCGAGATTTCGGAAACGTATTGGCTGCCAGGAAAACGCCCGCTGCGCCATCTCGTAAAACGAAATACGCATCCGACTTCTCACAGGGCAACTCAGGCAGCGGTACCGGATCTTCTTTCGGTGGCGCGACGTCGCCGTTACGTAAAATTTTACGCGTGTTGCCACAGGTCTCATTGGTACAGGCCATATACTTACCAAAGCGCCCCATCTTGAGGTGCATTTCCGAGCCGCATTTTTCACATTCAACAATCGGGCCGTCATAACCTTTGATACGGAATTCACCTTCTTCGATCTCATAACCATCGCAAGCCGGGTTATTACCGCACACGTGCAGTTTACGTTGATTATCAATCAGATAGCTATCCATAGCGGTACCGCATTTCGAACAGCGGCGACGCGCACGCAGCGCATTGGTTTCGGCTTCATCTCCCTCCAGCACATTCAGCACTTCTGCCTCAGGGATCAGATTGATAGTGCTTTTACAGCGCTCTTTTGGCGGCAGCGCATAACCTGAACAACCAAGGAAAACGCCGGTGCTGGCAGTGCGTATTCCCATTTTGCGTCCGCAGGTCGGGCAGTCGATGCTGGTCATCACCATCTGATTCGGCCGCATGCCGCCTTCTTCAGGATCCTGCTCCGCGGTTTCCAACTGTTTGCTGAACTCGGCAAAAAACTCATCCAGAACGGCTTTCCACTCCGCCTGATTATTCGCCACCTGGTCGAGACTGCTTTCCATACGCGCGGTGAAATCGTAGTTCATCAGTTCACGGAAGTTTTCTTCCAGACGATCGGTAACAATTTCACCCATTTTTTCAGCGTAGAAACGGCGGTTTTCCACCCGCACATAGCCGCGATCCTGAATGGTCGAAATAATCGATGCATAAGTAGAAGGACGGCCGATGCCGCGTTTTTCCAGCTCTTTTACCAATGAGGCATCGCTGTAACGCGCTGGCGGTTTGGTAAAGTGCTGCCCCGGCAACAGTTTCTGCAATGCAAGTTGCCCACCCACCGCTACCGTCGGCAAAGTACGATCTTCATCATTTTTACGCAGCGCGGGCATGACTTTCGTCCAGCCATCAAATCGCAACGTGCGGCCTTTGGCTCGCAGTTGGTAACCCACGGCTTCAACAATCAATGTCGTGGAATCGTACCGCGCCGGCGTCATCTGACAGGCGACAAACTGACGCCAAATCAGCTGATACAATTTCTGCGCATCCGCTTCCATGTCTTTTAAGCTATCGGCCAACACTTTCACATCTGAAGGACGGATCGCTTCGTGCGCTTCCTGTGAATTCTCTTTGCTGCTGTAGTGGTTAGCCGCCTCCGGCAGATAACGTTTACCAAATTCGTCGCCGATGTACCCGCGAACCATGGTTAACGCATCCTGACTCAAGTTGGTTGAGTCAGTACGCATATAAGTGATGTAGCCCGCTTCGTACAGGCGCTGAGCCATCATCATGGTCTTTTTCACGCCAAAGCCAAGACGGGTACTGGCCGCCTGCTGTAGCGTCGATGTGATGAAAGGCGCGCCGGGTTTACTGCTGGTCGGTTTATCTTCACGCTCGGCGACCACATAGCTGGCTTTCTCCAGCAGACTGACCGCTGCCTGTGTCTGAGCCTTATTAACCGGTTTAAATGGCTTGCCGTTGTGATGGGTGACCTGCATTTGCAACTGGTCATCATTACCTGACAGTAAATCGGCGTGCAGTTCCCAGTATTCTTCCGGAACAAATGCTTTTATTTCACGCTCGCGATCAACGATCAGGCGTACGGCAACAGACTGTACGCGCCCGGCGGACAATCCACGGGCAATCTTCTTCCACAGCAGCGGAGAAACCATGTAGCCCACGACGCGGTCCATAAAACGACGGGCCTGCTGGGCGTTCACGCGATCGATATTTAACTTATCCGGTTTCTGGAACGCCTGCTGGATGGCATTCTTGGTAATTTCGTTAAACACCACGCGGCTGAACCGCTTATCGTCACCACCGATGATTTCCCGCAGGTGCCAGGCAATGGCTTCCCCTTCGCGGTCAAGGTCGGTTGCGAGATAGATGTGCTCAGCGTTTTCCGCCAGCGTTTTCAGTTCAGAAACGACTTTTTCCTTGCCAGGCAAAATCTCGTAATTGGCTTTCCAGCCATGATAAGGATCAACCCCCATGCGATTGACCAGCGCGGATTTTTCATCCTTTTTGACCGTTTTTTTCGTTTTGTCTTTGGTTGAGTCTGCGCTCTTCTTACTGACTGAACCACTGGTCGGCAGATCGCGCACGTGACCGACGCTGGATTTCACCACGTAGTCATTGCCAAGATACTTATTGATCGTTTTGGCTTTTGCCGGGGACTCAACTATAACGAGAGCTTTACCCATATGTACTATTACCTGCTTAATTCTTCTGAAAATCAGATATCTTTTGGGGGCATCCACCAAAATAAACAAGGGCGGATGCTCGATTAATTGTGGATCACGGCGTTGCGGATTTATCCTGCGCGGGTGAACCTTTTTTTCAACGCGACGCCTGTAACCCTCTATTCTGTCTGAACATTAACGTTGTCTATCTACCACATTAAATCAGTGCAGACTGCCATGACGTAAAGAAATTATTCCACTGGCAGCACAAAATCCCACACTCTACCTGATAAATAACGCCACGCAACCTAATTAGCATGGAAACGACGTTTTAGCCAATCTGAACTGAATTCAGTATCGGCAAGCAAGTTGCTAAAATTTAGTACATTTGCGATAGCATCGTTTCACGCAGTACAATCTTTTCATCACGGGAAACATCACTATTGTTCTGGATAGCACGCACCGTAGTCGCTCCAGCATCGCGATCCTTAGCTGTTCAGGATTACGCTAAAAAGCCGACGATGATTAAAGTTTGAACACAGGAGTAGGTAATAAATGTCCAATGAATCTCAGATACGCGCAGAAAAAACCCCGATTGACCGTCAGAGTTTGCTGGCTGAAGCCAATTCAATTATTCAAAATCACGACGATTACCTGCACGGCATGCTCGCCGAGAGCGTAGAACAAAAAAATGACGTACTGGTCTTTCGCGGCGAGTTTTTCCTTGATGACAATGGGTTACCCACGCTCAAGACAACGGCGGTTTTCAATATGTTTAAACATTTGGCCCAGGTGCTGTCTGAAAAATATTATCTGATCGATTAAAAACAAATCGCCCGCGATAATTCGCGGGCGATGGCGTTACACGCTATATTTCCACGCTTACAGCAGCGGTTTATTGCCGCGCTGCCACCAGCGTAGCATTAATCGTTCCGCGGTATCCCCCGCGCTGCCTGTCAGGCGATCCAGCAGGCGTTTACGACGGGTGTAACGCACGTTGAGGACTTCGTGGTTCTCCATTTCGGCGATCAGCAGATCGTCACTGGTGCCAATCGCATCGACCAGCCCCAGATCCCTGGCCTGAGAACCGAACCAATGTTCACCGGTGGCGACGGAATCAATATCCAGCGAAGGGCGCATATCCTGCACAAACTGTTTGAACAGCCGATGAGTGACATTCAAATCTTCACGGAATTTTTCCCGCCCGGCCTCGGTGTTTTCACCAAACAGGGTCAATGTACGCTTGAACTCACCAGCGGTATGCAATTCAACATCAATATCCTTGTTCTTCAATAAGCGATTGAAGTTGGGAATTTGAGCGACCACGCCAATTGACCCCACAATGGCAAACGGCGCAGCGACAATGCGATCGGCTACGCAGGCCATCATATATCCGCCGCTGGCGGCTACTTTATCGACAGCGACCGTCAGGCGAACGCCGCCCTGTCGCAAGCGTTGCAGTTGCGATGCGGCCAGCCCGTATCCATGCACCACTCCACCCGGACTTTCCAGTCTCAGCAGCACCTCATCCTGCGGTTTCGCCACGGCCAGTACGGCAGAAATCTCTTCACGTAACGAACTTACCTCGCCGGCATCCATACTGCCGTTGAAATCCAACACATACAGACAAGGTTTTGCATTTTTTTCTTCACCGCGTTTCGCCCGCTGCTTATCTTGCCTGGCTGACGCTTTTGCTTTCTTTTTTTCTTGCCTGGATAACTGCTTACGCTCAGCGTCATTCATGCAGGCGGTTTGCATTTCCCGCTGCATATCACGGTACTGTTCGCTCAGATTAATCACCTGTAACTCACCTTTGTGCTGACGCTTTCGCTGTGATATGCCAAATGCCACAATCACCAGCGCGCCGATCGCCACCACGATGGTGAGCGCTTTAGCCAGGAACAAACCGTACTGAGAAAGTAATTCCACAAATACCGCCCTCATTAACTGAGTATTGAATATGATGTTGATTATTCTAACCAACTACGACATCAGCGTCGTGCGCTAAAGCGTTAACCTAACTGATGACGTGCGAGATGGCGATGTTATTCACATCGTTTCCTGCTTTCTACTGCTTTTTACCGCACCCGCGAGAGGGCGGGCAGGATATCCCGCCAATAAGAAATGGCGCCACTCTCATTGAAAACTCGCGTTATTTAAGGCATAACTCCTTTATCTTCATCCCCATTGGATGTCTTTGTTCAGCCGGATACCCTGGCAGTACAGCGATGGCATACCGCTAAATCATGGTGTCTGGCAGGTCTGTTATCTGAAACGTGGCATCAACACCGCCACGGTAAGAGGAATTCCCCGTGCATTACCAGCCTAAAAACGACTTGCTGCAACAACGTATCATTTTGGTCACCGGTGCAGGCGACGGTATCGGCCGCGAAGCGGCCCTCACCTATGCCCGATTTGGCGCCCGCCTTGTTCTGCTTGGCCGAACAGAAAGCAAACTTCAGGCCGTGAAACAGCAAATTTTTCAGGAAAATGGCACAGAAGCCCACATCATTGTTTGTGACATGTTAACGGCCCATTCCGAACAGTTTTTCCAAATTGCCAACGAGTTAGCCCGCGTCATTCCCCATTTGGATGGCGTACTGCACAACGCCGGACTCCTTGGGGATATCGCGCCGATGGCGGAGCAATCCGTCGAAACCTGGCATCAGGTCATGCAGGTCAACGTCAATGCGGCCTTTATGCTGACGCAAGCTCTGCTGCCGTTATTACTGAAGTCTCCCAGTGCGTCACTGGTTTTCACCAGCTCCAGCGTGGGACGCCAGGGCCGTGCAGGCTGGGGAGCCTACTCAGTGTCCAAATTTGCGACCGAGGGCATGATGCAGGTCCTTGCAGATGAATATCGGCATACCCATCTGCGGGTGAACTGCATTAACCCCGGCGGTACGCGCACCACCATGCGAGCCTCCGCTTTCCCGAATGAAAACCCGGAGAAACTGAAAACCCCCGCGGATATCATGCCGCTGTACCTTTATTTAATGGGTGATGACAGCCGCCGGAAAACCGGGATGAGCTTTGACGCCCAACCCGGCAGAAAAGCCGGCCCCGCCGACTAACCAATCGAGAATATCTGATGAGCGATGAACGTCACCAACAGCGTCAGCAACGCATTAAAGAACGTGTAGATGCCCGTATTGCCGCGGCCAATGACATACGCGGCATTCTGATCATTTTCACCGGAAATGGGAAAGGGAAAACCACCGCTGCTTTTGGTACGGTTACGCGCGCCGTCGGGCACAATTTACGCGCAGGCGTTATTCAGTTTATTAAAGGCGAATGGCCAAATGGCGAAAAAAATCTGCTGCAAAAGCACGGTGTGGAATTTCAGGTTATGGCAACCGGCTTTACCTGGGAAACCCAGAATCGCCAGACTGACACCGATGCGGCAGTGAAAGTCTGGCAGCACGGTAAGCGAATGCTCGCCGATCCACAGTTGGATCTGGTGGTGCTGGATGAACTGACTTATATGATCAGCTACGGTTATCTGGCACTGGATGACGTAATTAACGCACTGAACCAGCGCCCTGCCGGACAAACGGTAATAATCACCGGACGCGGTTGTCACCGGGATTTACTGGAGATCGCCGATACCGTGACCGAAATGCGCCCGGTCAAACATGCGTTTGAAGCGGGAATCAAAGCACAGCAAGGTATAGACTGGTAAACGGCGTTTTATGTGATTCCAGGACGCAGGGATCACACCATCCGGCCAGAGATGTCCCCTGCTCGGGAACCTCTCTGCCTGAACGCCAACGAGTGGATATTAACCGTTACGTTTGGGTTTCGGTGACGAGCGTCTTGCTGGCGTCGAATTAATCTGGCTGTGACGTTTTACCGCACGACGAATCTGATTGGCTTTTACCCGACGACGCTCCCGCTCAACCGGCAGTTTGGTCACGGTTTCCGGCGGCAGTTGCACCAATTCTCGCAGGTAGTTAATATCGTCCAGCGCCATTTCAGTCCAGCCGCCGCGCGGCAGCCCTTTAGGCAATTGAATGTCGCCGTAGCGCACGCGGATCAGGCGGCTAACCTGCACATCGACCGCTTCCCACAGGCGGCGAACTTCACGGTTACGCCCTTCCGTCAGCGTCACGTTATACCATTGGTTAAGGCCTTCGCCGCCTTGATAACGAATCGTGCGGAACGACGCCGGGCCATCTTCCAGCTGCACGCCTTTGCTAAGCTGTTTGAGCTTCTCATCATTGATTTCGCCGAATACCCGCACCGCATATTCACGCTCAACTTCATGGCTGGGATGCATCAGGCGATTGGCCAGTTCCCCATCGGTGGTAAACAGCAATAGCCCCGAGGTATTCACGTCCAGACGACCGACAGCCACCCAGCGAGAGCCGTGGATTTTCGGTAAACGATCAAATACGGTAGGACGACCATCCGGATCGCTGCGCGTACACAGTTCACCTTCCGGTTTGTAATAGATAAGCACACGGCAAACCGTTTCTTCGGTTTCCTTGACGGAAACCACGTGGCCGTCAATACGGATTTTGGTGGCTTTTGTCACTTCAACACGGTCACCCAGCGTGGCAATTTTGCCATCAACGCTAACGCGTCCCGCCTGGATAATACCTTCAATTTCACGACGCGAACCGTGACCTGCGCGCGCCAGTACTTTCTGTAGCTTTTCGCTCATCGAGCAACCTCTGAGTGTCGCCTTCCCAGGCGTCGGGGGGAACATAACTCACTGTTATAATTCAGTGAGTTATGTGAAAATAATATGTCATAAAAAATGCTGGCGCGATTATACAGAGATTCGCGCCATTTGTATCCTAATTGTTATTGTTGTGCGGACAGAGCAAAGCGGCGTTCCAGAAACGGGATGTTGTCGCTATCCCTCCTTCATCAGTCCGATGATGCGCGAACGATTACTGAAACGGCGTCACATCCCCGGTGCCTTCACGGACAATCTGCGGCGACGACTCGGTTAAATCAATAACGGTTGTTGGCTGCTGCCCAAGAAAACCGCCGTGAATGATCAAATCCACCTGTTTGCCCAGCGTGTCCTGAATTTCTTCCGGATCGGATTCGGCAAAATCATTGCCCGGCAACATCAGCGTGGTAGACATAAGCGGCTCATTCAGTGCGGCCAGCAATGACAGCGCAATGGGATTGGACGGCACGCGCAGCCCAATCGTCTTGCGCTTTTCATTCATCAGGCGGCGGGGAACTTCTTTGGTCGCCTTCAGAATGAAGGTGTAGTTGCCCGGCGTATTGTTTTTAATCAGGCGAAATGCGGCATTATCAACATAGGCATAAGTGGACAGCTCAGACAGATCGCGGCACATCAATGTAAAGTTGTGGTTACTGTCCAGTGAGCGGATTCGGCAGATACGCTCCATCGCGTTTTTGTCGCCCAGCATACATCCCAGTGCATAACCGGAATCGGTGGGATAGACAATGACTCCACCTTTATGCAGAAAATCCACGGATTGCGTAATCAATCGCGGTTGTGGATTCTGCGGGTGGATATAGAAAAACTGACTCATGACACTACCTCGTGCTTCTGAAATACCCGTGTACGCCTTCAGCGCCCCGCGTAGTCGTGCAAATATTGGATCGTTATGGTGCTGAAACGTTGTTATTTTAGGACATGATTATTCCAACACGTTATTCACGTGTGGTTGCCAAACCGGTTATGGGATAATGGCTCACATCCGATCGGTGCCGTTACTGCGCCAAAGCCGGGTGTTGCCAGACGGGCTCAACATCGGCAGGCAGCCACAATTTCCGCCCCAACTCAATCCAGGCGCAAGGTTGATGGAAATCAGACCCTTGCGACCCCATCAGATGAAAATCTCTGGCATAACGAGCAAGCTGGGTCCGTTCATCCGGCGCCTGCTGGCATTGCGCCACTTCCATAGCCTGCCCGCCGTTCCCGGCAAATGTACTTAACAGACGCTTCAGCCATTTGGCCGTCAGGTCGTAACGCCCTGGGTGGGCCAACACCGCAACACCACCAGATTGATGAATGGCATCAATCGCTTGCTTTATTGTACACCACTGTGGCGGAACGTAACCGGTTTTCCCTTTCGCCAGATATTTTTTGAATACCTGATTGATATTCGGTGCAACACCGCGCTCAACCAGATAGCGGGCAAAATGCGCGCGGGTGATCTGACCGCCCGGCGCCAACCGGCTGGCACCGGCAAACGCATCAGGGATGCGGGCTTTTTCCAGCCGGATAGCAATTTGCTCTGCCCGCGCCAGCCTTGACTGCGCCTGTTGCTGTAAAAGCGCACACAGGGCTGGGTGATCAACATCCATCCCCAGTCCCACGATATGAATTTCATGGTTTTCCCACAGCGTGGAAATCTCCACGCCGGCAACAAGCCGCAGCGGAAATCGGTGGTTATCAATAGACCGCCGGGCCTCCGCCAGTCCGGCGGTGGTATCGTGATCGGTAATAGCCAGAACATTCACGCGCATCGCTACGGCACGGGCGACCAGTTCGGGCGGCGTCAATAAACCGTCTGACGCAGTAGTATGACTATGCAGGTCATAGAGCGGAAACGATGACAAAATTGATTGAGATTCTTCTGGCACAAATATATCCATGACTGGCGGTGTACGTTCATCACCCGCTTAAGCAGGCAGAAACCGATGGCAAAGGCCGGGATGCCCGGAACGAACAGACAAGACATCCCATTCCCGTATTTTCCCTGATATCTAATCGGGTTAAGACGGCATGATGCCATTAACCTGCGTAAAAGGGTAAATAAGATTCATTTCCCCGCCGCCCAGTACGCGGCTCACCAAACCATTGCCCGGTACAATAAAATAATGTTATTCCTGTTGTTGACTTTTGCCACGCGAACCAGTTAACTAGTACACAAGCTCAGCACGCAGATAGTGAGATGATGATAATGACTATGCAAAAGATGATGGAACTTGGTTGGTGGCGCTCTTCCCTGTCGCGGGTGGAGTAATCACGCATCGCTGTTATCACAACATGCAGATATTCCCAGGCCCGCTTATCCAGCGGGCTTTTTTATGACGAGCTATTTATCCATCACCCTTTGGGCCGTCGCAAGCGACGTTGAAAAACACCCGGGTGTTTTTTATGGACACATTGATACAGGTAGCAATAATGCAAACAACAAAACCAAAACTGGAACTGCTGCGTACCGAGGCCGTGTATCGAAACGACCCCAGCGCCATCTTCCATCAGCTGTGCGGCGCCAGACCATCGACGCTGCTGCTGGAATCCGCAGAAATTGACAGCAAAGAAAATCTGCAAAGCCTGTTAATCGTCGATAGCGCTTTGCGTATTACCGCACTGGGCCCGTTGGTTTCGGTACAGGCGCTGACGGCAAACGGCGCAGCCTTGCTTCCTTTGCTGGATGCTGCGCTGCCCGCCGACATTCGTAATGAACCACATCCTAACGGACGAGAACTGACCTTTCCCGAAGCCGATACGCTTCAGGATGAAGATGCGCGACTGCGTTCATTGTCCGTCTTTGATGCCTTACGTCAGATTCTGACGTTGGTCGACTGTCCTAAAGACGAGCGGGAAGCGATGTTTCTCGGCGGATTGTTTGCATACGATCTGGTCGCCGGTTTTGAATCGCTGCCGGCGCTGAGTCAGCAACAACGCTGCCCGGACTTCTGTTTCTATCTGGCGGAAACGTTATTGATTCTCGACCATCAACAACATGTCACCAAGCTACAGGCCAGCCTGTTTACGCCGGATAATGCTGAACGCCAACGCCTGCAACACCGTCTGGAACAGTTGCAGCAGCAGTTGACTCACCCGGCACCGGCGCTGCCGCGCCAGTCAATTGAAAGTATGACGTTGAACTGTAATCAGAGCGACGAAGCCTTTGGCGAAGTCGTCAGCCAGATGCAACAGGCTATCCGCATTGGCGAAATTTTCCAGGTAGTGCCGTCACGACGGTTCTCATTACCCTGCCCATCCCCGCTGGCGGCCTATCAAACGCTGAAAGACAATAATCCCAGCCCGTATATGTTTTTTATGCAGGATCAGGACTTCACCCTGTTCGGCGCTTCGCCGGAAAGCTCATTGAAATACGATGCGGACAGCCGCCAGATTGAAATTTACCCGATTGCCGGCACGCGTCCTCGCGGTCGTCGTGCGGATGGTTCACTGGATCGCGATCTTGACAGCCGTATTGAACTGGAAATGCGCACCGATCATAAAGAATTGGCAGAACATCTGATGCTGGTCGATTTAGCGCGCAACGATCTGGCGCGAATCTGTCATCCTGGCAGCCGTTACGTCGCCGACCTGACCAAAGTTGATCGCTACTCCTTCGTTATGCATCTGGTTTCCCGCGTCGTCGGTACGCTACGAGAAGATTTGGACGTGCTGCACGCCTACCGTGCTTGTATGAATATGGGGACGCTAAGCGGCGCGCCGAAAGTCCGCGCCATGCAATTGATCGCCGGGAGCGAGAAAACCCGTCGCGGCAGCTATGGCGGCGCCGTTGGCTATTTCACGGCGCATGGCGATCTGGATACCTGCATCGTTATCCGATCCGCCTATGTTGAAGATGGCATCGCCACCGTTCAGGCGGGCGCCGGGGTCGTTCTGGACTCGAATCCACAGGCGGAAGCCGATGAAACACGGAATAAAGCCCGGGCGGTACTGCGGGCCATTGCCAGCGCGCATAATGCAAAGGAGATGTTCTAATGGCCGATATCCTACTGCTCGATAATATCGACTCTTTCACCTACAACCTGGTGGATCAGTTGCGCGCCAGCGGACACAATGTGGTGATTTACCGCAACCAGATACCTGCCGAGGTCATTATTGAACGCCTGCAGCAAATGGAAAACCCCGTGCTGATGCTTTCTCCCGGTCCCGGCACCCCGGCAGATGCGGGCTGTATGCCGCAACTGCTGCAACGTCTGCGCGGCAGATTGCCGATTATCGGCATCTGCCTCGGTCATCAGGCCATTGTTGAAGCCTATGGCGGTCATGTCGGTCAAGCCGGTGAAATCCTGCATGGCAAAGCTTCCGCTATCGATCATGACGGATTAGGCATGTTCAACGGATTACCGTCGCCTCTGCCGGTCGCCCGCTATCACTCGCTGGTTGGCAGCAATATTCCCTCAACGCTGACCGTCAATGCTCGTTTCAATAACATGGTCATGGCCGTGCGGAATGATGCAGACCGCGTTTGTGGTTTCCAATTTCATCCTGAATCAATTTTAACCACCCACGGTGCGCGTCTGCTCGAACAAACGCTGAACTGGGCTTTGGCTTAAGGAAGGACGCTATCATGCAAAATACTTTCTCCTTGCAAAACACACTGGAAAAATTATACCGGGCTGAGAACATCAGCCGCCAGGAAAGCCAGGACCTGTTTACCGCGGTTATTCACGGTGAACTGGAAGCCAGCCAATTGGCCGCGGCGTTAATCAGTATGAAAGTTCGTGGCGAGCACCCTGATGAGATCGCGGGCGCGGCGGCGGCGTTACTGGCTGATGCCCAGCCTTTCCCCCGACCGGATTATTTGTTTGCCGATATCGTCGGCACCGGGGGCGATGGTACCAACAGCATTAATATTTCAACAGCCAGCGCTTTTGTCGCGGCCGGTTGTGGTCTGAAAGTGGCCAAACACGGTAACCGCAGTGTATCCAGCCGTTCAGGGTCATCCGATTTGCTGGCGGCGTTTGGCATCAAACTCGACATGTCTGCGCAGACCTCTCGCCAGGCACTGGATGATTTAGGCGTCTGTTTTCTGTTCGCCCCGCAATATCATCTGGGGTTCCGTCATGCGGCGCCTGTGCGTCAGCAGTTGAAAACCCGCACGGTATTCAATGTACTGGGGCCGCTGGTCAATCCGGCCCGACCGCCACTGGCGCTGATCGGCGTCTATAGTCCGGCGCTGGTTCGCCCTATCGCCGAAACGCTGCGCGTGCTGGGTTATCAACGCGCCGCCGTGGTCCACGGCGGCGGGATGGATGAAGTCGCCATTCATGCGCCAACACAGGTTGCCGAACTCAATAATGGCGAGATCGAAACTTACGAATTGACGCACAAGGATTTCGGTCTGGACAGCTATTCGCTATCGTCATTGCAGGGCGGAACCCCGGAAGAAAATCGTGACATTCTGGCCGCTCTGCTACAAGGTAAAGGCGAGCGCGCGCATGGCGCAGCCGTCGCCGCCAACGTCGCATTATTAATGCGGTTGTTCGGGCAGGAGAATCTGCGTCAGAATGCTCAACAGGCGCTGGAAGTCATACAAAGCGGACAGGTTTATCAGCGTGTTATTGACCTGTCTGCCAGAGGATAACGAAGTCATGCAGGAAACCGTTCTGAATAAAATAGTGCGTGATAAAGCCTTATGGGTTGAAGCGCGCCAGCAAAAGCAGCCGCTGTCTACTTTTCAGCATGAGATCGTGCCAAGTCAGCGTGATTTTTATCAGGCTCTGCGACAGAATAAACCTGCGTTTATTCTGGAATGCAAAAAAGCGTCGCCGTCAAAGGGGCTGATTCGTCATGATTTCGATCCCGTCGCCATTGCACGGGTTTATCAGGACTACGCCTCGGCCATTTCTGTTCTGACCGATGAGAAATATTTTCAGGGCGATTTTTCGTTCCTGCCGCTGGTCAGCGCGGCGGTGTCGCAACCGGTATTGTGCAAGGATTTCATCATTTCACCCTACCAGATTTATCTGGCGCGTTATTATCAGGCCGATGCGATTTTACTGATGCTATCGGTGCTTGATGACGATCGGTATCGGCAGTTGTCCGACGTCGCTCATAGCCTGAAACTGGGGGTGTTGACCGAAGTCAGTAATGAAGAAGAGTTACAGAGAGCGATTCAGCTTGAAGCTCGCGTGGTCGGGATCAACAACCGAAATTTGCGCGATCTGTCTATCGATCTCAACCGTACCCGGACACTGGCGCCACGTCTGCCATCCGGCGTGACGGTGATCAGCGAGTCAGGTATCAATCGCTATGCGCAAATTCGTGAATTGAGTCAGTTCGCCGATGGTTTCCTGATCGGCAGCTCATTAATGTCCGAGCCCGACCTGACCATGGCCGTAAGGCGTGTCATTCTGGGTGAAAACAAAGTCTGCGGACTTACCCGCGCCGAAGATGCACTGGCGGCTTATCGTGCGGGAGCACTTTACGGCGGCCTGATTTTTGTGGAAACCTCCCCGCGATATGTCGATCCGGCACAGGCTGAAAAAGTGATCGCCGGCGCCCCGCTTCGCTATGTCGGTGTGTTCCGCGATGCGCCTGTTGACAAGATTGTCAATATCGCCGGGCAGCTTAAGTTAACCGCCGTCCAGCTACATGGGCAGGAAAACCAACAAACCATTTCACAACTTCGTCAGCAGTTGCCCGCATCTTGCCAGATCTGGAAAGCGCTGAGCATGGATGGAGAACTTCCCGTTCGCAACCTGCGGGATGTCGATCGCTATTTGCTGGATAATGCTCAGGGCGGAAGCGGTCAAACATTTGACTGGTCAGTTCTCAATGGCGAGTCGCTGGATAATGTCATGCTGGCCGGGGGATTGAATGCCGAAAACTGTTCACGGGCCGCTCAGCTCGGCGGTATAGGGTTGGATTTTAACTCCGGGGTGGAAAGTCAGCCAGGACAGAAAGATCCGAATAAGATTGCGGCTGTTTTCAAGGCGTTGCGCACGATATAAGCCGACGATATTGATCACTATTAAATGTATAAAGACAGGAACATTATGACGTTACTCAATCCTTACTTTGGTGAATTCGGCGGACAGTATGTCCCGCAGATTCTCATCCCCGCGCTGCGTCAACTGGAAGAAGCTTTTGTCAGCGCTCAGCAAGATCCTGACTTTCAGGCTGAATTTCTCGATCTGCTGAAAAACTATGCCGGTCGGCCAACGGCCTTGACCTTATGCAAAAACCTGACGGCGGGAACGCGTACCAAGCTATATCTGAAGCGCGAAGATCTGCTGCACGGCGGCGCGCACAAAACCAATCAGGTTCTGGGCCAGGCGCTGTTGGCCAAACGGATGGGAAAAAGCGAAATCATCGCTGAAACCGGCGCCGGCCAGCATGGCGTCGCCACCGCGCTGGCCTGTGCTCTGCTGGGGTTAAAGTGCCGCATTTATATGGGGGCCAAGGACGTTGAACGCCAATCGCCCAACGTATTCCGTATGCGTTTGATGGGCGCCGAAGTGATCCCCATACACAGCGGCTCGTCCACTCTGAAGGATGCCTGTAACGAAGCGCTACGCGACTGGTCTGGCAGTTATGAGAATTCCCATTACCTGTTGGGAACGGCGGCTGGCCCGCACCCTTATCCGACCATCGTACGTGAATTCCAGCGGATGATCGGTGAAGAAACCAAAGCCCAGATGCAGGAAAAAGAAGGCCGGCTGCCGGATGCCGTTCTGGCGTGCGTGGGTGGCGGCTCCAACGCCATTGGCATGTTTGCCGACTTTATTGATGATACGTCAGTTCGATTGATTGGCGTCGAACCCGCCGGTCTGGGCATTGAAACGGGGCAACACGGGGCGCCGTTGAAACATGGCCGCGTGGGGATCTACTTTGGTATGAAATCTCCCATGATGCAAACCTCGGACGGACAGATTGAAGAATCTTATTCCCTGTCCGCCGGTCTGGATTTCCCTTCCGTAGGGCCGCAGCACGCTTATCTGAACAGTATTGGCCGCGCTGATTATGTTTCGATCACCGATGATGAAGCGCTGGATGCCTTTAAAGCGCTTTCTCGCCAGGAAGGGATTATTCCGGCACTGGAATCGGCTCACGCGCTGGCCTACGCGCTTAAGATGATCAAAGAGGAGCCAGAGAAAGAACAAATACTGGTGGTCAACCTGTCTGGCCGCGGCGATAAAGACATATTTACCGTTCACGATATTCTGAAAGACCGGGGAGAAATTTAATGGAGCGTTATCAACATCTATTCAAACGTCTGTCTGATAACAAAGAAGGCGCGTTTGTCCCCTTTGTTACGCTGGGCGATCCATCACCCGAGCAATCACTGAAAATTATTGATACGTTGATTGCGGCTGGCGCCGATGCGTTAGAGCTGGGAGTCCCTTTCTCGGACCCGCTGGCAGACGGCCCAACCATTCAGGATGCCACGCTCCGCGCTTTTGCTGCCGGTGTAACGCCAGGCCACTGTTTTGAAATGTTGGCCGCAATCCGGCAGAAATACCCGGATGTGCCTATCGGTCTGCTGATGTACGCCAATCTGGTATTCAGTAACGGTATTGATGCGTTTTATCAGCGTTGCGCTGAAGTCGGCGTTGATTCTGTTCTGGTTGCCGATGTTCCGGTGGAAGAGTCCGCGCCTTTCCGTGCGGCGGCTCAACGTCATGGTATCGCGCCGATCTTTATCTGCCCGCCTAACGCCGATGACGATTTGCTACGCGAAATTGCCTCCTATGGCCGGGGTTATACTTATCTGTTATCCCGTGCAGGCGTGACGGGTACGGAAAAACGGGCGCAATTGCCGCTGCACCACCTTGTCACTAAATTGCGCGAGTATAATGCCGCTCCGTCCCTTCAGGGGTTTGGGATTTCTGAACCTTCTCAGGTTCATGAATCACTCTCTGCTGGCGCCGCCGGTGCTATTTCCGGCTCCGCTGTGGTGCGGATCATCGAAAAAAACCAGCATCAGCCCGCTGAAATGCTGTCGCAGTTACACGCTTTTGTCAGCGAGATGAAAGCCGCGACGCGTTCGTAAGCACTGAAAGATAACCTCTCCTGGCGCCATATCGTTTCTTTGCGGTATGGCGTATCTTACGGTACGGCATCACCCGACAACCAACCAAAATATTAGCAGACTATGTTTCCCGGTACGTTACTACGTAGTGTATTATTCTGCTTAATTATCTTTTACTGGTAATAATGAATTAAAAATAAAAATCTCAATCGCTCTTTATACTTTTAGAATAATGATTCTTATTTAATAAATAATAGGTTTATTGGAATTAAAAACATACGCAACATATTACATTTCATATTGAAATAATCTTGTTTATTTTAACAAGAAACATCAATTAAAATAACAATTCAATTTTAAAAGGCATAAATAAATCTCTTAAAACAAGAAGAGAATCACAGAAATGAAATCATTTTTTATTTTCTTATTTTGAAGATCTTATTCACATTAATATTAAAAATAACAAATAGAATGGAGCCGCTGAACAAAAGTGGCAGCATATTATTAAATAATAATTCTCTTTGACACGGGATAATAAAATGAAAGTTAAAATTCTAACAATGTTGGTAACCTCTTTAATTAGCTTAAGCTCCATGGCGGTAACGTTCGACTACCGTCATGAAATGAAGGATACGACAAGCGCTAATCATCAAGACCGTCTTCTGATTTCCAACCGTTTTGAAAATGGCTTCGGCTTGTCGATGGAAGGAAAATGGAAGCAGTCCAGCAAGGATAACACCCCTAATAAACCCTATAACGAAACCGTCACCAACGGTACTGAAGTGACCGCCAGCTACCTGTATAAGTTCGATAAAGTGTTCAGCCTGGAAGGTGGTTTTAATCTGGTGACTGACTCAGATACCAACAACTACCGTCCTTATATTAAAGGCATGGCAAACATCACCGACTCGGTGTACTACGGCTTGCGCTATCGTCCGTTCTACAAGCGTTACAGCAATAACATTGGTAGTGCGACAAACCCAACGGATATGACAGGCTATACGATTACCAGTACCCTTGGTTATAAATTACCTGCCAACTTCACCATTGAGTATGAGTTCGAATATAACAAGAATACCAAGGCTGGTTCATTCGGTTATATTTCTGATAGCGAAAACGATGGCATGACCCATGATGTGAAACTGTCGTATAAAATTGATAAGAACTGGACGCCTTATGTCCAGGTGGCAAATGTTGAAGGAAACAAAACTACTGACGAACGCCAGACTCGTTTACGTGTAGGCGTTCAATACAACTTCTAATTACCAATGTTTTGAAAATTTCAATTAATGCCATGATAAAGATTTATTAAAGAATAAAGTTTCACTTAAGAATAAAGATTTATTTATTGGTTTGTTATTTCCTGTCTGCAAAAACGGCGGATAAGAATCCGCCGTTTTTTATGGTTTGTTATCGAATAAAAAAATAAGACGGGCAAGATAGAAACATAACGTTGCCCGTTTATAAATAATCAGAACCGATATCCTACGCCAAACATAAAGACCCACGGATCCAACCGGGTACTGACGCTATGCTGTTCCCCGTTCAGTTTGAACTTCACATCCGTATCAATATCCATCCACCACACCGAGGCGTTAATCAACCAGTTTTCATCCAGGTTGTAATCCAACCCCGCCTGCGCAGCCAATCCCCAGGAATTCTTCAGGCTCAGATCGCTCAGCCCGACGTCTTTTCCGCGTTGATTGAATTTTTCATCATAAAACATAGTGTAGTTCACCCCGACCCCAAGGTAAGGACGAAGCTTGTCGGCTTTGTCACCGAAATAGTATTGTGCGACCAGCGATGGGGGCAGATGGTTCACTTCGGCAATGGTTCCGCCAAGGCTGTCCAACCCAACCCGATGATTAAACGGTGTCGCCGCCAGTAACTCCACTCCGATATTGTCAGTCACCATGTAACTGAACGTTAAACCAAGCTGGGTATTGTTATCAACTTTAAACGATCCCAGACTTCCCAATACATTGTCAGACCCTTCCACCGGACGCACAGTTGCGGACCCTGCACGAACAATGACATCACCAGCCTGATGAGCCTGTACGAATGATGGCACCAGTGCAGCTGCCAGTAATAAGAAAGACGCCTTTTTCATTACCCACTCCCTTTGTATGGTTTAAATTTCGAGCGAAATATACCTCTCTATGGGTATTCTTGTTTTAAGCCAGATCACATCTTTCAAAGGTTTTTTACAAAAAACGAAATTCATCAACTATTGCTAACTTATTAAAAATGAAAGAATTGATCTGCATCAAAAATCAACAATAAGTGCGTAAAAAACCACCTGCATAGCAGGTGGCATTGATTTCGCCCCATAG